>JBKPCC010000001.1:0-85615 GCA_046727215.1 Acidobacteriota bacterium
GCAGATTCAGGCGTCGATATGGAAACTGACCCGACGCTACCGCGAATCGGTACTGACTTCATGACCCACAAGTTTGAAACTGCACCAGTACCAATCTTTTGCTTTGGTTTCCATGCGGCCGCAATCAATAAGAAAATTGGCATTCGGCAATCGGCAATCTTATCTGCGTCATCAGCGTAAATCTGCCGCTAAGACCATCAGCGCGCGTGATGAAAAGGAGTTGAAGTCACATGGTCCAAATTTTTCTACAGGATGACAGCATGGTCTTCGAGCTAGAAGGCTGGGACAAGCTTTGGTCACTGCGCAGCCGTCTCACGATACCTCTTTCACACATCAAGCGAGCATACGCGGATCCACAACCAGCAATGGGTTGGTTTCAAGGACTAAAGCTAGGCGGCACAGACATTCCAAATATCTTTCGAGCCGGAACATTCTATCAGGATGGGGATTTTGTTTTTTGGGATGTGCATCATCCGGAGAAAACAATCGTCGTCGAGCTGGACCATGAGCGCTATGGAAAGTTGATTGTGGAAGTTGAAGATCCCGATGCGGCAGTTAAGGCAATCAACAATGCTATATCTCGTTAGGGCTTGCTCGAATTCGGATGATTGAAACGCCACGTCTAAAAATTGTGGAATTTCTGTAGGGGCGGCCCTCCGCGGGCGCCCCTATTTTGGTTCACGCGAGTCCCAGGCAGATTACGCCACCGCTAGCAAGGAAAACGGCTTTGTGCGCCACCATCGCAAACTGCAGGCTTAGCAATCACACCGATAACTATCGCGGCGGCTGCGGCGCCGCCGATGATTAACCATGTACCAGTCGATAAACCGCCTCCAAGTTTCTTGACCTGTGCGACATCTGCATAAGCGAGTTTTTGTGACGAACCAGTTTGTAAGTCAACGACAGTGAACGTATCTTGACCGGCTTCACTGATGTACCCCTTTACTTTACTTTGATCGTTCAGTTTGATCTCCACCCGGGATGTTCGGCCCACGCCAAACTTGAGCACGCTGGCTCGCGCCTTCTCGGTCGCCTTCAATTGAGCGATTGTTTGAGCTCGCAACTGAACACCAGGCGTTACGACCAAAACGATTCCGACTACAGCTATCGCCAATACTCTTCTAGAGAACATCACGACAAATTCTCCTTATATGTTTGGGTCAGTAAATCTTGACGGTGGTCTGCAACGCCTATTCCAGTTCAGCCGTATGAAATTCTTTTGCTAGTAATTCCGCATTCACAACGTTTGATGGCCAATCACATGCGATCGATTTCGCAAACGACGTGAAGCTGCATGCCCATGTTTTTCTTTCACGCGAACGATTTTTACTGCGTCTCGATAACGTGCATATGAAGAAAAGTCTATTACTGGTCCTTTGTGTCATAACGCTTTGCCTCTCAGTCCACGCACAATCAACAACATTCAAATTGCGTGCTCATGTAATCAATTTGGAGAATGGCAAAACACTCACTCTGAATTTACCCGAGGCGTTTGGCATTGCTGTCGCCGCGCAAGGTCTCAAACGTGTCAGGTTTATGGCTCGAAGCCCTGACGGTCGTATTTTTGTTACAGACATGTATAACCTCACCGACAATAAGAAAGGCGCGGTATACGTTCTCGACGATTTTGATCCCGCGAACAAGAAATTTAAGAGTGTCGTGCCATATCTCACCGGTTTGAGGAATCCAAACAGCATCGCCTTCTATACGGACGAGCAAGGCAACGACTGGTTTTACCTCGCATTAACTGATCGATTGGTACGTTATCGGTACACACGAGGAGAAAAGAACCCGACTGGCACGCCACAAGTCCTGGCTACTTTTCCGGACTATGGATTGGGTTATAAGTACGGTGGTTGGCACCTGACGCGAACCATCATTATTGGCTCGAATCGCAAGCTGTACATATCGGTGGGCAGTAGTTGCAATGCGTGTGAAGAAAAAGAGGACGTGCGCGCGAGCGTGATCGAGATGGATCCCGATGGACAAAACCAGCGGCACTTCGCAAGAGGTTTGCGCAATGCAGTAGGAATGCGATGGGTAAACGAAAAGTTAGTGGTGACCAACATGGGTGCAGACCACCTGGGAATCAACAGGCCGGCAGACACGATGTATGAAGTGAAGGATGGAGAGCATTACGGATGGCCCTATTGCTATCAACTGGACACGAAGGTATTTAGAGATGAAAAGTTCAACCCACGATCAAGGAAAATGGATTGTCGCAAGGTTCCGGTCGCGTATCGGGCCTTTGATGCTCACAGCTCTCCATTAGGGTTTGAAATCTTTCAGAAAAGCGATAATGAACTGCTGGGCGGAAAAGTTCTTGTCGCTCTACATGGCTCAACCAGGAAGAGTTTGAAACGGGGCTATCGTGTGGTCGCATTCTCAGCCGATCGCAAGTCCGAACAATCCTGGCCGTTCATCACAGGATTTCAGGTTGATGGGATTGTTAAGGGTAGGCCAGTGGATATATTCAGAACGGACGATGACGCCTTTCTATTGACCGACGACCGGGCGGGTGTTGTGTATTACGTTTACCGTACGCGATAGGGAATGGGGAATCGGGGGAAATGAACAGCGAGCGAACGAGGCGAAATTGAGCGGAGGTACCAATTAACGGACGCGCTCATTTATTTTGATAGATTGTGCCTCATTCGCCCTTCAGTTTATCTGTAGGCAGCTTTCTTCGATTGTGGTCGCGCATGTGCAAACTGCTGAATCATCTTGTCGTTAAATGCGGGTATGTCATCCGGTTTGCGACTGCTGACCAGGCCTTTGTCAACAACCACTTCTCTGTCAACCCACTCCGCTCCTGCATTACGCAGATCCGTTTTTAACGAAGGCCAGGAGGTAATGGTTTTTCCTTTCACAAGCTCCGCTTCGATCAAGGTCCATGGCGCGTGGCAGATCGCAGCTATCGGCTTGCCGGCTGCGGCGAATCCGCGAACGAATTCAGCTGCTCGAACCATCGTACGCAGCTGATCCGGATTTCTGACGCCGCCCGGCAAAAGCAGCGCATCGTAGTCATCAGATCTCGCATGGTCCAAAGGTTCGTCAACAGGAAACTTGTCCGCCTTATCGTCGTGGTTCCATCCCTGCACTTCTCGATGAACCGGAGAAACGATCGATGTCCGCGCTCCAGCCTTTTCAAGCGCCTTTTTGGGTTCGGTTAGTTCAACTTGTTCAAATCCGTCAGCTACTAAGATTGCAACTCTAAGTCCTTTCAATTCGTCGGCCATCGTCTTTTCCTCCAACAGAGTTTTGCATTTTTACGTTTGTTAGAGGCAATCACGATGCCGCCACGGTGGGTTAATTCAGATGCAGTGATATACGGAAGGAGGAGTGCGACGAAAGAATTCTGCTGAAAAGAAACGTAACGATGTGCGACAGGGCTGTTCGAAGATACTGCGCTGGATTACACGCTCGCGTCGGACGGCCGGTTAAACAACTCGCGATTTCCACCTACCGCGACGGAAAACGATCGCGCTGACTACGGCCAGCGTGGAGAATGCGATTGTGATGGCAATAAAGACGCCTTCAGGCCCGAACCCAAGGACCTTGGCGAGAATGTAGGCGAGAGGCAGTTCCCAGATCCAGAAGACAAAAAGGTTAATAATGGTTGGCGTCCACGTATCACCCGCACCATTGAAAGATTGTCCAAGCACCATTCCATAGGCGTAAAAGAGGAACCCATACGCAACGATCCTCAAACAGTCGACGCCATATTGTGCGACTTTCGGATCTCTGGTGTAGAGGCTGATTATCTGCGGAGCAAAAATTTCAAACAACACGCCGACGATCCCAAGAAAGATCATGTTGTAAAAACCGGCCTTCCAAACTGCGCGTTCTGCGCGTTCAGGATCTCGCGCGCCAAGCGCCTGCCCAACCATCGTAGCTGCAGCATTCGCCATTCCCCATGAAGGCAAAAGGGCAAAAAGAATGACTCGTATTCCGAAGGTGTATCCAGCTACTGCGTCACTGCCGAACGAAGAAATAGTTCGTACCAGTCCTATCCAACTCGCCATTCCAATGAATACTTGAAACGTGCCGGTGCCGGACAACCGGATGAGACGAGCCATGATCGCTGGCTCGAGCCGCAAGTGAGCTCGGGTAATGTCAAACCTGCCGCCTGGGCGCAGCAAACGACTAATCGCATAAAGAGCACCCGTGCCGCGCCCTATGTTGGTTGCAATTGCAGCTCCGACGATGCCAAGTTTTGGAAATGGGCCCAAGCCGAATATCAACAATGGACCAAGGATGATGTTGATCCAGTTTGCGAGCCACAAAACGCGCATAGCGATCGCGGCGTCGCCGGCACCACGGAAGATCGCATTGACCATGAAGAGGAGAACAACCGTCACGTTTCCACCCAGCATGATCCTTGTGAAGGCTGATCCGTGTTCCACGACCCACGGCGACCCGCCCATTAGGGCCATCAACTTTGGTGCAAGCGGCGCCCCAATCACAGCAAGCACTATTGCCACGATCAGCGCGAGGGCGATGGCCTGAACAGCTGCGCACGCAGCTCCATCCGGATTTTGTTCGCCGATGCGGCGCGCCACCATTGCAGTTGCTCCGATGCTGAGGCCAATGGCTAACGCGTAGATCAACGTCAACAGCGACTCGGTTAGACCGATGGTCGCGGCGGCGTCTGTCCCGAGAAAACTGACCCAAAAAATGTCCACTACCGCAAAGACACTTTCCATAAGCATCTCCAGGACCATCGGAATGGCGAGTAGCATGATGGCCCTTCCAATTGGACCTTTCGTGTAATCGCGGTGTGAGCCACGAATTGCTTCGCGAATCGCTTCCCATAGACTTGTGGCTGGAGCAGATAGACTGACAGCTGCGACAGGCGACGAACTCGAGAGAGTGTCGGCAGCTTCTACAGCAAACTCGGGCGATGTTTCGTTAACGTTAGGCACTGCGGTCGTATGCTCTACGTAATCACGCAAGGGAAAGTTTACAAGCGTGATCAACAGGAAACATTGTTAATCGCCTGGCAATTTGAATTTGTTGGGATTTCGCTGAACTTGTGTTAGCCACACGTAAAATTGCCTGCCATACTTTCGTAAAGAGGTTAGTTTATCTTTTTCCTATTCGAGGATGGCCGCGCATTGCGGTGTGTCGCTTTTAGGCTTGCCCTTCCACAAGACCGGTATTGCCATTCGGTGTAGGACCTTCTCCTCGGGCCACCCGTTTATTCTTCAGTCAATCACGGGGCAGTAGTTTCTGAGAACTGAAGTTGAGCCGTAACAGTTAATACCTGGTAAGGAGAGCAGCTTTGCAAATACCTAACGTAGAAAACACAGATCGTCTGGCGCAAACAAGCTCATGCGAGATTATCCAAGAGATATTTGGTCTCGGCGCTAATAGTTTCCTTCGAGAGAACGATGAAGATCTGCTCAAAAGAATTTTTGGAAAATACAAAAGGCATTCAAGGGCGCACGGAAGTTCTGACAAGAACGAAGATATGAATATGGAACATCTGATCCGTCGGACACTGTTCTTGCGAAGAATGGATCTGTCAATTGGCAGCGGCGTCGCGCCGTCAAGAAAACAATCTTTGATTAGTACTAACTCGCGGTCAACGTCTGGAACCGTCGATAGAGCTGCATCAGATTCTGCCCCGGGGAATCGTAAAATTCGTCTGGCTTGATGTTGATCCAATCAAAGTCACGCTTCACATTGTGATCAGCAGTGCGGTTGAAATGAGAAACGGTATCAGCAGCAGGTTTTCGCGATCGATCATTTCTAAATAGCCCGAAATAGCGCTCGTGCACGGCTTCGTCCAACGGCGGCAGATGCCAGAGACGCTTTGCATAGTCGCCAAAGCACCACAGGAATCCTCCTAGCATATTCCAGGATTTGAGCAAAGAGAGAGCGGCAGATGTGAATTCTGCCGCTTCACTTTCCGTTAACAGTTTTACGTTCGCACTACGGAGATCTTCATCAGTAGTTAACGGCCATGTCGGCGCTCCGAATTCCTCAAACAATACACGTTTTCGTCCGAGCCATTCTGTAATCAATCCCAGGAAAGGAAGCAACAAGGCATCCGTGGGACCGTTGGCCCATCTTGCATAGATCGGATAACCATGCATGCAGAGAAAGTCACAAAACTGACCGGCTTCATAGGGACCTAGCTTCCGGTCTTCTTCCAGGTCTTCCATATGCAATCCAATCGTAATCGCGTGTTCGCGATCCGCAGACCGGATACTTTCGGTGATACGCGATAACCACTCAACGGCGGCATCATGATTCGGAGGTACAACGCAATTGGAGTTTTCATTTCCGAGATCCCACGCCCAGATGTTCTCTTTATCGTGTAACGCATCTGCGATTTCGCCGACTAATACCGTTTGTGCTTCTAAAATCTCCGCATCGGTGTACCAGTTTCGCGGTTGAGCCTCAACGACTTTGTTCTCAGCAATAACTCGAAATCGTTCCGGCTGAGTGAGGCTGGTGAGTGCCCATCTGGGAATCCAATTCACACCACTCATGTGGCCGGTGAAGAACGTGGGGATCAGTGAAAGTGAATTATCACCTGCGATACCAGTAACTGTTGTGAGGTTTTGGATCGCTGCCTTTTGAATCGTGTGTGGACGCGGTTGAAAATCTTCCCACAACAGGAAAATGCGAACGGAATCAAACCCCGTTTCGCGAATCAATGCAAAATCTTGCCTTACTTCCTGCGCGTCAAAGCATTTCCACCAATACATCGCGCTACTGATGGGCCAGTAGTTAATGCCAAATCTGAAATCCATAACGTAGAAGAGATTAGCCGCAGATTAACGCGGACGACGCGATCAAAGAAAATAAGAACACGCGATACCAGGTTGAAAGTTCAGATCTGCGTCATCCGCGTTAATCTGCGGCTAGTTTTGTCAACCGATTGAGCGGTCAATTCGCCGAACATCACTAGCCGGCGCGACCGAAATCATCTTCAAGCCGGACAATGTCATCCTCCCCCAGGTAACTTCCTCGCTGCACCTCGATAAAAAGAAGTGTTTCGCTCCCAGGGTTCTCGACGCGGTGAGCCGAGCCGATTTCGATGTCGATGGCTTTCCCGCTCGGAACAATAATCTCGCGACCGTCCAGAGTTACTTTGGCCGTACCTTGCACCACAAACCAGTGTTCAGCTCGCTTTGAATGTTTTTGATAGCTCAAGCGCTTACCCGGCAAAACTTCAAGTCGCTTGACTTTGTAATTATCGCCTTCATCAAGCACAGTGAAAGAGCCCCAGGGCCTTTGGTCAAACATCGGTGACGTTTCGGATGTGCTCCCATGCATACGCAATACCTCCTGATAAACCTGAATGTATTGATCAACCATTCGCTCACGGCTAAAGTTCTCTTCAACGCACCGGCGCATGGTTGCCCCGTCAAGTCGCGTTACGTCCTTCAATGCTGCAACTGCGTCATCTATCGTTTCAACGATAAATCCCGTTTCTCCATGTCTTACGATCTCGACGACTGACCCTCGCGGTCGAGCGATGACGGGAACGCCGCAGGCCATTGCTTCGATCATACTTAAACCAAACGGTTCGGCAAAGTTGATCAAGTGTAACAACGCGATCGCGCCGCCAAGTAATTCGTCGCGCGCCTCGGGTCCGACAGAACCGATATAACGTATTCGGTCGTTGTCAACAAAGGGGGCTACTTCCCGATTGAAATAATCCTGGTCCTGAATGATTCCGGCTATGACGAGCGGCAACTTAGCTGCTTGCGCAACCTGAATCGCCTCAGCGACCCCTTTTTCATGATGAATGCGGCCAAGAAAGAGAAGATAGTTCCCAGCATTTCGTCGCAGAGTGAATTCTTCAAGAGCAATACCGTGGTGGACAGTCCTGACATACTCGAGATCTGGATGCCGGTCGGCATCACTGATCGAAACGTAATAAGCGCGGTTGTTATACTTTCTATAAACAGGAACTATCCGTTCAGACGAAAAGCCGTGAATAGTTGTGAGTAGAGGTGTGTAAATCAGTCGCGAGTACGATAGAGGCAAAAAATCAAAATGGTTATGTATCAGATCAAACTCATTCGCGTGCTCGAAGACATTGGAGATATGTAGTGCTTCCCAAACTTTTGGATCAATTTTGGGATCTTCCGAATAGGGATGGGGACAAACCGAAGCTAGTCGCGCCCTGGTAACCGAGTCTCCAGTGGCAAACAGGGTCACGTCTATGCCGCGTTCGACTAACCCTTCCGTCAACAGCGAAACCACACGTTCCCACGGGCCGTAATGCCTGGGTGGAACGCGCCAGGATATTGGGGCAAGCATTGCAACGTGCATACGTTGACCTGGGACGTCTAAACGACAATGCGGCGATTCGAGTCGCCGCATTACAAGAGTCGTTTCAAGTTGGCTGCTACGAGTTCGTCTTAAGCCAGTCTAGTAACGCTTCAATGTTCCCGGTGGCCATCGAAATCGAAGTGTCCGCGGCGCCGTAATACAGGTGCACTTCACGCGTCTTAGCGTCCACCGTTACACCGCAAGGGAAAACGACGTCACCGACATCTCCAACGCGTTCGTACGGCTCCTCCGGTCCGAAAACCCACTCATCGCCTCGTCTAAGGACTTTCGTCGGATCATTAAGATCAAGTAACGCGAGACCTAACCTGTACAAACAACCCGCGGGCGTCATACGGACGCCGTGATAAATCAGCAACCAACCTTCCGGTGTTTCGATTGGTTGCGGCGACAAGCCAATTTTATTTGCATCCCACCATGCGCCACGTCGAGCTTCTAAAACGACAGTATGGTCGCCCCAGTGCTTCATGTCGGGCGACAAAGAAATCCAGATGTTCGCCCGATTCGCTGGGAAATTCGCGATCGGACGATGTATCAGCGCCCAGCGTCCATTAAAACGCCGCGGAAACAGCGCAGCATCCTTATCTTCAGGAGGCATTACCACGCCACGCCGTTCGAAGTGACGAAAGTCCTTCGTCAATGCCAGCGATACCAGTGGACCACTAGTCGAGTATGATGTGTAAACGACTGCAAACTGGGCTAACTCCTCAACCCACGTGATACGCGGATCTTCAATTCCCCAAACCTCCTCAGGATGATTCTGAGGGTCGGGCATTAAAGTGGGCTGAGAGTCTATTCTCCAATTTCTGATTCCGTCTTCGCTCCGAGCAACGGTCAGATGCGAAATGCCACGTCGATCCTCCACGCGCACAAGTAACAAAGTTTCGCCACTGGCAAGTAACGTCGCGCCGGCATTGAAGACGCTGTTAGCTCTATAAGGCCAATCGGCAGCTGTAAGAATCGGATTGTTTTCGTAACGTCGAAAGAGTTCTCTAAACAAACTGTTTACGGCCATGATCTTCTTTTGATGTTTACTACCTACTTTGCCCTCCCGATGCTGCAGTGAGCGCTAGTGTCGGCGATTCTGAGCCAAGCCCTCTCTCCGACTGACGAGTAACAGAGAGCAAACCCAGCAGACAGCAGATAACGGACTCAGCCCCTTGATTCATACTTGCTCCGCGAGAATCCAAACCGTCGGCACAACTGCCGCTCCCCAGGTCGTAGAGCGGTACTCCGAGGCGGTTGCGACCTAACAACCAATCTACAGCTGCGGTCGCGAGTTTGAGATATTTCGGATCCTCAGTAAGGTCGGCAGCTGTCATCAATGCTTCCGCCATGTAGCCAGCCTCTATAGGTTGCTGGCCAAAAACAGCGCGTGGCCCTTTCCGCTTAAGCCAGCCTCGGTTTCCAGGAAAATCGAACTGCCCGTCGCGGTAAGTATGGGAAATCAAGAACTCAAGAGAGTCAATCCCTATACTAAGGAAGCGCTCTTCACCAGTTACATCAGCTGCCAACAACATAGCATGCGGCAACTTTGCGTTCGCATAAGTCAGCTCTTCGCCGAACCAGTTCCATTTACCGTCACTTGAACGTTCATAGATTGCAGCCAGGCGGGTCGCAAGTGACTCGAGTTTGCTTCTTACGCGCGCAGCGCCGTCGTACTTCTGCAAGAAGCCGTGAAGTCCACAGATCGCATAGGCCAGTGCGCGAGGATGTGTCAGCCGGAGCTTGTAAATCCCTTTCTCAAACATCTCACGAGCAAGTGCTCGTGCGCCTTCCGTGTGACCCAGTGCCACTGTTGTGCCTAAACCCCATAACGCTCGTCCTTGCGTATCTTCGCTGCCGACATCATCCGTGAACCGTCGTTCATAACTCATGAAGTTATGAAAGCGGCCGTTGCTCATTTGGGCCAATTGCAGAAAGCTCAGATACGTCGTTACCAGCCGCAAGGCTGTCTCGTCCGCGAACTGCTGATAATGCATTAATGCGACTATCAATGCACGCGCAACATCGTCGGTCGAATACCCGCTGCGCCGATCCGGAATGCCGTAGGTTGCGTGTTGAATGATACCCGTATCGTCAGTGAGCCTCGTCAGGTGGTCCAGTTTAATCTCGGGCAGCACCATGCGCGAGTAAGCGGGCACCGCCCGAATCGGCCTGCCTCCCGACGTCGTCACTCGTTCGAACACATCAAGGTAGCGCAGCGCAACCTCGCCCCACGTCATCTGCCGGCCAAACTCGTAGGCCTGCTTACGCATATGATGGCGCTCTGCTTCATTCTCAATTAAGTCGTTGAGAGTGTTAGCGAGAGCCTTTGCGTCACGAAAATTGAAGATGCGGCCGCGTCCGTCCGATAGAAGTTCCTCAGCATATAGATAGGGAGTTGACACGACAGCTTTGCCCATCCCTATCGCATACGCAAGCGTGCCACTCACAATTTGATCGCGCGCATGGTATGGAGTCACGTAAATGTCAGAAGCGCCGATGAATTCGCAGAGTTCCTCAAAACTGACATAACGGTCATGAAAGATGACATGCTCCTGAATGCCGAGTTCCCGTGCGCGACGCTCAAGTGATAGCCGGTATTCCTCGCCATGACGGCGTTTAACTTCCGGGTGGGTTGCTCCGAGAACGATGTACACGACTTCTGGATGGCGGCTCACGATCTCGGGAAGTGCCTCAAGCACCAATTCGATGCCTTTGTTGCGATTCAGCAAACCGAACGTCAATAAAACCAGGCGGCCTTCAACACCAAAATGATCTTTGTAGTAGTTCGGGTCGATGAACGAAACGTCAGGAACGCCATGGTGAATCATGCTGACCTTACGTTCTGAGATGCCATACACCTTCTTCAGAATGGGGACAGCACGACTGTTCATCACCACAAGTCGATCCGAAAGGTCTGCAATCCTAACGAGGGTTTCCCGCAAAGAAGGAGTAGGTTCCGGCAACGTGGTATGGAGCGTCGTAACTACAGGTTCGCGCAGGTTCTTTAGTAGCTCAGTAACGTACCTTCCTTCCGGGCCTCCAAAAATGCCAAACTCATGCTGTAAACAGACCACGTCGGCGCCAGAAAAATTAATGTACTCTGCCGCCAACCGGTAGTCAGCGAGATGATTCTGTCGAATCTCGAAGACGACTTCCTCCGGATACTGAAACTTGTCCGGAGTATTTGTAATGGCGATTACATTGGCTTGGACGTTTTTGCTGGCGCCCGCGAGTGATGCTCGGAGGTCGGCGGTGAAGGTAGCGATTCCACACTCTCGCGGCGGATAAGTTCCGATTAAACAAACCTTGATCTTCTCTTCTGCTAGATCTGGAATTTTTTTGGATGACTGCACCTAAGTACCCTCTTGAAATTGGTAATTGAAAGATTACCAAAATGCTTACATAATTTCGTCACAGAATTATTTTGTCTTTCTATGTCAGATTTTCTATTTTTTGCAGCAGAATTGCCCATAATCCGCAATGTCGTATCTTTTGATTGCAAAGAGACTTCGTTTCCAAATTCTTCACCTTTTTGACCGGCCGGGTTAATTCGCCCATTCTCGGGACAAAAAGAAATGCATTCAGCAGGGTATTCGGAAAATACCCTTGAATGACAGTTTTACCAAACTGGAAACAACTAGAAGTGAAGACCGACCACGACTGGCTTGGGCCGCCGGTCCGGGAAGGCGTCTTTCTCTGGCTGACATCGGACGTCACTGTGGTATACTCCGCCGGTCGAAAGTCCAACTAATGCCGGTTGCGTTTCTCGATTGGATTCGATCGGGAAGCGTCCTCCACGAACTGGGTTGAGTAACCACCTGGTTAGTTCCGAAAACCCAATCGCGACCAGACATGAACATGCCCTCAGTGCCTCGGGTACAGTTTTCTCAGAACGGACATGAAGACGATTCCGTCCTAATCGTCAATGACGTTCCTGACCAGCTTCAACTCATGCACACGCTGCTTCGGAAAGCGGGCTATTCGGTCCTGACTGCCGAAGACGGAGTCGAAGCCCTTGAATTGGCGAAACACTCCCATCCCGATCTCGTTATTAGCGACGTTTCTATGCCGCGGATGAATGGTCTCGAATTCTGCAGGCTTATTCGCCAGGACAACGAATTGCAGTCGGTTCCGATTCTCCTCATAAGTGCTCAACGCAAGGACACCGAAAGTGTCGTCGCGGGACTTCGCGCCGGAGCGGATGATTACCTGGAGATTCCGTTCGACTCTGTTCGGCTGGTGGCAAAGGTGTCTCGCCTGTTGGAAAGATCGCGACTGGAGGCGAACTATCGGAATTTGGTCGAGCAAGCCACCGACACAATTTTCACTCAAGACCTGGAAGGAAGACTCACAACCCTGAATACCGCAGGTACCAGGTTCCTTGGTCTAGCGCAAAAAGATGTGATTGGCATTCCCTTCACTGATGCTTTTCGTATTCGAAGTCAAAATGGATCCTTTGACTTTCCGGCAACCGCCATAACAGCCCAGGAATACCGGAATCAATTGATCGCGCGAAATGCAGCGGGTGAGGACCGATGGCTCGATCTGGTGATGTCGCCAATCAAAGACCGCTTTGGCGATACGGTTGCTTATCGTGGTTTAGCACGTGATATTACCGAGCGCAAACAGATTGAAATTGCCTTGCGGGATTCGGAAGAGCGATACCGGACGCTGTTCGAATCGATGCCACAACCGATTTGGGTCTATGACGAAGTAACGCTTGCGTTTCTCGCCGTGAACGATGCGGCTACAAAAACCTATGGATTTTCGCGTGAGGAATTCCTGTCGATGACAATTGACGGCATTCGCCTCAGCGAAGGCGCCCCCGCCCTGTTTATAAAGAGCGCGAACGATGTTGCGGGGCCAGTGCTCTCGAGTCCTTGGCGGCATAAGACGAAGGACAACAGAATCATTTACGTGGAAATGAATTCGCATCCGGTCACGTTCAATGAACGACCAGCGCGGCTGGTGATTGTCAATGATGTGACCGAGCGAAAGTTGCTGGACGAGCAGCAACGACGCATGCACACGACGTTGCAGCATTCTGCGATGGAGTGGAGGCAGACTTTTAATGCCATCGATTTCCCTGTTTTGATCCTGACCCTCGAAGGGGAGATAAAGCGTTCCAACGAAGCTGCGGAACTGGTCGCGGGTGCAGTTGCCGAAGACCTAACAGGAAAGAATCTTTCCGAACTCGGTAAAGGCGAGCCGTGGAAAAGAGCGGCTGAATTGTTTACGGAGATTCGTTCGGAAGAAGCCTCGCCTTCATCAGAAGTTACCGATGGGGTCACGGGAAAAACCTGGGCAATCACAGTATACCTACTTAACGAGTTTGGCTCGTTTGGTGATCGGGCCATCCTTATTGCACAGGACATCACAAAACGAACACAGCTGGAGGCATCACTTCGTCAAAGCGAGATGATGTCGATGCTTGGTTCGCTTGTTGCCGGCGTAGCGCATGAAGTACGAAATCCACTGTTCGGCATCTCGTCGATTTTGGACGCCTTTGAAACTCGGTTCAACGATCGGACCGACTACCTACGCTACACGAATGTGCTGCGTGATGAGATTGGTCGATTAACAGTTCTGATGGAAGAGTTGTTGGAATACGGGAAGCCCTTCCAGGGTGATCTGTACCTGGTATCGCTTGATGAAGTAATTGCAAAATCGGTGCGGGCGTGTTTACCTGCAGCGGAAGTGGCCGGAGTCACCCTGATTAATGACTTTGACGACTCGATGCCGAAAATAATGATAGACCGCCGGCGACTTTCCAAGGTGTTCGTCAATCTAATTGAGAACGCAATTCAGCACTCACCTCCTGCCGGCTGCGTCAGCATCGAAAGTCGTCGCACCTTTGAGGCTGGAAAGGAATGGCTGGATTGCTGCGTAAGGGATGGTGGTTCTGGAATACTGCCGCAGGATCTGCCGCGAATCTTCGATCCATTTTTCTCGAAACGCCGTGGTGGCACCGGCCTGGGACTGGCTATCGCTCACAGAATCATGGAAGAGCATAGCGGCAAACTCATAGCGGGCAATAATCCCGAGGGCGGAGCTTGCATGACCGCAAGGTTTCCGCTGCTTCCTGACTCAGAAGGAGTTCGATAATGTCGCGAAATCGAATTCTCGTAGTTGATGATGAGCCAGGAGTTCGTTTCGGGATTCGCGAATTTCTCGACCTTCATGGATATGACGTCGAAGAGGCAGAGAGCTGTCAGGATGCTCAGCAGATTTTCCGCAGCCTTCGTCCTGACATCGTAATCGCCGATTACATGTTGCCTGATGGTACGGCGCTGGATCTGCTTCCCAGGTTAAGAGAGATCGACTCAGAAATCGCGCTGCTGATACTGACCGCCCACGGTTCGATAGATCTCGCCGTGAGGGCAATCAAAGAAGGAGCGGAACAGTTCCTGACTAAACCGCTCGAGTTGCCCGCGCTGCATGTGATCCTTCAGCGGTTGCTGCAAAAACAAAGAAACCACCACAAACAACTTGCGAGCAAAACTCGCCAGGTGCGGCAAGCCATCAACCCTTTCATCGGCAGCAGCCCCGCTATTTCTTCGTTGGCTGAACAGGCACGGAAGGTTCTGATGACTGAAAGCCCGGTGCTAATTCTCGGTGAGACGGGAACTGGCAAGGGCGTCCTCGCGCGGTGGTTGCACGAGAACAGTCCCCGAGCTGACGAAGCCTTTGTTGATCTCAACTGTGCTGGTCTATCACGCGAGCTGCTTGAAACCGAATTGTTCGGCCACGAGAAGGGCGCATTTACCAGCGCGACCACTTCAAAGCAGGGTCTGTTTGAAGTGGCCCATCGCGGAACGATTTTTCTTGATGAAATCGGCGACGTCGATCTGCAAATACAGCCGAAACTCTTGAAGGTTTTAGAAGAGCAGCGCTTCCGCAGAGTCGGGGATGTGAGGGACCGTCAGGTCGATGTTCGTTTAATCGCCGCGACGCATCAGGACCTTGGCGAACTGGTTCGCGAAAAAAAATTCCGTGACGATCTTTATTTCCGAGTGAGCACGATACCACTCGCATTTCCACCGCTGCGAGAGCGCATTCAAGATATTCCTATCCTCGCTCAATACATGTTAGAAAAGTTTGCTGTTGACCTGGGCCGTGGCGAAATTCGTCTCGAGCCCGATAGCATCAAAGCTCTTCAATCATATTCATGGCCCGGCAACGTAAGAGAACTTCGAAATGTGATCGAAAGAGCAGTTCTGCTGAGTGAACAGCGGAACATCAAGTTCAGAGATCTACACTTTGATGGCCATGCTCAGTCCCGCAATATTTATTTAGACTCCAACCTCACCCTGATTGAAATAGAGAAACAGCATATCGAGAGGGTCCTGCGTGAAGAGGGTGGGCGCGTTGAAAAAAGTGCCAAACGTCTGGGAATTCCCCGGAGTTCGTTATATCAAAAGATCAAGAAGCACCGGATTAACGTGTCCAAAGTCTAGAAATGCAGTCTGAAATGTAGAATGATGGACCAACGCTTCTACGCCCATGAGGCAACAACCCATTTGGTATAGGGTGATTATGCCCTAAGTGGCTTATGGGTAATGCTTTGGCCCTTGATTTGCTGAGTTCTTGACGTGCCAATCTACACCTAGGTCTCGAACCCAGTCGGGAAGAATTTGGCTGACCCACTAGAGCCTGCAGTTGCTCCGCAACGCTCTGCTGATAAAGCCTTTCTCTTTAACTAGAAATAACTCGCTGTCGGTTTTTTAGGGCATCGGGATACGCAAAACTCAACTTGTCTTCAAGTGAGAAAGTTAACCTCGTTCAACTTTATGGCCCGCACTTGCCCGAGCGGGTGTACAGTTGATTAACCACAACCGTTTAGAGTGCGTCGGTAGTTCGTCAGCATCAACGACGAAACTGCTGATACAACAACTAAACAGGAGCACACAATGAAACGAATCTTGTTAATCCTGGCAGTAGTGGTGATGGCAGGAATCTCTGCCCAAGCCGCTAATGTCGGGCTCAGTCCGTCGGAGGCGGCGAGCTTAACCCACATAAGCTTTACGGGTCCCCCACCGCAACCGAGTGTAATTAACCAAGCCAATGGTCGGTACACAGTCGCTTGGGACGGAACCGTAAACGGTGCTGTTACTGAAACTATTGGTATTAACTTAACGGCACGCGGCGTTGCTGGCGATCACTTCATCGTCCGCGTCTCGAACGTTAATGAAAACGCCTGGAACTTCAGCGTCAGTTTGAATAACGGTGCTCTTACTTCAGGGCCAGTCAGCATTAACGCAGGGAGCAGCTTTGTGTTCGATATTGTGTTGACCGCACCGGTAACTCAGTTCTCGTTGACGGTCGGGGCAACTGTGCCGATTCAGGGCGTTAATGGTCCAGACCGAACTGCAGAATTTGTTGTTTCGTCAGTTCCAGAACCAACCAGCATGTTCCTGCTTGGCACCGGACTAGCCGGATTAGGCGCCGCGTTTCGACGCCGACTGCGGAAGTAAATCAGTAACGCTCGCCACCATGACCTCTTTGGAAGCGAGTAAGTAATAACTAGCACGCCGGTGCAATTGAAGTTGACGGCACCGGCTTGCAGCCCGGCGGTAAGTTTGATTGTGTCAATTCGAAGCCAATTATTCGATGCTGCTGCGATCAGCTTCTCGTTTGCCGTTCACACTGTTGTGGTTGCTTGTGAATTTCAGAAGCGCCCTAATGGAACGAACAGGGGTTTACCGGCAGCTCAAAGTTGCCCTACTGAAATAGTAAAAAGTAAGGCCGCCAGTCACCAATAGACGGCGGCCTGCGGGGGATAGTCGATGTACAAGGAGCCTACAATCCTTCCACTGGATTTAGAAGGTAAGATTTATTCTCTCCAGGATGAGGAAGGAAATACGATTGGAACCGGCACTCGTGAAGTTTGCGAAGTTCTAATGTTCATGATCACGAGAGGCCAATCCAACGTGTCTCGGAAGTCATGCGCAAACATTCCGCACCGGCCCAACGTGCGGGCTGCTATAGGGATATAGCATCGGGCCGGGCAGCCAGCCGTATTCTGGCGATTGAACTTCAAATCCTGCCCTGGCCTCATCGGTACGAGCGACGCGCTGGAGGATTGGACGATGAGCGCATCAAGGAAGACACGATTCGCTAAATTAAGCGAACGTGCCTCGACGTCCGACCTCCTGCTTACTCCCTGCAAGGCCACTCTTTCTCTTCCAGCCCACGCAATCGCTGAAATCGCATTCGAGGATTTTTCCACGATGAACGGGAGGCTTCCTCGATGAGCGACTCGCGGCGATTAGCAACGTACTTCAAAGGAATCGCTGGTCAGGTTTTCGGTACGAGTGCATACCGAAGCTACTAACTCTGAACCAGGGAGGTGACGAATCGGTTTTGGGTGCAATAAAGAGGCTTTTCCCGTTCTTTGCAAAGCTTCTGCGGAGCAACAACATGCACTAAGGCTGGACGCATATTCGAAGTTTGCCGTTGTTTCAACACGGACTAACTAAATTTTTGCGATTCTCCTTGTTTTTTATTACGTCTGAATCTTGCGTCCACGTGATTCATTTTGATATCAGCAGATGCTAGGCGTCTCCGTGTGTTAACGTCTGTATCTGCGTTGAATGATCGTGAAGCAAATTCGACTGGGAACGCTCAAAAAAGTCTCCGGCCGGCTGAGAAGAATGCTTACCGGCCAGCTCGGGAGTACCTCTCAAGAGGCGCCAATGCCTCGCTTGCTCGTGGTTGACGATGAAGAATCGATCTGCTTTTCCATGAGCGAATACTTCTCACTTCACGGCTTCAAAGTAGACACTGCGCGAGATCTTGAACAAGCAGAAGAGCTTATTGACACCACACCGTATCAAGTTGTTATTCAAGATCTCCGATTAGGAATGACTCGCAATCCGGATGGTCTCGACATAATAAGACGAATTCAGGAACGGAGCCCCTCCACCAGAATCATCGTCCTGACAGCTTATGGCTCAACAGAGATGGAAGACGAAGCTCGTCGTTGTGGGGCGGACGCATTTCTTAGAAAACCAAAACCACTTTCCCAAGTGGCACAAGTGATCCAGGGACTGATTGAATCCCCGCCGAAGCAAGCTGCCCGATCCGCGTAATTGCAACGCCCGTAATCAGTCCTAACCAGTCTTCATTTTTCGCATTGTCATAATCGACCCGAGGTGGTATGCATTGTGATCTGCTACCAGAAGAGCTTCGCGAAGTATCGTCTGACCATCGCCATGAGGAATCGGCGCGAACAGATCTGTTGCTGGATTCAATACTAATTGGTCCATCTGATCCAAATCGACAAAGAATGCCGACACCGTTGCGCGCCAGGCAACTTCGTCTGCTTCAACCGACGGTTCCGGCCAATAGCCTTTCGGAAACGAGGGCGAGACATGTTTCTCGTTCCTGCTGAATTCGAGTATGTCCCATTGAGCGATCCTCATGTGTTCCAACACCTGCCAGGGAGTGTATGGTAGATTTCCCACACGGACATTGATCAGATCAAGGGGCATCTCGTCCAGGGCAGTACGAAACTCGATGTGCGCACCACCTCCGCGTAGCAAATAGCTAACGTGCTCGCGTAACGCTTTATCGCTGTCTTTATTCATCGTTCTAAACCTTACCGTGATATTGGTGGAAGCAACGACAGTTGTGCTACTGCGGTTCCTCCGTCGGTCGAAGGCGTTTAAATAGGCTGCGGAGCGGCTGTTGCGACTTCTTTCGGTCGCCACAGCGCGAGTAACACACCGGCAACAGAACATCCGACGAACTGGTATGCCACATTAAGCACGTATAGTCCCAGTCTTCTCTCCTCAAAGATCACTGTCGCAAGTTGTGTCGTGACTATAAATCCCAGCCACAACCAGAATGCCGTTTGAATGCCATCAATGGCACTCTTTGCTTTGGTGTATTGCACAAAGTGAGCGAGGACGTAGACCAGAACCAGTGATGAAACGAAGGCAATCAGGTACTCCTTGCCGTGATTTTCATTTCCCACTTGCGCAAGTTTTTCAGGTGACCAACCGATGAGTTTAATGAACTGGTTGCTAAAGATAACGCCATACCACACTCCACCTATTATGAAGTGAAGAACGGCGGCGACGAGAACTGCAAGGTAGTTGATTTTCATTAAATGGTCTCCTTTTTGGGTAATGAATCGACCAGGGGACTTTAGCTCGCGATTCAACGGATGGCCCATGCACGTTAAGAAGTTCTGCTACGCTGTTTTGCGCGGATTCTATACCCTCAGTCTGGTTTTTCAAATTCAATTGTTGCCATAGAAAATCTATTTCCATCAATGAAAATCGTGCGAAGGAGTAGCGGCAACCTGAAACGAAAGCGGCTGGACGGTTTTAGCTTTTACAGAAATCACATTGTCTTGATGCTGTAATATTCCTTCGATCATCAAAAACGGATGATCCACCAGCACCAGGCGGTAACGATCAAACAGCTGTGGCGTAACAATCACATTCGCAACCCCGGTTTCATCTTCCATGGTCAGGAAGAAAAACCCTTTGGCAGTGCCCGGTCGTTGCCTGACAATGACCCACCCAGCAATACGCACTCTCTGACCGTTCCTCATCTGTTTTATGTCTACTGCTCTGGTAACGTTCAACTTATTCAGTTCCGATCGATAGAGAGCCACAGGGTGGCGGCCAATCGTCAGGCCCATACCGCGAAAGTCTGCGTCCATTCGTTCCGGTAAAGACATTGGCGTGAGCGGTGAGCCCGCATCTGCCTGCTGCAAAGTTTCAAACAAAGATCCTGCAGGGCGCGCCACTCTTGCAATTTGCCACAATGCATCTCGACGGTTGGTTCCTTTGTTTGACTTTGGATCCCTGGTATGGACTGGTTGAATGAAATTCAACGCTCCGACTGCCGCCAGTTTTCTCAGTTCGTCTTTCCGTAAATCCGGGACTCGATAATGGACATCATCGATACTCGCAAAAGGCCTTTTTTTTCTTTCCGTCTCGATAGCCCTCCCTGATTGTTCACTGAGACCTTTCACGTATCGCAACCCGAGACGAAGGGCGAGACGCGTGTCTCCGTTTCCCCGCGTCTCCGTGTCTCCGTGTCCCCGCGTCTCCGTGTCTCCTTCAATCGTGCATAACCAATCAGACCGCGTGACATCAATCGGCAGTACTTTCAGCCCGTGGCGCTGTGCATCTTTAATGAGTGTAAATGGTTGATAAAAACCCATTGGCTGGTTATTCAAAATGGCGGCAGTAAATGCCGGCAGATAATTGCATTTCAAATAGGCGCTGGCGTAAGCCAGCAACGCGAAGCTCGCAGCATGTGACTCGGGAAAGCCATAAAGCGCGAACGATGTTATTGACTGGACAATTTCATCCTGCGCCTTGCCCGTGATCCCATTGCACGTCATCCCCTGCCGCAGTTTGACTTCCACGTCTTTCATGCGTGCCTCGGAACGCTTGAAACCGAAGGCGCGGCGTAATTCTTCTGCTTCGCCACCCGAGAACCCCGCACAGATCATCGCCATTTTCAGTAATTGCTCCTGAAATAGCGGCACGCCCAATGTGCGCTTCAGAACCGGTTCCAGTGATGGATGCGCGTAGACAACAGGCTCACGACCCTGGCGCCGTTTCAAAAAAGGATGGACCATGTTTCCGACAATCGGACCAGGACGGATGATAGCGACCTGCACCACGATGTCATAAAACTTCTGCGGCCGTAGCCGCGGCAGACAAGACATCTGCGCCCGGCTCTCAACCTGGAACATACCGATCGTATCTGCTTTCTGGAGGGCGGTATAAACATTCGCATCATCAGGCGGCAAGTGAGCGAGATCTACTTCTTCGTCATAAGCATCGCGGATGAGTTGTATGCAATCCTCAAGCACAGCCATCATGCCCAAACCCAGCAGATCAACTTTAATGATCCCCATGTCCGCACAATCTTCCTTGTCCCATTGGACCACTACGCGGCCCGGCATGGCTGCGGGTTCCAGTGGCACAACAGAATCAAGTTGATCCTGACAAATCACCAGACCGCCAGAATGCTGGCCCAGGTGACGGGGAAGATCCAGTACCGCCTGATAAAGTTGAAAAAACTTTTTAATGCGCTGATCACGCAGATCCAATCCGGCTTCACGAAATTGTCGCTCGGTCGAATCGTTCGGATCCTTCCATTCCCACGTATGTACTAATCCGGAGAGCCGGCTAAGGGTTTCGTCTTCAAACCCTAAAACTTTGCCGACTTCACGCGCTGCCGAGCGGCCGCGATAAGTAATGACGTTGGCGGTCATTGCCGCGCCAAGTCTGCCGTAACGTTGGTAAACGTATTGAATTGCTCGTTCGCGCTGATCGCCGCTGGGGAGATCCAAATCAATATCCGGCCATTCTCCTCGCTCTTCGGAAAGAAATCTTTCAAACAACAACTCCATGCCGATAGGATCTACCGCAGTGATGCCCAGCGAGTAACAAACAGCGCTATTTGCAGCCGAGCCTCGCCCTTGCACGAGGATTCCCTCGCGACGACAGAACTGAACGATGTCCCAAACAATGAGGAAATAACCTTCCAGTTTTAACTTTTCGATTAAGTTTAATTCTCGCTCGATTTGCCCACGTGCGCTTTCATAAGCGGGTGAGCCGTTTCGTCCGGTGTAGCGAAGGTGCGCGCCTTCGTCCGTCCGTTGCCGCAGAAATGAAGCCATTGTCTCGCCTGGCGGCACGGGATATCTGGGGAATTCGTAACCGAGATCTTCGAGCGTAAATTCCAGACGTGATGAAAGATGGACTGTATTCGCAATTGCTTCAGGCAAGTCAGCAAAAAGAGCTGACATGACTCGCGCCGGCTTCAGATACTTTTCGGAATTTCTCGCTAACAACCGGCCGGCGTTTTCCAGCCGTACGTGATTTCTTAAACAGGTAAAGACATCCGCCACTTCTCGCTGAAACAAACTTGCGTAGCAGACGCCATTCGTAGCCAATAAAGGCAGGTCATATGTTCGCGCAAGCTCGATTACGAACTGATTACGTGCTTCTTCGCGACGATCGAAATGACGTTGCAGCTCCGCATAAACGTTTTTTTCCCCGAAGACGGTCAATAACCATTTGATAATTCTTTTCGCTTCATCTACGCGCTTTGTGCTGTTGTGGCGAATAGCATTTGCGATTGGGCCATCGTCGCCGCCAGTCAAACAGATCAAACCTTCAGCGTATTCAGCTAGCTCAGCGGGCGTGATTGCGCACTCGCCCGTTTTCGCATGCTTCGGCACACGAAGTTTCATCAGGGTTATCAAGCGGCAGAGGTTTTGATAGCCGGCTCGAGTACGAGCAAGCAAAGGTATTCTCGCAACAGCAGCAGGTCGTTCCGGGTCTTTTAATGTGACTTCCGCTCCGATATGCGCCTTTATGCCATTCTTTTTAGCGGAGAGATGAAATCGTGCTGCGCCGTACACTCCATCTCGGTCCAGCAGCGCCATTGCCGGCATATCATGCGCCGCACAGGCAGCAACGAGCTCTTCAGGCACTGACGCACCCTCAAGAAAACTGAAAGCAGACCGTGCGTGTAATTCAACGTACATAAATAAAATTTCGAATTTCGAATTTCGGAATGCGATTTGCGATTTCCTGTCTTATAGGACCTATTCGACCTATAGGACTTATTAAAATTCGCAATTCGCAATCCGAAATTAATCGTAACTTCCTTCTACAAACCAGCTCCCGTCGCGCAATTCACGATAAATTCGATAGAGCGCCTGATTCGTTTCTGCATCTGTTGAAATCGATCGAGTTTCAATTGCTACATCCCATTCATCGCGTGACCAACGATCTGCCCGCCACCAGTTCCCTGTTGTGCGCCAGGGACCGGCAACTCGCACGACTTTTCCGTACACACTGCGATTTTGTCCCCACGCGCTAAGCTCAGTTGGAAACCCTTGCGGCGTTTGCACCAATGCACGCAATGGCGGGCGATAGACACGAAAGCCTAAGGTTAATTGCGAATTGCGAATGGCAAATTTCGTATTGTTTTTGCCTGATCGTTTTTTCGTTTCTTTCAGAGCAAATCGTTTCACACGAAAAGAGTCCGGGCGATGCGTATCCAACACTTCCGGTGACCCAACGTTGCCCATACCTACTAGTTTCGTCAGCCGAGCCAAGGTCAGCTCCAGCTTTTCAGGCTCTGGCGCCAGTGGGATAAACAATCCACTCTGCTGCACACGCGGCCTCGCAGGTTCACATTTGATTGCGATCGCCTGAACTGCTGCTCTGGGTGGGTGCGTCTCGGCATCAAGCAACAACAGACGCAAAAACACTCGCGGCTCGCGCATTGGCTGAGGCAGACTCAACTTACGTTCATGTATGGACCCGTCCTCAAGCTTTAACGAGAGACTCAACTCATGAGTCGCAAGAGCATAGGCGTGGAGATTTGCGCAAATTTGATTTAAGAGTCGCGCCAGCAGGAACGACATCGGCTCGAGTTGGCTAATTGGGTGGTCCAACTCAATCGAATTCTCAAAACGTGGGGGTGCTTCTGTTAGCCTGAGATTACGATTAAACGTTCCATTTGCCAGCTGATGAAGTTTCACTCCAACCTGATCGAACCGTTCAGAAATCGAAGTCACCGGTAATGACGCGAAATCACGAAACGTTCGTATGCCCCACAGTTTTAGTGTTTCGACGATTTCTTCAATCTCGTTAGTCTCCCAACTCAATTGGCCGAAATTGGGATTGCGGAATCCTGATCGATTCACGTGAATGACAGTCTCAGGATTTTGGCTGATTGAGGTGGTCTTTAGCTGATCTATCGGCAATTCACCGAGGCAGGTAAGTTCTTCTCCAGGCGATATAAAAGTGATGCCGTTAAAAAACCACGCCGCACTAATAGCGGCATCAGGGTTGGCGGCGAGCGCCACGTTTACCTTGCAACCTAATCCGCCACTTTCTTTCGCTTTGATGGCCTGCTCGGCAACTTGATTTGCAAGTCCATAAGGTGAGCCGAAAAGCAGGTCGCACCCGGAAGCATCGATAACTACAGTGTCGGCTGACGTTTCCTCCACAAGCGGCGAAAATCCATAGGCAAACTGAGCCAAAGAGACGTCTGGAGGGATAGTTTGCCCATGAATGCATGCGTACATCTGCGAAAAACCGCCTTTGCGCACTGTGGGAGCTGAGACGAAGATTAGCGAAAATTACCGAAGACTGTCAACTGTGAGCAAGCATTTGGAGTGCGGCGACTTGTCGCCGCTTTTCGAGGTGGTAGCTGAACGCATAAAAACGGCAACAAGTTGCCGCATTCACGTTTGTTTCTGTCTAAGCAGAAAACTGAATCTCACGGCCCGCCATGTGATTCGGCTTCACGCACTCAACATTGATCGAGCTCGACTTGAGGATATTTGCGTGCGTAACAGTTTGTGAGCTCTGCTTTAATTTCCTTATTGCATTACGCCCAAACGCTTGAGCAGGAGATCGAGTAACAACATCTACGTTCGACCAAACGGATTCCCTCCTACCTAACGCCAGTGTCAGTGAAGCACACGAGCGCACACATGAATCCTGGGCAATTACGACCAGAGCCGTAGTCGTATCTTCCACCACGCGTCTAAATCGATACCACCAGGACGAAATGATTCGTCGTGCTTCTTTTGCCTGAACATCTCCCAGATCGAGAAATACGAGGCCGAACCCACCACCCTGCAACAACAAATCGACCGCTTTAAATGACCGCTCGAGATTTCCGCCGCAACGGATCCACAGTAACCGCTCCAAATCTATACCCGCTGCAACTGCTGATTGCGGATCCAGCACATCATTTGTATCCACCAGCGCACACACTTCTTCATGGGTCGTAGCATGGGCCAGTGCAGACAGCATTACGCTAGTGCGGCCTGATGATTCGGATCCGAAAACTTCTGTAACTGCACCTCGTGGGAACCCTTGCGCAAGGTCATCTACAGCAGGAATGCCGGTTGAAAGCACTTCTGCATAGCCGCGATCGTTTATCTTAAAAACGTCTTCGCCAAATTTTGTCGCGAGTTGAGATTCAATTACAGCTTTTGATAATGCAACTCTCATACATTCCTCTCACATTTCTCGCCACTAAGAGACACCAAAAGCACAAGAAGCTTTTTTAAATTAAGTTTGTGCTTTTTTGCGCTTTCTGTGGCACTCAACCTTTAAAATTCCCAACCGGAACAAGCGAATCGCATGCATTTCTGATATTGTTGGACCACAGAACGAGCCAGGGAATATGCCGCGCAAAACCTCTCAAAAAACAGCTGCTGATTTACTACCCGAACAACTCTCCCTACCTGCTGTCAAAAATGCTGCCGCCGACTGTAAGGCGTGCGATCTTTGGAAACGAGGCACGCAAACAGTATTTGGTGAAGGCGCTCGCCATGCGGGTGTTATGTTCGTCGGTGAACAACCGGGCAACGAGGAAGATTTAACCGGCAAACCATTCGTAGGGCCCGCTGGAAAACTGTTCGATAAAGCCCTTGAAGAAGCAGGTATCGATCGCTCACAAACTTACGTCACCAATGTTGTCAAACACTTCAAGTGGGAACCCCGCGGTAAACGACGCATTCACAAAAAGCCAAATGCGCAGGAGATTGCTGCCTGTCGTCCCTGGCTCGAGGCGGAGATTGCTTTGGTAAAACCAAAAGTAGTCGTTGCTCTCGGTGCTACTGCCGCGCAAGCGTTACTCGGAGCAAAATTTCGCGTGACGAAACAACGGGGAGAATTTATTGAATCAGCGCTTGCTCCTTACGTCGTAGCTACGGTCCATCCATCCTCAATATTGAGAGCTCCGGACGAGGAAACGCGACGCCTCGAATACCGCCTTTTTGTCGACGATTTAAAAAAGCTCGCCCGGGTAATAAAGAAATAACCTGATACGCGCTTCTCTCCAAAGCACGACGGGCTTTCACACAATCTCCTTGACCTACGCGTGTATCTTCGGTAATATTCGGGTACGTTCGGTACTGTCCGAAAATTAACACATTCGCAGGCCTAAGGCAAGAGGAGATACATATGGCGGTAACGCCACGGCAAAGGCAGGTCTACGATTTCATCCGTCGGTTTATTGAGGTGAATAAGCAACCGCCGACGATTGCTGAAATCGGCAAACAATTCAAAATGAGCTCTTCAGCGAGCGTACATAGCATTCTCATAGCGCTGGAAGAGGAAGGTCTGATTAAGCGCATCCCGAATGTGAGTCGCGGCATTGAAGTCGTCCGACAGGAAACACCGGATGACGATGCCGAACTACCGTTACTTGGCCTTGTTGCCGCCGGTCAACCAATCGAAGCCGTCCTCAGTCATCAAACTGTATCTGTGCCCAAAGACATGGTTGGACGCGAACGAATGTTTGCCCTGCAGGTTCGTGGCGACTCGATGATTGACGAGAACATTCAAGATGGGGATGTGATTATCGTCGCTTCGCAACAAACTGCAGAGAACGGGCAGGTGGTAGTTGCTTTGATTGATGGCAGCTATGCCACGGTGAAGAAGTTTTATCGTGAACCGGAATTCATCCGGTTGGAGCCAGCTAATCCTCAGTTCAAACCGATCTTCATCAAGACACCTGAGCGCTTGCAGATCCAGGGCGTAGTGTGTGGACTGATTCGAAAGTATGGGCAAACGACATCAACCGCCGCTTAGAACGCGAGTGCAGCACCAAGAAGTCCGCGCGAAGTGGGCGAGTGAGAAGTAGCCCAGCCGTTTATCGCTGGACCACTAGAGCTTGGGACACGCAGTCCGCTAAGCGGACGGCTGAACTAAGACCGGTTTATGAATCCCGAGGAAGATACAGCGAGAATCGACAATAGATGCGAGCTTAAGTTCGTGGGGTTCGCTCTCACGGACTGCGACGTTCAAGTCAGAGTGGAAGCAGTCAAATACGTGCGTGCTATTCATGGAACGGCGCTCGAGCTGGCCACCCACAATCATTTTGGATCAGAGATTGGCGGGTTTTGGCTTACGACAGACCAGGTCACGCAACTCAAGTCGCTTTGCGAATATTACCCGCCAGGTGAAAGGACGTTGGTTGACGAAACGATTGAGGCTTATTTGCTAGCTCAACTAGCGAGTGTTGATGCTGACTTCTTACGGGCGATGCTCACATTTAACTGACTTGACTGAAACAATTCGAGTTCGAAATCCACACGCCGGGCAAGCGAAACTGCGCAAAACTAAAAATGAGTAGATTTCAGGGAGTTACGACGAGCTCCTTTACCTGCTTTCTCCGCAACACTATCATTCCAATCCCTGACATGATCATCACTCCCCCAACAAACATGCGCCACGTTAATTGTTCATTTAAGACAATCATTCCCAAACTCACAGCGACCACTGGTGTCACCAGTGAAATCAACATTGTCTTCGTCACTTCCATGTTGCGAACCAGCCAGTAGTACAGAATAAACGCCAACACAGATCCGACGAACGTAAGGTATAAGAGAGAAATTACGGCCATGCCTGTCCAGTGATAATTAAAAGGGTTGCCTTCTAACGGAATACCTATCAACAGCAACGGTACAAGCCCAAAAACCATCTGACCCGCTGCCAGGGTTGCCGGGTCCATACTTTTTGCCCTCGCCTTAACCAAAACATTCGAGTAAGCAACGCATACTGAACTGAAAACTACTGCGGCGCTGCCTGCAAGCGCCTTATTTCCAGCCACAGTTAATTGATTCGAGAATATGACGGCGACACCTGCGATACCGAGCAGGACACCAACTATTTTTTCCGCTGTTATTCGTTCACCGGGCAGATAAACGTGAGCGATTACCAAGCCAAAGGCGGGAGTCGTAGCCTGCAATAACGCTGCAAGGCCCGAGGAAATGTGCTGCTCGGCCCAAAAGATCAAGCCGTAATTAAATCCAAATGACAAGATGCCGGTGACGGCAAGCATAATCCAATCGCTGCGATCCCGCGGTAGAGTTAATCCGCGCAACCGGATAATTGTCAGCAACACTATTGCTGCTAACAGGAATCGGATGCCGGCGAATGTGAGTGGAGGAAGGTCAGCTAGACCCAGCTTGATGAAGAGCCAGGTAGAACCCCAGATGAAGCAGAGAACAAGCCAAACAAGTCGAGCTTTGATTATGCTTGAATCAACCACCTGCTGTCGGCCCCCAGAATCACGCAGATAAATGCAGATGCGAAAACACCAAGCTCCTGAATTTCTCACTCGCAGTGTTGTTCAGATCTGTTTTATCCGCGTTCATCTGTGGACGAGTGATCTTTTTCAATCTTAAGCGGGCGGGTTACTTAATTTGATAATCCCAAATGCTGCACCCTGCGGATCTGTAATGACCGCAAAACGGCCTACCCCCGGAATATCTGTCGGTGGAACATGGGTCTTTCCGCCCAGCGCTGTCGCTTTCTTCGCTTTTGCGTCTGTATCATCAACTGCGAAGTAGACCAGCCAGTGTGGCGGAATGTTTCCCATTTCAGGAGTAGGAGTGTACATACCTCCCGCTGGACGCTCTCCATTGATGAAAGACGTGTAGGTCATGGCAGGACCCATTTGCTGCTCGTTCTTTCCCCAACCGAAAAGACCCGTATAAAAATTGCCGGCCTTCTTCGTGTCTGGCGTTGCCAGCTCGTTCCAACAAAACGAATTTGGCACATTGGTAACAGCCGCGCCCGAATGCTTGTTGGCTTGCCACAAAGCGAAGACCGCACCGGTGGGATCTTGAATGACCGACATACGACCAACATCGAAAACGTCCAATGGCTCCTTGAGCACAGTTCCTCCGAGTTCGCGAGCTTTCTTCGTGCTTTCGTCAACATTCTTCACAGATACATACGAGAGCCAATGCGGAGGAATGCCCTGCGAAGTCATCTGCGAATCCATTTTGTAGAGAGCCCCCACATCCTTGCCCTCCCGTTGCAGCATTGTATAGACCATATCTGGACCGATCGGGGCATCGGTAAACGTCCAGTCGAAAAGCCCTGTATAGAACTTCTTTGCCGCTTCACCGTCGGTCGTTCCAAGTTCAACCCAGCAGAACGTTCCTGGTGCATACGTCGGGCTTTCTTGCATTCTTGCTTCAGTCATTTCATGTCTCCTTGATGATGTCGATAACTTTTCTGTGAGCCGCGGCAGCCGTGCCGTGACGTTTTCATAGAGCTTCGCAAATTGAACTCGGCCAATGGCGCAAGCTTAAGAACCTGCGCATCACAAAGATTCATAGTCGGATTGGCGTGTGTCGCGCATTGTAACCTTGATCGAAGAGGAGATACAGTGCTCTATCCGTACCCTTTTTTTAACTTTAATTTTAGCGTCTTTGCCTCTTTGCGTCTCTGCGTAAAATTTCCTCCAGTTGCCAAAGATTCCGTGCAAAGACGCAAAGACGCTGAGATGAAATCAAAGCGATACTCTCTCTTCGGTTCTTTTGAAAGATATGGCCGGTATACGCAAAACATCGCTGCCGCGTTCACTTGTTGCTGTCATTCAACTGATCGACGTGGCAAATTGCTAAAATCGACAAGGCACACGAATTTGCTTTTACGAAATTTTGGATAAACGTGGGGCTTGTGGAAGGAGGAAGGCTTGGGTTCAAAAGTTCAAATCCCACCGACCGTCGGGATTTTTCATACTTTGCCTGAAAAGGTTGCTCTCAGCATCATCTAAGCCGCGATGCGCGCCGGAAATCTTTTTTCGTTTTGTTGTAGGTTGCGTATGAACACGCCACCGAGTGTGCGGTGGTGGGATTCAGACCTTGAGGCAAAGCAGAAGGAGGTAAAGCGGAAAACGAAATGCGCTGCACTCGGCGAACCGAATACAGCGCAATCCGTTGCCCTATAAATCGCCGAAGCTTTCTATAGGGTGGCAACAAGAGCATGTACACACTCAAGTTGCCGAATTTATATCCCGACAATTAACTGGCGGTCAGCTAACTACCGGTCAGCACGCGATTTGTTTTCACAATTCTCGCATTCTTTCGAATGCGGTGCCGTTAGGTTTTTGTTGTGGTGGCTTTTCCTCCACCGCCGGTTACGCTCCGGCAACGAAGCTCAACTTTCGTTGAACCGCTTCGCCCCTCTCGGCGGGTCCTCTTCCAAGAGGTGCTACTCGTTTTAATCCGAGTAGCTCGAGAAAGTCTCGCAACTTTCTCTAGCTGAACCTTTCGGCTCCGAGTAAGGGCGTCATTAGAAGCAACAGCCGCCTGCTGATTCTCTCGCTCGGGCGTCACCGCCTCGATTGCCGATCCCTTTATCGGTCTCGAAAGCCGTAACCTTCGTGACACGCGCTTTATACTCCTAACCGATTTCGGAAGCAAATTTTTGCGTGTTTTATTTTCTGACGCACGAATTTTTTAAAAGAAACATCCACAGATTACACAGATTAAGAGCTAACACGCCAACTTGAAAAAGCTGCACTGACTCAAGCTACCTGGTTTAGCTCTTAATCGGTGTAATCTGTGAAATCTGTGGATGTTCTTAGTCGTTCATTTTTTCTATTGCGGCTTTGATGGCCATTTTTACCGCTAATTCCTCTTCTTCGCTTTTGTATTTATAACGGGGCCAAAAGAATCCTTTGAGCCCATCTTTTCTTCTTCGCGGAACGACGTGCACGTGCAGGTGTGGAACACTCTGACTAACGCGGTTGTTCATTGCTACAAACGTACCGTCAGCCGCAAGAGCCGATTCGACTGCTCTGGCCAGCATTTGAACACTTTTGAAAAATGGACCAACCAAATTGGCAGGCAAATCTGAAAGCGTTTCAATGTGCCTCTTTGGCACGATCAAACAGTGGCCAGGAAACAGAGGCCGGTGATCGAGAAAAGCCACTGTTTGATCGTCTTCGAACACAACAGGCGCCGAGACAGAGCCGTTGATAATCCGGCAAAACACGCAATTTACCTGAATATCGCCCAGAACTCGCCCCCAATCCGAAATTGTAGGGGTGTCCCTCCGTGGACACCCCTTTCTTGTTCGCTGCGCAGGTTTTCTTTCAAACTTGGGCGCCCACGGAGCGACGGCCCTACAGCTCAGGATTCAATTAGCCTGGCCGAGAACCTCATCGAAGCCTGGCCTGATGAAATCTCTCGCATCCGGAAATTTCTTTTCTGTCGCCTGGCGCAATTGCTCGAGCTGTAAAATGAGAGGGATAACCAACTCGGCCCTTTCAGGTACGCACAATTGGATTATCCGCCACGCACTGATTGAGCGATCAATTCCGAGCAATGCCACTTTTGCCGACCCATCTGAATCCTTCGGAAAGTCATCGCCGAAAATCTCGACTTCTTCCTTTTCGTCGGCGCGAGATGACAGCGCTCGCATAGTCTTTACTGCTATCTGATACTGATACCAATAAATGACATCGCGTGCATCCTGTAGCAGTTCGTTTTGGTCCGAATCTGCCTCAGTCACCGCGGTGTCGCTGCTCGAAAGGGTCTGATCAAATTCCGAGAACCACTCCGTTACGGCGCTCGCGTAGGCCTTGCCGGCCTTAGCGAGACGACCATTTGAGGCTCGCTCTCTTCTTTTCTTGCGTCGAGTGACTCCTTCCTCGTCAACTGCCGTGAGGTCGACGCCATTCTCTTCAGCCCACTTCGTGATCAGCTCACGAGTCTCCTGAAAGATCGACGCGAGTTTTTTCCAGAAAGCTTCGTTGGTGATGTCGCGGCTTTCTGGCGAGTCGTCTTCGTCTTCTTGCTCTTGTGCATACAACAGGCAGCGCGAAGTCATTGGGCAGCGTTCACACCAGCGATCGCAATAGTTGTAGATACCAGAAATGAAGTTTGGGTTTTTGGCCAGTTCGGTGAGGTCAGTCGTTCGCATGATTTTTCTCTCCTTGATGAGGATTTAAGGTGCGCACATTGTAATGTAGTATTCCGGCCGTGAAAACAGCTGAAGACCGTCTGAGCTTCGCCATCAATGCGCTCGAGGAGCACGGGCTATTGCTGCAATCGGATTCCCTGCTGCCGAATGCTGTAAGCATACTCGCGGGCGAGCCAGTAAGGGGTTCATGGTGGGCGCACCCGCAGGCGCATCAGATCTTTCATAGTCTAAATGCCCTCCAAGATAACGACGACGTTCTGAGCACAAAACTACTGTCCGGCAAAGTTACGCTGGTCCATCGAAAGTTGTGGCGAGATTTCATTCCGATCGCGATGGCGCGTGAGTCATGGCAACGCAGCGATCTGTCAGAAGCAGCAACGTTCCTACTCCGGTCAGTGGATCGCGAGGGTATTCTCTGGAGCAATGAAATTGTATGGCCCAAACGCCTTGCAGCCGAGAAAATCGGTCGTGCCACACGCGAGTTAGAAGACAGGCTGCTGGTGCATGCAGAAGAGTTTCACACCGAGAAAGGAGCACACGCCAAATCAATCGAAACGTGGAAACACTGGGCGGCGCGCGTTGGGTTTCGGGAAAATCTGTGCAATGTCTCAGAAGGTAAGCGACACTTCGAGGCACTTGTTGCGAAGCTAAACAAAGAATACGGAGCAAAGGGCCAGTTGCCTTGGTTGTGACCAACAATCCTACCCACTGCCGTGGGTGGTATTTTTGTTTTGGCGAAACTTATGAACACTTTTCTCAACAAACATTCGTTAGCTCGCCTTCTCTTTCTCGCATGCTGCGTTACTTACGCTATCGACGCAGCTGCACAAACCACCACACCGTCTCGTTCCTACGATGCAAATAGAACAGTCAACTACGGGTTCGTAAGCCCAAACACGCGTGAAGGTTTGAAGCTTCAAGACGCGATTAGCAATCTGTCTTCGGCCGAGGAATCAGGCCTAATTCGAAAGAGCAATCTAATGCGGTGCCGAATGCGCACAAGTATTAAGGCATTGCGATCTTTAGGCTCGTGGAGTGATGGCGCGGAACATTCCGTCTTACTTCGAATGCAGGGAGATGAACCAACCATTCGTTACGTAGTCTCAAGCTTGGGCCGAGATGCAAAACAGAAGGCGGTCCTTTATTTTCACCGCCGCACCTCCGGATCCGCCAGGCTTTACATCTTTTCCCCTGCGAGACGAATAAGGTTGACTAAATTGGCGGCAGTTCTCGATGAGGCGGGAATCAACTTTCGCACCCTCGTGCCACTTAGACGGGGAACAATTATTTATGTCGTAGATGAGAAACGCGAACTACAGTTAAAAGTTATGACAGCGGCAAAGCGTCTAAAGGCGAACATTTCTTCGCAGAACGGGACTGCTGAATTCATCGGCAGTGATAATGATCGGGAACAGGCTGCAAGCGTGTTTGCGAAAGAAATCATGACATATGAATCTGCTCATCCAGCGTTGCCCGCAATATGCAAAGACGATCGGGTTCTTCCACCGTTTACGAACACGAAAAACGGAAATGAAAAATGAAAAATCGTAAATGCCACTTGAGTGCATTCCACGGACGGTTGAGTTCGCCGAACGTTTCCCCTATCTTATGCGCCTCATTATGACGGCAAACAAACCTTTTATTATTCCGACCGTGACTGATGCACTCACACGTCTGCCTGGGCCTAACGGCGAGCGCTTCGCAACCGTCTTTCAACACGGCACGCTGTTAGTAGAAATCTATGCGCCGCGTGGCGTCGATCCACAAACTCCCCACTCGCGTGACGAAATCTATTTCGTTGCTGCGGGAAGTGGTGAATTCGTGACTAGCGACGGACGCAAGCCATTCGGTCCCACCGACGTGTTGTTTGCTGAGGCGGGCATGACGCATCGTTTTGAAAACTTTTCTGAGGACCTGCTGGTCTGGGTTCTATTCTATGGACCAGAGGGAGGAGAAAAGGATGAGTAATGTCTGCCTAGAGATTTCGTCTTTGAAGGTTGGATAGCGCGCTTCGGAAGTTGAACGCTTTTCCATTTTCCATTAATCATTTTCCATTTTTCATTACTGTCTCCGGACGTCGTTGTTCAAACGGTCCAAGGAACGCGGAGAGGTCGCACAACCTAACCTACTGGCTGGACCGCTTTCATAAATGCTTTAGTGCCAAGTGTGTTCAATACGTCGGATTTCCGTAGCCAACCCCGTCGGGCCATTCCCACACCATAGCGAACATTATTCAGAGCGCCGGTTGAATGGGCGTCAACTGAGATCACAAACTTGATCTTCCGTTTGCGCGCTTCTCGTACCCAGCGCGGTTCCATATCCAGCCGATAGGGATCACCGTTGATTTCAATTGCCGCGTTCGATTCTGCAATGACGTCAAGAACCTGTTGCATATCACACTCGAAGGGTGGCCGCCTTTGAATCAAACGTCCGAGAGCATGTCCCCAGATTTTGAAGACAGGTTGACGCATTGCGGTGATAAGTCGTCGCGTCATCTTTTCCGAGTCCATTTTGTAGCGTGAATGGATGCTCGCAACAATCACGTCAAACTTTTCGAGGATTGCGTCAGGATAGTCGAGCAAGCCATCTGCGACGATGTCCGACTCGGTTCCTTTGAGAAGCTTCACCTTTACCTTTTCCTGCACTTCTTCGATCTCGTCCCACTGTCGCTTTAATCGATCAAGTGTGACGCCACCTGCGTAAAAGGCGGTTGGCGAATGGTCCGTTATGGTTATGTACTTCATCCCCATCGCCTCGGCAGCCAAAGCCATTTCTTCGATACTGTGTTTGCCGTCCGAGTAGGTCGTATGACAGTGAACCATCCCTTGAATGTCTTCTGTGGAAACAAGGTCCTCCGGCAACGTTCCTTTTATTGCCGCTTCTATCTCGCCCGTGTCTTCACGTAACTCAGGAGGAATGTATTGCATCCTCAAACGCCTGTAGAGCTCTTGTTCAAGATTGAGGACCTCGCCCTTTCGGGAGCGGGTTTCTTTAGCCGTTTGTAGACCCGGCTTGATCTTTTTTTCACTCATGATCCGCTCGAGCTTTGCGATGTGTGACTCAGAACCTGTCTCGAGCCACAAAGTCCACGCAAACTCCTCAGGTTCGACAACTGTGACTTCAACCCTGGCTTCTTCGGCCAGTACAACGGCGCACTTCTGGCCGCCGCGGCTTTCCGTCTGCACAATCAATGGAAACTTCAAGAAATAAGAAATGATGTCGGCGGGAGCGGTCGCGCTGGCAACGATCCGAACTGTTCCAACAGTTTCCTCCCAGCGCCGAATAGCTCCGGCGGGTTCAACATCAATCAGCCCCTTCGCTGTCCGGAGGTAATCCGTGACCTGTGCGGCAACGCGCTGTGCATGATGAATGTGAAGCCGCCTTGCCTCGCGTGATTCGTCCTTCGTTAAAGACTCAAGGAGCTTCTCCTCAGTGCGCGCGCCGAATCCTTTTATATTTCGAATCCGACCGGCTTCAGCCGCTGCTTGCAGCTCACTAATGGACGTTATTCCTAATGCATCATGCAGTGTTCTGATCTTGCTAATGCTTAGACCCGGCACGCCGGAAAGTTCAATCACTCCCGGCGGAAATTCCCGCCTCAGCTGGGAGAGAACTGATGACGAACCTGTGAAGTAGAGTTGTTCGATTTGAGATGCGAGTGCGTTGCCGATGCCACGCCGCGCCGTCAGTTGATTGTTCTTAATTACCTCGCCGAGATCCTCGTTCAATCCCGCGATGATACGCGCGCCGGTTTGATATGCGCGCGCCTTAAAACGATCTTTACCGCCCTTTAGTTCAAGCAGAGTCGCTATCTCCTGCAGCGCCGCGGCGATGGCAAATCTATCCAGGTTGTTCGTCATACTGAAAATGAGACAAGCATCCTACACACGATTTCCTAGATCGTGATTTTCCTTCCTAACGTTTTTCATCTCTTGCAAAGCTATCACGAATTGTCTTCGTCACACGAGACCAGTAGATCGAGTCAACACTTGAACTCTATAATTTATCAACGAGGTATTCTTCCATGGCTATCGCATCAATAAATCCAGCAACTGGTGACACCCTGCAAACATTTGAACCATTAAGCAACCGGCAGCTCGACGAAAAGTTACAACTGGCAGCAAATACATTTCGCCAATACCGCCGAACATCTTTCAATGACCGAGAGCCACTGATGACGCGTGCCGCCGAAATCCTCGAAGAGGACAAAGCCCGATTTGCTCGCATCATGACTTTGGAAATGGGGAAACCAATCAAAGCCGCTGTTCAAGAAGTTGAGAAGTGTGCCTGGGTCTGCCGCTACTACGCCGAGAACGCCAGGCGTCACCTAGCGGACGAAGTTGTAGAGACGACTGCTTCGAAGAGTTTCGTTCATTTTCAGCCTCTCGGACCTGTGCTGGCGGTGATGCCCTGGAACTTTCCGTTTTGGCAAGTCTTCCGATTTGCTGCGCCGGCGTTGATGGCCGGGAATGTCGGTTTACTCAAACATGCTTCGAATGTGCCGCAATGTGCGCTGGCGATAGAAGAGGTTTTTAGCAGGGCAGGATTCCCTCACGGTGCCTTTCAAGCTCTATTAATCGGATCGGATGCGGTGCAGCGAGTTCTCGAAGACGGACGAGTGGTCGCAGCCACGTTAACGGGAAGCGAACCTGCCGGTCGAAGCGTTGCGAGCATCGCGGGTAAACAGATCAAGAAAACAGTCCTCGAGCTCGGAGGTAGTGATCCGTTCATCGTGATGCCGTCTGCGAACATTCAGGAGGCTGCAAATACGGGAGTTAAAGCCCGCAATATAAACAATGGCCAATCCTGCATAGCTGCGAAGCGATTCATTGTGGCTGCCGAAATTTTTGATGAGTTTACTGAGCGGTTTGTCTCAGGTATTAAAAGTTTGCGAGTTGGAGATCCTTTAGAAGAAGATGTTGACATTGGCCCGCTCGCTACTCCTCAAATACTCAACGATCTGGAAAGACAGGTGAATTCGTTCATCGGTGCCGGCGCCTCAGTCCTGACCGGCGGCAAACGCTTGTCTGGAAAAGGTAACTTTTTCGAGCCCACCGTACTTACAAATGTTTCTCACGATATTCCTGAATATTGCGAGGAGCTGTTCGGACCAGTTGCATTGCTTTTTCGCGTAAACAACATTAATGACGCACTTCGACTCGCAAATGACACTGACTTTGGGTTGGGGTCGTCTGCATGGACCAACGAAGAAACTGAGATTCGACGGTTCGTGGAGGAGCTTGAGGCTGGCCTGGTTTTCATTAACGGCATGGTAGCTTCAGATCCACGACTACCGTTTGGCGGTATCAAGAACTCAGGGTACGGCCGCGAGCTAAGTCAATTCGGAATTCGCGAATTCGTCAACATCAAGACAGTGTGGATTAGCTAACGAATAGGACCTGTAGGACCGGACCGACTATTAGGAGCTATTGAGTCTCAAGACTCTTGCAGTGAATTCGTCACAAAACCTCAACATTTTCCGAAAGGGATTACAAATTAGCTAAGCGCCGGTATACAATGACTTCCGGCAAAAACGACGAGAAATTCGTGGTTGCCATCCCCCTGATTTGATAACTCCCCTATTTACTCAATGCGGCGCGTGGGGGCCGCAAGGGGTGGTCTCCCAATCTACCTGTTAGCGAGCCTCTTCCCAGACTCGGGCAAGCTTAGCCGTGTGCCCTGTTGCTCACAAAACTGAACATTTTGGAAGGAAACGATGCCAACCCAAGCCCAATCAAGTGACTCCCTGAATACCAGGCTGCTGCTAAAAACCCTGGTAGCCTTCAAGAAAGGCGATTTTTCGGCCCGTCTCCCAGGCGAATGGACCGGCGAGGCGGGCAAAATTGCGGACACGTTGAACGAGATCATCTCACTTAGCGATAAGACCGCTAAGGAGCTCGAGCGTGTAACGCGAATCGTCGGAAAAGAAGGAAAGATAGCCCACCGTGCAACCGTCCCAGGCGCCGAAGGTTCCTGGAATCGGATTGTGGAGTCGACCAATCTTCTTATTGACGACATGGCTCGCCCGACGAGCGAAATGGCAAGAGTCATCGGAGCCGTTGCTAACGGCGATTTGTCAGAACGAATGACGCTGGAGATCGACGGTCGACCACTGAAAGGTGAATTCCTGCGGACTGTGAAAACGGTCAACTCAATGGTCGATCAACTAGGTTCATTCGCTTCCGAAGTAACGCGCGTCGCGCGGGAGGTCGGAACCGAAGGAAAGCTCGGAGGTGAGGCGAAGGTTAAGGGCGTTGCTGGAACCTGGAAAGATTTAACGGACAGCGTGAACTCGATGGCGAGTAATCTTACAAGCCAGGTCCGCAACATTGCCGAAGTGACGACTGCAGTCGCGAACGGCGATCTCTCAAAGAAGATCACAGTCGACGTCAAGGGCGAAATTCTTGAACTGAAGATCACTATCAACACGATGGTGGACCAGCTGAATTCGTTTGCTTCAGAAGTGACTCGTGTGGCGCGCGAGGTGGGAACGGAAGGAAAGCTCGGCGGCCAGGCGGATGTGCGCGGCGTCGCCGGAACCTGGAAAGACCTAACTGACAATGTGAATTCGATGGCCAGTAACCTCACCGGCCAGGTCCGTAATATCGCTGAAGTGACCACAGCGGTGGCGAACGGCGATCTCTCAAAGAAGATCACAGTCGACGTCAAGGGCGAAATCCTCGAACTGAAGAACACCATCAACACCATGGTGGACCAGCTCAATTCGTTTGCTTCCGAAGTGACTCGTGTGGCCCGCGAAGTGGGATCGGAAGGCAAACTCGGCGGCCAGGCGGATGTGCGGGGCGTCGCTGGAACCTGGAAAGACCTTACTGACAATGTGAATTCGATGGCCAGTAACCTCACCGGCCAGGTGCGTAACATCGCCGATGTGACTACGGCCGTGGCCAACGGCGATCTGTCGAAGAAGATCACGGTAGACGTCAAAGGTGAAATTCTTGAACTGAAGATCACTATCAACACGATGGTCGATCAACTGAATGGCTTTGCTTCGGAAGTAACTCGCGTGGCGCGTGAAGTAGGTTCCGAAGGAAAGCTCGGGGGACAGGCACTCGTGAAAGACGTGGCCGGTACCTGGAAAGACTTAACTGACAGTGTGAACCTGATGGCCGGCAACCTGACTGGTCAGGTCCGCAACATCGCTGAAGTGACGACGGCGGTGGCGACTGGCGACTTATCCAAAAAGATCACAGTCGATGTTAAGGGCGAAATTCTCGAATTGAAGAACACTATCAACACGATGGTGGATCAACTGAACGGGTTCGCTTCGGAAGTGACTCGTGTGGCACGCGAGGTAGGGACAGAAGGAAAGCTTGGTGGTCAGGCGGTTGTGCGCGGTGTCGCCGGGACCTGGAAAGACCTCACAGATAGCGTGAATTCAATGGCAGGTAACCTTACTGGCCAGGTTCGTAACATCGCTGAAGTGACGACAGCGGTTGCGAATGGCGATTTGTCCAAAAAGATCACAGTGGACGTTAAAGGCGAGATTCTCGAGCTAAAGAACACTATCAATACGATGGTCGACCAGCTCAGTTCATTTGCTTCCGAAGTAACCCGCGTTGCTCGCGAAGTGGGCACGGAAGGAAGACTTGGTGGACAAGCTCAGGTTATGGGGGTTGCAGGAACCTGGAAAGACCTTACCGACAACGTGAATTTCATGGCGGGCAATCTGACAGGTCAGGTCCGCAACATCGCTGAAGTGACAACGGCGGTGGCGAATGGCGACCTCTCGAAGAAGATTACAGTAGACGTTAAAGGTGAAATTCTCGAATTGAAGAACACCATCAACACGATGGTGGACCAGCTCAATTCGTTTGCATCAGAAGTAACTCGTGTGGCCCGCGAGGTCGGATCGGAAGGAAAACTCGGTGGACAAGCCGATGTACGTGGCGTCGCCGGAACGTGGAAAGACCTCACCGACAATGTGAACTCGATGGCCAGTAACCTCACCGGTCAGGTTCGTAACATTGCTGACGTGACCACGGCGGTGGCGAACGGCGATCTGTCGAAGAAGATCACAGTCGACGTAAAGGGCGAAATTCTCGAACTCAAGAACACTATCAACACGATGGTGGACCAGCTCAATTCGTTCGCTTCGGAAGTAACTCGTGTGGCGCGCGAAGTGGGAACGGAAGGAAAACTCGGAGGTCAGGCGTTCGTGCCTGGCGTAGCAGGAACCTGGAAAGACCTCACCGACAATGTGAACTCAATGGCCAGCAACCTGACTGATCAGGTGCGCGGAATCGCTCGCGTCGTGACAGCGGTGGCCAACGGCGATCTGAACCGAAAGCTCACCGTCGAGGCGAAAGGCGAAATCGCTGAGCTGGCGGATACGATCAATAACATGACCGATACACTCGCAACTTTCGCGGATCAGGTAACGACCGTGGCCCGCGAAGTCGGTGTGGAAGGAAAGCTTGGTGGCCAGGCTAACGTGCCTGGTGCGGCCGGCACGTGGCGCGACTTGACGGATAACGTCAACGGATTGGCGGCGAACCTTACAACGCAGGTTCGCGCGATTGCTGAAGTGTCAACGGCGGTGACCAAGGGCGACTTAACTCGGTCAATTACGGTTGAGGCACAAGGTGAAGTTGCTGCGTTGAAAGACAACATCAACGAGATGATTCTCAACCTGAAGGACACAACCCAGAAGAACATGGAACAAGATTGGTTGAAGACCAATCTTGCACGTTTCACCCGCATGCTGCAGGGGCAACGTGACATGACAACGGTGGCCCAGATGGTGCTTTCTGAACTCGCTCCGTTGGTCGATGCTCAACAGGGAGTGTTTTATGTCAACCACGGAAGCAATGGAGACGGCACAATGAAGCTTCTAGGCGGTTATGCCTACAAGAAGCGAAAGAACCTGGCTAACGAGTTCAAGCCCGGCGAAGGGCTTGTGGGCCAATGCACAATCGAGCGACAGAGAATTCTGGTGACGAACGTTCCAGAGAACTACGTCTATGTCAGTTCCGGCCTCGGCGAAGCGTCACCACGCAATATCGTCGTTCTTCCGGTACTGTTTGAAGGTGAAGTGAAGGCCGTCATCGAACTATCCACTTTCAACACGTTTAGCGATACACACCTCACGTTTCTTGATCAATTAACCGAAAGCATTGGGATAGTGTTAAACACAATCGCGGCGAATACCCGTACTGAAGATTTGCTGCAACAGTCCCAATCGCTTGCGGGCGAACTGCAAAGTCAGCAGGACGAACTGAAGAAGACCAACGAACAACTCGAGAAACAAGCGGAATCATTGCGAGAATCTGAGGAGTTGTTAAAGGCTCAACAGGAAGAGCTGCAACAAACCAACGAAGAGCTACAGGAAAAAGCAGCTTTACTCGCTCGGCAAAAAGCGGAAGTGGAAGCTAAGAACCGAGAGGTCGAAGAAGCTCGTTGGGAGATGGAGGAAAAAGCCGAACAGCTGGCGCTCACGTCGAAATACAAATCAGAGTTTCTGGCCAATATGTCGCACGAGTTGCGCACGCCGCTGAACAGCATGTTGATTCTTTCCCGGCAGTTGGCTGAGAACCGCGACGAGAATCTTACAGGCAAACAAGTGCAATTTGCTGAAACGATTCACTCCTCCGGCAATGACCTGCTCTCACTCATCAATGACATTCTTGACCTCTCCAAGATTGAATCAGGAATGATGCAGGTCGAAGTTTCGGAAGTCTCAATTGCTTCCATAACCGGCCTGTTAGAAAGAAACTTCCATCAAGTTGCGCAAGACAAGAATCTGGAATTCGCTGTCGATATATCACCAGAGCTCGGCGCAACCGTTCAGACTGACGATAAGCGTTTGCAGCAGATCCTTATGAACCTGTTGTCGAACGCCTTCAAGTTTACCGAAGAGGGCAAAATTGTTCTGCGCATTGGACCGGCCGCTGAGAATGAAGCGTTTTACCTTGAATCGCTGAATCGTGCGAAGCAGGTACTGGCATTTTCAGTTACCGATACTGGTATCGGGATTCCTACTGACAAGCAGCGAATCATATTCGAGGCTTTCCAGCAGGCTGATGGCACTACGAGTCGAAAGTACGGCGGTACTGGTCTTGGCCTCTCGATTTGCCGCGAGATTGCACGGCTGTTGGGCGGCGAAATCCGAGTAGTCAGCATTCCGGGCGAAGGCAGCACATTCACGCTGTACTTGCCGAGGGAGTACACAGCGCCTGCGGCTGCCTTACAGAACGCGAGCAAACAGAGAAAAGCCACGGAGACTAGACTTGACTGGACGCCGATCGACCTCGTCGATGCTGATCGCCTGATTGCCACCGAAGCTCCAGCGGTCGACGATGATCGAAACGACATTCAAGAAGGAGATCGCATTGTGCTGATCGTGGAAGACGACATTAACTTTGCGAAGATCCTGCTCGATCTTGCTCATGACAAAGGGTTCAAGGGACTGGTAGCCACCACGGGCACAATGGCGCTCGCGCTCGCGCGGAAATACAAACCAGCAGCCATTACACTGGACATCCGCCTGCCCGATCGGGACGGTTGGACGGTACTTGATCGTCTCAAACACGACGCGGAAACAAGCTACATTCCTGTTCACATCATCACTGTCGAAGAACAACGTCAGCGGGCGCTACAACAGGGAGCGTTTACACATCTTCAAAAGCCAGTGAGTCACGAGGATCTAACCACGGCTTTCAACAACATCGCGGAGTTTTCAGAGCGACGGATCAAAAAGTTGCTTGTTGTTGAGGACGATGACGTGCAGCGGATGAGTGTGGTCGAGTTGATCGGCAATGGCGATGTCCACACCACAGCTGTCGCGACTGGTTCTGAAGCTCTTCGCGCTCTCCAGGATGAGCGTTTCGACTGTATGGTCCTTGATCTGAGACTTCCTGATATGACGGGGTTCGAGTTGATTGAAAAGCTTCAAACCGAGCTTGGACGGTATGACCTTCCAATCATCGTTTACACAGGTAAAGAACTTACGCACAAGGAGGAAATCCATTTGAAGCGCGTGGCAGACGCCATTATCGTGAAGGAAGCCAGTTCACCCGAACGATTGTTGGCTGAAACTGCTTTATTCCTCCATCGCGTTGAGGCCAACTTGCCAGAACCTAAACGGCGGATGCTGGAAAAACTTCATCGAAACGATCCGGTACTCGCCGGCAGAAAGGTCCTCATTGTCGATGACGACGTCAGGAACATCTTCGCCCTGACAAGTGTGCTGGAGTCACACAATATGGAAGTTCTGCATGCAGAAAACGGGAATGAGGGCATTGAAATACTCAAGAATACGCCTGACGTAGATGCGGTCCTCATGGACATTATGATGCCGGAAATGGACGGATACGAAGCCATTTCGGCAATCCGTCAGTTGAAGCAGTTCCAACAGCTTCCGATAATTGCTTTAACAGCAAAAGCAATGAAAGCGGACCGCGATCACTGCCTGGAAGTGGGCGCCTCCGACTACATCTCAAAACCGCTGGATGTGGATCAGCTGCTTTCATTGTTACGAGTGTGGCTGTATCGACAGGAAGAAAATGAGTAGATTTCTACCTGACAAGGCCGAGGTCGAGGACATCGAAATCGATCTGCTGCTCGAAGGACTGTATCGTGTTTACGGATTCGATTTTCGAGAGTATTCGCGTCCCTCAATCAAGCGTCGCTTGCTCGAGCTAATGCGCGGAGAAAAGCTGGATACCATCTCGGCCTATCAGGATCGACTACTCCACGATTACAGCAGTGTAGAGCGCTTGCTCCTGGGAGTCTCAGTGCACGCAACCTCGATGTTTCGAGATCCGAGCTTCTACCGGACGTTTCGAACAAACGTGGTGCCTCTGCTAAAGACATATCCCACAGTACAAATCTGGATTGCGGGCTGTTCGACGGGCGAAGAAGTCTACTCGTTAGCTATCCTTCTCCGGGAAGAGGGTCTTTACGAAAGATGTCGAATCTATGCAACCGACATCAGTCCTGCTGTTCTTCGTAAAGCAAGAGAGGGGATCTTTGCGCTGTCTTCAATGCGCGAGTACACAAATAATTACCACCTGGCCGGCGGTGTTAATGAATTCTCAGACTACTACACAGCGCGTTATGACCACGTGATTTTTACTCCTTTACTGAGCAAGAATGTCGTCTTCTCAGAACACAATCTGGCAACGGACGGATCGTTTAACGAGTTTCAGGTCATTCTTTGCCGGAACGTGATGATCTACTTTAACAAGCAGCTTCAGGAACGCGTGCATACCCTGCTATATGACAGCTTGTCCATGTTTGGCGTTTTCGGCCTGGGGAACAAGGAGTCGTTGAAATTCACGCCACGAGAAGTGGCGTACGAGCATTTGAACGACAGCGATAAACTTTATCGAAAGGTCAGATAACGTGCAGCACGAAATCGTCGTAATAGGCACATCTTCTGGTGGTCTAAAAGCGCTCCAACGCGTGCTTGTCAAGCTTCCGGAAGATTTCCCCCTGCCGGTCGTCATCGTTCAGCACCGCAGTAAGGATTCAGACGCAGGTCTATGCGACTTCTTTTGTCGTTACAGCGCGCTGCCGGTGAGCGAGCCCAACGATAAAGATTGGATTCTGGAAGGTCATGTCTACCTCGCCCCCAGCGACTATCATCTGTTGATTACAGAAGGGCATTTTGCATTATCAACTGACGCGCCTGTGGCTTTCGCGCGGCCGTCGATTGATCTTTTGTTTGAGTCAACGGCAGACGAATTCGGAACTCGCGCGATTGGCGTAATTCTAACGGGTACGAACAGCGATGGAGCTCGCGGCCTGGCGAAAATCAAATCGCGAGGCGGCATAACAATAGTTGAGGACCCGCAGGAAGCAGCCTTTCCTGAAATGCCGCGGGCAGCGATTGAAAGCAGCGAGGTCGATTGGATCGTGACGCTGGATGAAGTCGGTCCTTTACTCAATCGATTAACAACTTCAACGGTTAGCCAATATGCGAACTGACGAAGCAATTAATATTTTGATGGTTGACGATAGCCCGCCGAATCTACTGGCGCTTGAGTCAATTCTGCGCGCACCGGATCGAAATTTGATTAGTGCTAGCTCCGGAGAAGAGGCGTTACGCTACCTGCTGAACAACGACGTCGCTGTCATCCTTATGGACGTCTTCATGCCCGGCATGGACGGACTCGAAACTGCTGAATTGGTTCGAGGGCGTGACAAATCCCACGATATTCCGATCATCTTTCTTACGGCAGACAGCAGCGGTGGCAGCTTGCTCAGCAGAGGTTATTCTCTTGGAGCAGTTGATTACATCGTAAAACCAATTGAGCCCGATATTCTTCGTTCGAAAGTGAATGTTTTCGTCGAACTATACAAGAAGACACAAGAAGTAAAGCATCAGGCGGAGCTGCTGCGCGAAAAGAACCTGGAATTGGAGAACGCGAACCTCGCGCGGCTAAAGATGCTGATCGACCTCGGACAAGAGCTTTCTGTCGAACATGACCCGGCTCAAGTTCTACAAAAGTTTTGCCACTCCGGCAGAAGAATTGTAAACGCTGAAACCGCCGCCGCTGGTGTAGTTGATAACAATGGAGAAACACTTAACTATTACTGCGCGCCAAGTGAAAACGGGCAACCCGCTAGAGCGATTCCCACGATCGTGCAACAGGTGCTGCAGCGTCTGATCACTGAACGTCATCCGCTTCGTTTAACGGACTCTGACGCGGCTTTGAGTGATCCCGAGTCGGCCTCAGATGACGTACGGTCGTTTCTCGGCGCCCCAATCTTATCAGGCGCAGCAGTATCGGGATGGTTCTGCCTGCTCAACAAAATAAATGCAGACGATTTCAGCGAGGCTGATGAACGTTTGGCAGCAACTTTAGCCCATCAAGTGGCTATTGCGTATGAGAACGCGCGCCTGTATACCGAAGTGCAGAACCAAGCCGCGGAGCTTCGCGTCGAGGTTGTCGAAAGAAAACAGGCAGAGGAAGAGCGCGCCCAGTTACTCATTCGTGAGCAAGCTGCACGCGAAGAGGCAGAACGAGCCAACCGGGCGAAGGACCAGTTTCTGGCAACGCTTTCTCATGAATTGCGAACCCCACTCTCTGCAATTCTAGGCTGGAGTCAATTAGTACGAACGGGAAAACTGGAAGATACCCAGCTCGCGCGCGCAGTTGAAACAATTGAACGCAACGCACGATCACAGTCGCAGTTAATCGATGACTTGCTCGATGTTTCCCGAATCATCACTGGTAAGTTACAAATCGAATTCCGCCAGGTTGACCTCACCAGGATCATTGAAGCCGCACTAGACTCTGTCCGGCCAATTTTTGAAACAAAGGGGATTCACTTCAAAGTCTCGGGGGATATGGGCCAGTGCCTGGTGCATGGCGATAGCAATCGCTTGCAACAGATTTTGTGGAATCTTTTCAACAATGCAGTTAAATTCACACCTGCCGGTGGCAAAGTTATCGTGAAGGTGAAGCGACACGCATCGCGCGTAGTGGTTTCGATTACGGATACAGGTATAGGGATTGATCCCAAATTCCTTCCGTTTATTTTCGAGCGCTTTCGTCAGGCTGATGGTTCAACCACACGGGCACACGGCGGACTGGGCCTGGGCCTTGCGATTGTTCGTCACCTGATTGATCTTCACAACGGGGACGTGAAGGTTGAAAGTGGCGGGCAGGGTCTTGGCTCGACCTTCACAGTAACTCTTCCGCTCGCTGTTTCGTCGAGTACAAGCAATGCGAACGCGTCAATTGTCGAAGCTGATGGCAACTCTGTTTCTCCTGACTACGCAAAACTTCTCGATGGCATCCGAATACTTGTTGTTGATGATGAACGCGATTCTCGAGACTTGATGACGGCAATCCTGACCAGATGTGGCAGCCAAGTAAAATGTAGCGAGTCAGCCGCAGAGGCACTCGCCATCTTTAAAACGTGGCATCCGGACGTAATCGTCACTGATATCGGCATGCCCGTCGAAGATGGATACATTCTGTTGAAAAAACTCAGAAAGCTCAGATCTAAACGAGCCAAGCAAATTCCCGCCGTTGCCCTTACTGCCTATGCAACTAGTGAGGACCGAGCGCGCGCTCTGTCGGCGGGCTTTCATATGCACCTCGCAAAGCCAATCGAACCAAAAGCATTGGTGAAATCAATCGCCGCGGCAACTGGCCGCGAAAAGTGAAGCCCCATGGAAAACTTTGAGAAGTTAGGGGCTTTCTATCTCGGAAAGCCTTACGACCTTAAAACAGGCGCGACCAAACCCGGAATCCTGCTGTACGACTCGTCCGATCTGGTAACGCATGCTGTGTGTGTCGGCATGACGGGAAGTGGTAAAACCGGCCTTTGTATAGCGTTGCTTGAAGAAGCGGCAATCGATGGCATTCCCGCCATTGTGATTGATCCTAAAGGTGATCTGGCCGATCTGCTTCTGACCTTTCCCGACTTAAAGCCTGATGATTTTCTCCCGTGGGTGAATGAAGACGATGCGCGCAAGAAGGGTCTATCAACTCAACAATATGCTGCGCAACAAGCAGAACTATGGCGAAAAGGCCTTGGGGATTGGGGACAGGATGGAGCCCGTATCGCCCGGCTCAAAAGCTCCGCTGATTTTGCAATTTACACACCCGGTAGTAACGCGGGAATCCCCGTGTCGATCCTCAAGTCCTTTGCCTCTCCGCCGGCCGCTCTTCGCGATGACGCTGAGCTGATGAATGAGCGAGTCAACACGACAGTTACCAGTCTTCTTGGGCTTTTGGGGATTGAAGCGGATCCTATTAAGAGCCGTGAGCACATCCTTATTTCCAATATTCTTAATCGCACCTGGTCCGAAGGAAACGATCTCGATATCGCGAGTCTCATTCAACAAATTCAGAATCCTCCGTTTTCAAAGATCGGCGTAATCGATCTGGAATCGTTTTTTCCTTCGAAGGATCGTTTTGAGTTAGCTGTGGGACTCAACAATCTTCTCGCCGCGCCGGCGTTTAACAGCTGGATGGAAGGTCAGCCTTTGGATGTACAAAGCATTCTACATACAGGCGAGGGCAAACCGCGGATTGCAATCTTTTCGATTGCGCACCTCAACGATAGCCAGCGTATGTTTTTCGTTTCGCTGTTGTTGAATCAAGTCCTGGGCTGGATGAGAACTCAATCCGGTACCACGAGCTTGAGAGCGATTCTTTACATGGACGAAATCTTTGGCTACTTCCCGCCGGTAGCGAATCCACCCTCCAAGCTTCCGCTCCTAACCTTATTAAAACAGGGACGCGCATTCGGTTTGGGAGTTCTCCTGGTGACACAAAATCCAGTCGATCTTGATTACAAGGGTCTCTCAAACGCCGGCACGTGGTTCATCGGACGTTTGCAAACCGAACGCGACAAAGCTCGCGTACTCGAGGGGCTGGAGGGAATTGCGGCCGGCACTGGCAAGAAATTTGATCGGCAGGAAATGGAACAGACGCTTGCCGGCCTCACGAATAGAGTTTTTCTTCTAAACAATGTGCACGAAGATGCTACTGAAATCTTTCAAACGCGCTGGGCAATGGCTTATCTGTGTGGACCACTTACCCGAAATCAGATCAAGACGCTGATGCAGGACAGGAAACCGGAGGACAGTCCGTCACCTAAAAGGACTAGCGCTACAGCACCGGCTACATCGGCTGTCGTTGGCAGTGAAAGCGGGACGGCGGCGAAAACTGCTCCAGAACTTAGCCGGCAACCCGTTCTGGCTCCAGATATTCAACAGTATTTCGTGCCTCTTCGCGCAAATCCTCCGGCCAATTCATCTCTCGTGTATTCACCGATGTTATTGGGTGTGGCTGAAGTGCATTACACCGATAAAAAAACACTCGATGTAACTGAACAGGTAATTCGCTTATCACAAATTGCCGACCGTCCGGTTCCAGTCGACTGGAACGAGAGCCAAGCGATAGACCTGGCGGTCGAGGATCTCGAACAATCACCTCAACAGAACGCGCAGTTCGGCGAAGTGGCCAATGTCGCTGCTAAAGCAAAGAGTTACGATTCATGGAAAAAGGATTTTGCGGCGTGGGTATATCGAAACGAGCGTATTGAGTTGCTGGAAAGTCCTTCTTTGAACATGGCTTCCAAGGCCGGCGAGTCGGAACGCGACTTTCGTGTGCGGTTGCGACAGATGGTACGTGAACAACGCGACCAGGCTGTTGAGAAGTTGCGGCAGCGTTACGCACCAAAGCTTGCCGCCCTTGAAGAAAAGCGACGAAGAGCTGAACAAGCGGTGGCTCGCGAAGCTGAGCAGTCAAAGAACCAGAAAGTCCAGACTGCCATCTCGTTTAGCGCTACTCTTCTTTCGTCATTCATTGGACGCAAGGCCGTCAGTTGGAGCACCCTGGGACGGGCCACAACGGCGGCCCGAGGCGTTAGTCGCTCGATGAAGGAAGCTGAGGACGTGGGCCAGGCTCAGGAGACAGTAGATGCGATCGCACAACAGGCCGCGAATCTGGAAAGTGAATTCAAGGCCGAGACTGACGCATTGGAAAAATCTCTGGATCCGCAAACAGAGCAATTGGAAAAAATAAGTTGCAAGCCGACGAAAGCAAACATTACGGTCAAGCTAGTAGCACTCACCTGGGCACCCTATTGGAGAACCTCGCAGGGAGACTTAACTCCTGCGTGGCAGTAAAGTCGGCCATCAGAATTTAGAATTAGCATTTTGCATTTAGAATTTGGGCCACAAGACTACGCGCTCATTTAGTGGAGTCTTCGTTGGCTCGCCGGCTATTCATTTGTGTCTCTTGTGTCTTCTGGCGGCGAATTAGGAATCGATGAAGATAGCGCTCAAGTACTGACTGATAATCACGGCCGTTGTAATTCTATGGGTGGTAGTTGCTCGATTTGTCCTTGATGTGGGAGCGGATTCTAAAGCGAACCTCATTGCTCCGGTACTGTTCAACGTTGCTGAATTTGTCTCTATCTTTCTGGGTATTCGTGACCGAAAACGCGAGCTTGGAAAGGCTTTTACATTTAAGCGAGGAGTGAAGATGGGGACGGCGATAGCCTTTGTATATGCGACGTCGGCATGCCTTTTCTTTGTCGTCGAATACTTCATTGCCGGTCCAAAACTCCTAATGTCCGAAGCAGCGCAAGATCAGCTTCTCTGGCAGGTTGCGGCAAAGGCCTTTGCAGGATTGTTCTTCCTTTCCGTAATATTTGGCATCATCTACTCAACTCTTAGCGCCTTTGTCCTCGCTCGAGAAGGAAAACTAGCCCATAACCGTAGATAAGAAACGCCGTGATCAGATATTTTCTTGTTGGTTCGTGTGATTTCGTGGATCTGTCTTACGTACCGAGAAGCCGATCCACGAAAAGACACAACCAACACGAAACAGCTCTTCAGGGAATCAATACGATCTTACCAATATTCCTACGCTGTTCGATGTAAGTGTGAGCATCAGCCGCTTCTGCGAATTTAAAACTGCGGTCGACATACGGATGAATCCAGCCTTCCTCAACGCCGCGCAGGATGTCGCGCATCCACACGGCGACCTTCTCCGGCTCGTGCCATAGGTGGCCCAGATTCAAACCAAATACCCCGCGATTTTTATTAAACATTCCTAACGGATGAAATCTCGGCATCTGCGCTGCCGCTTTTAAGAGCTTCAGCTTTCCTTTCAAACCGGTAGCGGATGCGGTTGATACTCCAAACATGCCGAGGCGGCCCGTATGCCTGAGCGCAGAGTAGCTTTTCTTCCAATGCGCGCCGCCAATTGGATCAATAATCAGCTCAACGCCACGACCATCCGTCAAGCGCATTAGCACTTCCCGCCAGTCTTCATTTCGATAGTCGATTGCCTGATCGAGCCCTCGTGTCTTCAAAAATTCGTGCTTCGACGGGCTCGCTGTGCCGTACGTTACGGCGCCGATCTTTTTCGCGATGTCAATTGCTGCGAGACCGACGCCTCCGCCGGCGTTATGGATCAATATTGATTCTGATTCGTGCAATGATCCCATCACGACGATTAACACGTAAGCAGTCAAATAGTTAACGGGAATGGCGGCCGACTGCTCAAATGTCAAAGACGCCGGCTTTTCGAACATTTGCGTTGCCTTTACGGCGACAAGTTCCGATTGGCCGCCGAAACGTGTCATTGCAACGACCGCTTTTCCCAAAAAGTCAGGATTGACTGCTTTGCCCGCCGCCTCGACTACTCCTGCGACTTCGTATCCCATCACGCAGGGCTTGGCTGGTCCATCGGGATACAATCCCTGACGTGCAAGGATGTCAGCGAAGTTAAGACCCGCTGCCCTGACTCGAATAATTACTTCGTCGTCTCGTGGTTGTGGATCTGCGGCGTCCTCTACCCGCAGCACGCCTGTGCCGCCGGTAGATGTAGTGACCACTTGTCTCATAGTCGTTCGCGAGCTTAGCCCCAGCGGTCGTGGCTCTTCAGGTCCTTTGGCAATGTTTCGACCAAATGATCAAAGCCGAGCCAAAAACTCCAGCTGTGATGATAGAACGCAACGGGGAAAATTAGTGCTATAACGAACAGAATAGCCAGTACAAGTTGATCGTAATCGCCGAAAAATGGCAGGCTGAGCAGGTAGATGAAAAGAATAAAAAGCTCAGTTACGACTATATTCGCAAGAATTGCGCCAACAAAAAAGCCCTCCTCACGTTTGAATATCGATCGGCACGAGCTGCACCGGATTTTGATTCTGAAGGGTCGCTCGACAATCGAGGCCTCGCCGCACGCTGGACACAGCAATTTCAAACTACGTAACAGTGTTGCGCGTATTGGCGGTCGCTTTTGATCCATGGGGAATTTTGCCGGGCAAAACGGTTAAGATATCTGGACCACTTGGGTCCATCTTATATGAGAATAGCACGTACATTCGTGTAGTTTCGTGTGATTTCAGTGGATTTATTCATGCCTAAAGCATCAGCCGGAAATCCGACAAAAGTACGCGAACCGTTCTAAATGGAAAATTCATTGAAGTTCCGCTGAATGCCAGTTCAAAAGGAGTTTCTCCATTTGCGAAGTGGAATCCTTGCCTTATGTCTATTAATTGCTTTGGCAGGCTGCAGGTCGAGCAATCAAGCGATCTCAAAACAACTCACACTGGCCGTCAATTCAGGGGTGGAAGGTGACGCACTTAAGCAAGCGGCACGCGATTATGAGTCGCAAACGCGTGTGCACATCAACATCTCAGAATGGCCGTACACAAATCTATTCGAAAAGGAATTACTCGATTTAAACTCGCATACGGGAGCCTACGATCTAATCATGTTGGACGATCCGTGGTTTCCGAAGTTCTCCGAAAATAATCTACTCGCGGATCTTGACTCACTCATGCAAGCACGTGGCCTGTCTGGTCCAGATCCGGATTTCCTTACTGCCTCGCTTGCACTTTGTCACAACCCGTACGAATCCGGACGGTTGTACGCGCTACCTTACGTCGGAAACTCTCAACTCTTCTTCTTTCGAAAAGATCTTTTCGAGAAGTACAACTTGAAGCGTCCGGCGACTTGGGACGACGTATCGATAGCTGCGCGTACGATCGACGAACGAGAGGAAACGGGCGGGCCTGCCGGCGGAAAAATTTACGGCTATGTAATGCGTGCCGCTCAGGGAAATGCCGCGGTTGCAGACTTCATGCCAATATTCTGGGCGTTCGGCGCCGAAATGTTTGACGCCAGTGGTCAACCAACAGTCAACAGCTCGGAAGGAATTGATGCTCTCAAATTCATGGTCGAGCTCGGGAAGTACTGCCCTCCTGGGTACGCGAGCTTCAACGCAGATGAAGTTGGTGCGCATCTCTTGCAAGGAACAGCAACAATGTCCATTAATTGGCCTGCGTGGATCAGCTCGTTCAATGATCCCGCTAAGTCACGCGTCATTGACAAGATGGAGTTCACGACGATGCCGCGCGCGCGAAATCCCGGCCGAGCTGAGATTGGTAACTGGCTGATTGCTATTCCGCATGAAGCGAAGAATGTGGACGCTGCCCTGGATTTTCTGCTGTGGGCCACGAGTAGTGAACAGATGAAACGTTCAGCTTTGCGCGGTAATCCACCAACGCGCAGGTCACTCTTTAACGATCCGGAGCTGCTCACAAAGTTCCCCGCTTATCCTGCGCAATTGCGTTCGCTCGAGAATTCAAGGCCTCGACCGCGAACACCTTTGTGGAACGAAATAGAAAACGTATTTGGAATCTATATCTCGAAGGCGAACAGCGGCGCTTTACCACCGGAGGAGGCAATGAACGAGGCGAACGCTGAAATCAAGAAGATCCTTGAACGGGGAAAGTAGGCGATCAGATCACCTTCGTGAACAAAACATTCTTCATAAAAAGCGATCGCTCCTTTGGTCTTTTACTGCTCGCGCCTACTCTGGTGGTGCTGCTAACCCTATCAATCTATCCGCTGATTTATGCTGTCAAAATCAGTTTAAGTTCAGCATCTCGTGGTGGGGCGTGGACTCTTGCAAATTACGCGAGGTTGGCTGGTGATCACTTTTTTCTTTCCGCTCTGGCACACACGCTGATCTATGCGACAGCGGCTTTAACAATCGAGTTTTTGCTTGGATTGGCTCTAGCGCTTCTCCTGAATGGCGAGCTGCGTGCACGCGGGGTTTTCCGCTCCTTCCTGCTGCTTCCAATGATGTTACCGGCAGTAGTTGTGGGAGTTATCTGGCGTCTGCTGCTCAATCCAAGTTATGGACCAGTGAACAACACGCTGCGAGCGCTCGGCATTAATACTGAAACGCTCACCTGGACAGCGTCTCCGAAGCTGGCAATGGTTTCCGTTATCCTGGTCGATTGTTGGCAGTGGACGCCGTTTGTATTTCTCGTATTGCTTGCGGGATTGCAGGCTATTCCACAAGAGCCTTACGAAGCGGCACTCATTGACGGCTCAAGCGCGTGGCAGACGTTTCGCCATGTAACGTTGCCCCTGCTGAAGCCCGCGATCCTTATCGCCTTATTGCTCAGGTCAATGGATCTGCTGCGAGTGTTTGATCAGATCTTTATTCTCACTGAGGGCGGTCCAGGTTTCGCTACTGAAACGGTCAGTCTCTATATCTATCGCACCGCTTTTCGTTTTTTTGATTTTGGCTATGCTGCTGCCATGTCGTTTGCATTGTTAGCGGTTACTAATGTGATTAGCGTTCTCTATATTCGTTTACTACAAGCCCGCGAAAGCGTCGCACGACCTTAGATATGGTCCAACTGCTCAAATACTTAATGGTCGTAACGGCACTTTTGTTAGCCATTACACCCGTGTATTGGATGACCACGATCTCGCTTAAACGCGAAGTTGACCAGTTCGCCCAACCGCCAGCCTGGGTTTCATTCACTCCAACAACTGACCACTACACGGATGCATTCGTTAATCGCTCGTTTGGTCAATATTTGTTAACCAGCGCAATAGTATCCTTGGCGTCCACTGCCTGTGCGCTGGTGCTAGGGACGCTCGCCGCTTACTCTCTCGCACGATTTCGGTTACCAGCAGGGTTGGATCGCAAATTGGCATTATGGATTCTGTCCACGCGAATGTTTCCAGCCATCGTAACGGCCGTTCCGCTATTCCTGATGATGAGGGATCTTCATCTGCTGAATACTCGTAGTGCACTAGTGCTGGTGTACACGGGATTCAACTTGCCATTTGTGGTCTGGATGATGCGCGGCTTCTTTGCCGAAGTTCCGCACGATCTCGAAGAGGCAGCGCTAATCGATGGCGACACACGAATCGGCGCCTTTCGCCGGATAGTTTTGCCGCTTGTAGCTCCAGGTCTTGCGGCCACAGCAGTTTTTTGCTTAATCGTGTCTTGGAATGAGTTTCTTTACGCGTTGGTGCTGACACAGACTGACACGGCAATCACGCTACCGGTTGGGATAGCGGGCCGAGTGACACAATACGAGATCAAATTGGGTGTAATGAGTGCCGCGGGTGTGGTCGCAATCGTGCCAATCGTTGTATTCGCGCTCGCAGTGCAGAAGTATCTGGTACGTGGCCTATCGCTCGGCGCGGTGAAGGGTTGATTTGCGAAGCCGTTTACATCCACAGATTACGCAGATTACACTGATTAAAAAGCTGAGGCAGTAAGCAGGCGAGATTTAGAATTTTAGAATTTTGAATTTTTAGGATTTAGAGGATTTAGAATTTAGAGAATTTAGGATTTCGTGTGTTTTAGTGTCCCCGGTTTCGTCTCAGTTGGTGTACCAGTCGCGCGCACAGACCAGGGAAATCCACGAAATTCTAAATTCTAAATCCGCTTCCTGGTTCCTGCTTTTAATCAGTGTAATCTCTGTAATCTGTAAATGATTAAACTTCAATTCGCAACCCCGACCCTGAATCAAAAAACTTCCAATCCAAATGTCCATCCAGGTTGATCCACACAGTCGAGCCAACATCAGCCCTGAAATTCCCTGGCCGCCGCGCTAACAACTTATGACCAAAGACTTCAATTGAAACAAGGGTCTCATTACCCATCAATTCCGTTACGTACACAGTCGCTGGCGACCATCCATCACGAGGCTGAAGACAAACGTCAAGCTGATCGGGTCTGATCCCCAGTGTCAGTGCTCCTCCGTTGTCAGGAAATCTTCGCAGTCCAATTGTTAAGTCTCCACTCACGAATCGGCCCGTCGATCCGTCCACTGTGCCGTCGAGCAGGTTCATGCTTGGACTGCCAACGAACTCCGCAACAAACCGATTTGCCGGTCGGTTATAGATTTCTAACGGCACATCGAATTGTTGCAGCTCGCCTCGATTCATCACTGCCACTCGAGTTCCGAGCGTCATCGCCTCGGCCTGATCATGCGTTACATAAATCGTCGTTGTTCTCAATGTATACTGCAAATGTTTCAGCTCACCACGCATCTGAATACGTAACCTCGCATCCAGATTTGATAGAGGTTCGTCCATCAGAAACACACGCGGCTGACGCACGATTGCTCGCGCCAATGCTACGCGTTGCCGTTCGCCGCCCGACAGTTCGCGCGGCCGGCGATTGAGCAGGGACGCAATTCGCAGCAGGTCAGCTACTTGTTGCACCTGTTTCTGAATGCTGTCAGCTGAGTTCTTCCTGACACGAAGCGGGTATCCAATATTTTCAGCGACAGTCATGTGTGGATAGAGCGCATAGCTTTGAAACACCATGGCCATGTCACGACGTTGCGGAGGGATATCGTTGACGCGTTGACGATCGACGTAGATGTCTCCTGAACTAACGGACTCGAGGCCCGCAAGCATTCGCAGCGTAGTTGTCTTGCCACACCCCGATGGGCCTAACAGGACTACAAACTCACCGCGCTCGATTTCGAGCGTCAAGTCATCGACAACGACAGTATCGCCGAATGCTTTAGTTACATGTTGAAAACTAACGCTCATAGCCGTATTCACAAAAAGGCGCAGAGCTTATACTCTGCGCCCGAGGAAGGAATCAATTGAAAAGCGATACTAGGAAGCGGTTTTTGCCGCGCTGTCAGAAGCAACCTTGTTCGGCTGCGGCGTGATCCGCAGATAGGGTTTCGGCGCCCTCCACCCTGCCGGAAACTTCGCTTTTGCGTCCTCGTCAGATAGCGAAGGAACAATAATGCAGTCCTCGCCATCCTTCCAATTAACAGGCGTTGCAACGCTGTACTTCGCGGTCAATTGTAACGAGTCAATGACGCGGAGGATTTCATCAAAGTTACGTCCCGTACTCGCGGGATAAGTGATCATCAATTTGACCTTCTTATCCGGGCCGATGACAAAAACGGAGCGAACTGTGAAGACATCGCTAATTTGTGGATGGATCATGTCGTAGAGTTCCGCCACTTTGTGATCGGGGTCGGCAATGACTGGAAAATTGAGCGCGGTACCCTGCGTCTCCTTGATATCCTCGGCCCAGCGCTTGTGAGAATCTGACGGATCCACACTGAGGCCGATCACTTTCACGCCGCGTTTATCGAACTCAGGTTTGATACGAGCCATGTAACCAAGCTCGGTCGTGCACACAGGTGTGAAATCTTTTGGATGTGAAAAAAGGACAGCCCAGCCGTCGCCAAGCCAATCGTGAAAACGAATCGGCCCTTCAGTTGTTTCTGCAGTGAAATCGGGTGCGACATCTCCTAAACGTAAAGCCATTTCGGATCTCCTTTCGTTCGAAACGAGCACTTACCGCGTCCTGGATCAGACACGGCAAAACGAGGGATGAATTTAAGTGATTTAGACGCCACACGCTTTTACATCTATTGCGGAACGCAAGTCAACTGGCGTGGAAGACGGACGCGGGGACGCGGAGACACGGGGAAGCGGGCACGCGGATCCTCGAGAGGCTTTCAAGTCCCAATGTGATGTTCAAGTCTGAAAGTCTCTCAGGTAGGGAAGGGTGGTTTACCCCCGCTCAAGGTGCGATAAAACTCAACTTGAATGTCGTTGCTGCACTCAAATGGACTGCTGTTACTCCAAGTTGTGATTAGCGAAGCGCAGCGGGGGTAAACCGCCCTTCCCTACCCGCGAGACTTTCAGACTTGAACATCACATTCGTACTTTGAATGCCTTTTAAAGGCGACCATGTCCTAGTGTCTCCCAATCTCCGCGTCCCCGTGTCCCCGCTTCCCCGCGTCCCCGTGTCCCCGCGTCCCGTGCTATTCTGACGCGCTATGAAACTGGCACTGAACGGCGCCTCGACGATGAAGGCGGATCTGGAAACCGATTTGCGCGCGGCCCAGCTTGCGGGCTTTGATTTCGTAGAAATCTGGGCGGCGAAATTGCGAGATTTCTTGTTGACAAGATCAACGTCCGACCTACGAAACCTCTTTGTGCAATACGGACTCAAACCCCTTTCGATCAACTCCATCGAACACATCACTTTCAGAACCTCTGCCGCCTATGAGCGAATCAAAATAGAGTGCGAGAATCTGAGTTTATTAGCCGCCCAGGTTGAATGTCCCTATATCGTCGTTGTTCCCGGCAAGGTGTCCGACGGGGGTCCAACTCGCGAACGAATAATTGAGGAGTCTGTCCGAGTACTCCGAGAACTCGCAATGATCTCGGGCCGGCACGGCGTTGCCTTAGCGTTTGAATTCTTGGGGCAGCCTGATTGCAGTGTTCAAACCTTAGGTTTGGCAAACAATATTGTTAATGAGGTTGCTCGAGATAACGTCGGCCTGGTGATCGATAGCTTTCACTTCTATGCTGGAGGATCAACGCTCGAAATGATCTCGGAGGTGGATCCCAATAGATTGTTCATTTTCCACATTAACGACGCTGAGGATCTTCCACGCAAACAACTCGAGGATCGACATCGCCTATTACCGGGAACGGGAATTTTGCCGCTTAAACAAATGCTCACTGCTTTTAACAGGATTGGCTACGATAGCGTGGCTAGTGTCGAGATTTTTCGACCTGAATACTGGGAGCGTGACCCTATCAAATTCGCTCAGCAGTGCAAAGTAGCAGTACAAGCCTTGCTTTAGATGAAAAAAATAGACGTTGGAATTATAGGGGCCGGTTACATCGGCCAAGTGCACGCATCAGTTCTGAAGCGCGATGAGCGTGTAAACGTTTCGATGGTCCATGACATTGATCCGGCACGAGCGGAAAGATTCGCCATCTCATTTTCGTGTCAGATCGCTCGGGGCACGGACGAAGTGCTTGAAAACTGTGCCGTCGTCTATATCACGACGCCGAACACTAAACATGTCGATCTCGCCATCGCGGGCGCAACAGCAGGAAGGCACGTGTTTTGTGAGAAGCCTATGGCGACAAACGTCGCGAGTGCTCGTGCGGTGTTAAATGCTGCTGTCAAAAGCTCAGGCGTGTTTCAGGTTGGGCACAACCGGCGATTCGCTCCGGTCTACGCTAACTTGAAACAACTGCTGTCCGGAACGTACAAGCCTCATTCTGCGCACGTTAAGATGAACCGAGGTGAGTTGCTCAAGCCGGAGTGGGTTGGTAATGCTCAAATTACGGGCGGATTTCTTTTCGAGACAACCATCCACATGTTCGACATGATGCGTTTCTTGTTTGGGGAAGTGAGGTTGATGTATGCGTTCGGTTCGCGTCACGAGTACGCGGAGATCGACGATTTCTCAGTCTTACTTCAATTCGAAACGGGCGTCCATGCAACCTTTGCCTCTTCTGCGGACGCAAGTTGGCTCTTCCCGTTCGAGCGCGTAGAAGTATTTTGTCATCACGCAACTGTTGCGACGCGGGAAATGGAAACCCTGATTTGCAGCGACTCAATCGACGGCCACAATTCTGAACAGTCAACGCATCAACTGCCAAAAGAAGAGAAATGGGGATACGCGCAGGAGGATCGCGCTTTCATCGACGCGATTGTCAATGCCTCATCGGCTCCGGTTACCGCTTTCGACGGCTTCAAATCAGTAGAGCTGGTTGAGGCGTGTTACGAAGCCGTAAATTCGGGCAAGCTCATGGAGTTTGCGAATGTCCCGCTCGAAGAAACATTGTTGAAACGGGATTGACGATTCGTCTTTTACTTCGCTCACCAGAGATTTTTAGGGTATTATTCAATAACTACCCCACTAGCCCCCAGATTAGGATCCCCGTTTGTAGAACAATGTCTCGAAGTGCGGAAAAACGGGAGGAACTCGTTCGCCCGATGACGGCAAAGCTGCCACTCATCAACGGCGATCTGTATCGTGAGATCTTCATTCATTCCCGTGAAGCGATCGCCATTATCAGCCCTGACGGTCGGTACCTCGAACAAAACGGTGAGCATTACAAGTTGCTGGGGTATTCCGATGAAGAACTGCATGGCCAGACCCCGGCGATTCACTTGGGTGAGGAAGTCTTTGCGAAGATAGTAAACGAGCTCATTCGGACGGGAACATTTCAAGGCGAAGTCGTTAGTCTGACCAAAGATGGCAGGAAGCGTTACATAGATCTCTCAGCGTTCGTCGTCCGCAATGGTGTCGGTGAACCTCTTTGCTATGTTGGAATCAAGAGGGATATCACCCATCGCAAGGAAGCGGAAGAGTCTTTGCGCCGCAGCGAGACCGAGCTTGCAGACTTTTTTGAGACCGCCTCGGTCGGGATGCATTCGGTGGATGGCGAAGGGCGCGTACTGCGCGTGAACAAGGCCGAGCTCGACATGCTCGGGTATTCGCGTGATGAAGTTGTTGGCGCACCGGTTCGAGAGTTCTACGTCGAGAAAGAATTCATCGATAATTTGCTGACAGGACTCCAGGCTGGTGAAAAGCTGCAGGACTGCGAAGCTCGGATGCGTGCGAAAGATGGTTCTATCAAGAATGTCCAAATCAGCTCCAGTGTGCTCGTTGAGAATGGCAAGTTCGTCCACACCCGTTGTTTTACCCGCGACATAACGGAACACAGACGTGCGCAGCAGAGGTTGGCGCTTCAGTATGCTGTGGCTTGCGTACTTTCCGAATCAGTTGATTTTTCAAGTTGTGCTAACGAGCTGTTACGGACAATCGGCGAATGTTTGGGTTGGGAAGTCGGCGCCCTCTGGGAGTTAGATCCCAAGCGGAATGTCTTGCATCTCGTTGATATGTGGCATGAACCCGACGCCGGGGAAAAAGGGCTTGAGGCACTTTGCCGCGGAATAACCTTCCCGCGAGGCATAGGATTGCCAGGCCGGATTTGGGGATGGTCCGCACCCGTGTGGATCCCGAATGTTCTCGAAGATGCAAACTTCCCAAGGGCCCAGGCGGCCAAAATCGCCGGGCTGCGTGGAGCTTTCGGGTTTCCGATTAGAATCGGGAACGACGTTCTTGGTGTCATCGAATTCTTCAGTCGCGAAATTCGCCAGCCTGACGAGGAACTCCTGAAGGTGATGACCGCTCTGGGCGATCAAATAGGGCAATTCAAGGAAAGAACACGAGCGGAACGGGAACTTGCACTTCTGTTCGGGCGAGAGAAACTTGCCCGCGCTGATGCCGAACAAGCAAACCGGTTGAAGGACGAATTCCTTGCGACACTCTCACACGAACTCCGGACACCTTTGAACGCGGTGATTGGCTGGTCGCGCATGTTGCGATCTGGACGGTTAGACAAAGAGAGTTCTCACCACGCGCTTGAAGTGATTGAAAGAAATGCGTGGGCCCAACAACAGATTGTGGAAGACATCCTGGATGTCTCGCGAGTGATAACCGGGAAGCTCCAGCTGAATCTTGGCCCTGTCAAAATCGCTTCTGTCGTCGAAGCCGCACTCGATGCGGTTCGTCCTGCGATTCAGGCCAAGGAGATTAAGATTAACTGTTCAATGGAGGACGGTCTTAGAACAATTTCCGGCGACAGCGATCGTTTGCAGCAGGTAGTTTGGAACCTGTTGTCGAATGCCGTGAAGTTCACACCTGCGGGCGGCGATATTGAGGTCTCTGCCCGGCGGCAGAATAGCCATCTGCAGATCTCGGTTGCCGATTCCGGCCCGGGGATCGAGCCCGAATTCTTACCTCATGTTTTTGAGCGGTTCCGTCAAGCCGATGGTTCAACTACTCGAATTCACGGCGGGCTCGGACTTGGCTTAGCCATTGTCCGTCACCTGGTCGAACTGCACGGCGGCACAATTTCTGCTGAGAACCGTAACAGTGATCACACTGGTGCAGTTTTTGTTGTCAAGCTGCCGCTTCCTTCCGGCGAGCTCCATCTGGAATGTGTACCAGAGAACACTGCCTTGGCAGTCGTCGAGTCAACAGTCATCAAACTCGACGGTTTACACGTCCTGGTGGTTGACGATGACATTGACGCCTTAGAGCTAATTAACGTGGGACTCAGGGAACATGGTGCGCTGGTAAAAACTGCAACCAGCGGAGCGCAGGCACTCGCGGAACTGGACAAGGAAAAATTCGACGTGTTAATTGCCGACATCGGTATGCCCGTTATGGACGGTTATGAATTAATAAAGCGAGTGCGTCAAAGTGGGGAACAGGGTGAACGAATTCCCGCAGTCGCCTTAACAGGGTATGCCCAGGTTGAAGACCGGATCCGCGCTATGATTGCGGGCTACAACACTCACGCTGCCAAACCGATCGAGACTCATGAACTCACCACCGTTGTTGCGGGTTTGGTAGGTCGATTGAATCGGATCTAAAAGCTTCACGATTTAGGATTTAGAATTTAAGATTTCCCTTACTCGGCCTTGGGTCTTCGGTCTAGGGCTTTTGGCCTTCGGTCTTTGACTTGCATGCCAACCATGACAGCGCGAGCCGAAGATCCAAAAACCAAAGACCGAGTAAGGGAAATTCTAATTTCTAAATTCTCAAAAAATTCTAAATCTTTGCATGAAACAGCGATGTGATTGGGCAAAAACCGAGCTGGCAATTAAATATCACGACGAAGAGTGGGGCGTACCTCAACATGACGACCGCATTCTGTTTGAGTTCCTCATTCTCGAGGGCGCGCAGGCTGGACTGAGCTGGGAAACGATTCTGAACAAACGTGAGAACTATCGCTCAGCGTTCGATGGGTTCAATCCGACAAAAGTGGCACGCTACGACTCGCGCAAAGTAGAGCGACTGCTCAGCAATCCGGGCATCATCAGAAACCGGCTGAAGCTCGAATCTGCAATCGGTAATGCCAAAGCGTTTCTTGCGATTCAGCAGGAATTCGATTCGTTCGACAACTATTTGTGGCGGTTTGTAGACGGCCGCCCGTTGAGGCGCAAACGCGGGCAACCTGTTCTCGCCAAAACCGACATCTCTGATGCGCTTAGCAAGGATCTCTCTCGCAGGGGTTTTCGATTCGTAGGCTCAACCATCTGCTATGCTTTCATGCAGGCAATCGGAATGGTTAACGATCACGACCCAAAGTGTTTTCGATATCGTGAGGTGTCGTAAAAGTGTCATTACAAACAACGCCGAATCTACCAGAGTGAGGCGCCTATGAATCCGCTTCCAGCAACACTTCGAATTAAAAAACAAATTGACTAAATGTTAGCCTTCGGAATATTGTCCGAGCACCTCCGAGGTTTGGTAACTGAACCTTGAACATAGGAGCGTCCTTCATGATTAGGTCACTCATCCTGATGGTTGTCTTGCTTGTTATTTCGGGTTGCCAAACCTACACAACTGGTCTACAGCAAAGTGTCGACCGTGCAGACGAAACAGTCGCAATAGCCGCGCTGAATACAATCGCTAAGGCACAGTTGAGTTATAGCTTGAGTCACGAAGGAAGCTACGCCACACTCCCGCAATTAGCAGAAGGTGGCTATCTGGATTCGAGGTTTTCGACGGACAAGCCACTCAAGGATTATGTGCTAACGCTGTCCGTGAATTCCGGTGGCGAACCAGGTTTTAGCTGCCTTGCAGACCCTGCGACCGGCCGCCAGGGTCGCCATTTCTATATTGACTCCACCTACGGCGAGATCCACGCGAACGCCACGCAACCAGCCAGCGCGGCAGATCCCGCGATCCAATAAACCGAACCCTGCATGCGTCTTCTTCTTCTGCTAATCCTGTTGTCATGCATCCACAGTGGTTTGGTCATCGACTCCGATCAGGAGAGAGTTCGATCGTTTCGTCGAGCGAACGAACATCGCATTCTGAGTGAGTATCTCTCGTTACTTGCTATTCCAAACGTCGCCTCCGACACACCCAACATACGGAAGAACGCCGCGTTTATTGCCGAAATGATGAAGCAGCGCGGACTGCCGCCGATGCTGCTCGAAGCTGGTGAAGCCAATACACCGCCGGCTGTTTACGGCGAATGGAAAGTGCCAGGCGCGAGGCGCACGGTGTTGTTGTATGCGCATTACGACGGGCAACCAACAGATCCAAAACAGTGGACTGGAAGCTCACCCTGGCAACCGGTTCTTCGTTCCGCTGCGCTCGAGTCAGCGGGCCAGATCGTACCAGTCCCAGTTCCAGGCCAGCCAATCAATGCCGAGTGGCGCATCTACGCTCGTTCGGCATCGGATGACAAAGCATGCGTCATGGCTATTCTGGCCGCGATCGATGCGCTAAAGGCAAATGGACTTGTCCCGACTTCTAATCTCAAATTTCTCTTTGAGGGTGAGGAAGAAGCGGGTTCTCCACACTTGGGACAGATCATCGATCGTTATCGCGCCTTGCTTACCGCTGATGTTTGGTTGATGTGCGATGGTCCAGTGCACCAGTCTGGACTTAAACAAGTTGTTTTTGGCGCACGCGGAGATGTAAACGTCGATGTGACCGTTTACGGCGCGCTTCGGCCACTACACAGCGGTCACTATGGAAATTGGGCGCCGAACCCGGCATTGATCATGGCAAAGCTACTGGGTTCGATGAAAGACGACTCCGGCCACGTCACGATCGCAGGTTGGTACGACGACGTGGAACTACTCGGACAAGCTGAGCGTCAGGCGATCGCAGAAGCGCCGGCTAACGACAAGGAATTGCAACGTCAGCTTGGACTCTCCAGGACAGACGGTGGCGGGAAGTTATTGCTCCAACTGATAAACGAACCCTCATTGAACATTAATGGTATTAGCAGTGGTGACGTAGGAGCGCTCGCCCGAAACGTAATCCCTACAAGTGCCACGGCTGTGCTGGATTTGCGGCTAGTGAAGGGCAATGACTATACAAAGCAAATCAACCGGTTGGTGGATCATATAAAGAGCCAGGGCTTTCATGTGATAGACCACGATCCCACGTTGGCGGAGCGACAACAATATCCAATGATTGCCAAGGTCATCGCACGTGCAGGTGGGTACAACGCAGAGCGAACGCGGATGGATCTGCCGATCTCACGCAGCGTGATCGAAGCAGTTGCGTCAACTAGTGATCAACCAATCGTCAAGTTGCCGACGTCCGGCGGCAGCTTGCCGCTTTCTGTGATCACAACTCGACTTCCTACCATCACCATCTCGATTCCAATTGTGAATTACGACAACAACCAGCACGCTGAAAATGAAAACCTACGGATACAAAATTTGTGGGATGGTATTGAAACCATGGCCGCGTTGATGCGTATGAAGTGAGAAATTAGCCGCAGAAGAACGCGGATCGCAGAGAAGCAGAAGTTTATTTCGTGTCGTTTAGTGTGATTTCTTGGATCATTTGTTTTGCCGGCCACAAACACGATCCACGAAATCACACGAAACAACACGAACAACCGCTTTATCTGCGTCATCCGCGTTATTCTGTGGAGAAGTCATTTGCTATTTGAGGGACGAACATGAATAAGATAAACATCGACGAAAAGCTCGCACTCTTCAACGACTACTGGAATCCGCGAGTTGTCGGGGAACTAAATGGCCAGCTAATAAAACTGGTGAAGTTCAAAGGACCATTTACATGGCATCATCACGACAATGAAGACGAATTGTTCCTAACGGTGCGGGGCAGGTTTCGTATGGAGTTCCTTGAAAACGGCGAAGAAAAATCCTGCTGGATCGAAGAAGGAGAATTGATTATTGTTCCAAAAGGCATAGAACACCGGCCGGTAGCCGAACAGGAGGCCGAGGTAATGTTGTTTGAGCCGGCTTCCACACTCAACACAGGCAATATTCAGAACGAACTCACGCGAAAAACTCTTGAAGAGATCTGATTTTGAACTGTTTCTGAAATCCCATCGAAATCGTTAATGGAGGCACGTATATGTTGAAACTAGGTTTGCGGCGACTGGTTTTTCTAGTGTTTACAGTGGTGGTGTTGAGTGTCGTCGCGCAAGGGCAAAATTCGAGCAAGTCTATAGCTCCATCACATGTACTGACGGCCTCTCAAATGAATGCAGTACTCTCGGCGTTACCCGAGGCAGACGCGCTGATTTACGTCAATCCGAAGCGCATATTAAACGACGCCGCGCCGAAAATTATGTCCGAAGCCGATATCGCGAAGATGCGCCAGCAGTTTACCGATCTAAAACAGTCCGCAGGTGTGGATCCTTCCACTATAGACTTTCTGATTGTTGCTATCCGTTTTCGTAAACCCTCAGCTGATCTAACGTTTCAGGCTCCGGAAGTGTTGGTTGTGAGCAGTGGTGATTTCAGTGCTGAATCATTGTTGACTATGGCGCGGCTTGCATTTCAGGAAAGAGTGCGCGAGGAAAAGTACGGTTCAAAGTCTCTGTCAATCACGACAATAGAAGATGTCGCAAAAGAAGCTGAAAAGAACCCGCTTCTAAAATCGTTCACCGAGATAGGATTAGTTTCACTAAACACAAATACTATTGCATCGGGCAGTGTCTCGTACGTCAAAGCGGCGATCGATGCGATGGATGGCCGCGAGCGTATCAGTCAAGATACCTTGAATTCTCTGTTGCGAGACACGAATGCGCTTGTCAGTGTCGCCGGATCTCCCTGGACGTCGTTTGGCAAGAGTTTTGGTTTAATGGGAATTGAGGGTTCTCCGCGGACGGCAAAATGTGATACGCGTCTGGGCGAGTTTTATGCGGCCCTTACAACCGATGGAAACAATTTCAAGCTTCAGGGCGCGCTGAATGCGGACAACCCTGACACCGCAAAGATCATTAACAATCTTTTGTTGGGTTTGATGAAGAGCGTCCCATCAGAAGGGGCCGATGCTAAAGCGTTCCCATCATTGCTGAAGAAGATCAATATCTCTCCGAAAGACAATGAAGTCGTTTTGCAAGCGGATTTTCCAACGCAAATGGTGGCGGATTTTGTACGTGAGAAAATGAAACCGAAACCACCGGGGGAGACAAAGTCCGCCGCGGCGCCTACTCCAAAGAAAACGCCGCGCCGTGTGACGAGACGACGGCGGAGCGGCACGTAAACGTTGCAGATGACAATCTCCTTTCAGAGATAGCGGGAATCACAGCCACGGTAGTGCGTTGGATTTTTTTTCCATTTACCTCACTGATAGCACTTTTCGCTGTTGCGCTTGGAAGGTAGATACAACTAATCTACCGTACAATTTCGGCGCCGGGAGAAATTTTGCGAACCAAAACATCTGCGGTGATATCTCTCCTTCTCTTACTAACTTTCACATTCGCGCTGCAGTCTCTTGGAAAGGGATGGGCCCAGCAACCGGTCAGAACTCCTCCTCCGCCACCAGCGCCAGCTGCTGCCCCGCCGCCCACTAAACCTCAACAACCAGTCGCACCAGAGCAACCTCCCGCGCAAGGCCAACAAGCAGCTGCAAAGCAGGACTTCTCTGCTAATACGTGGGAACTTCCCGCGGATGCCGACAAGACCAAGAATCCTGTTCCGGCTACTGAAGAGTCGGTCGCCAAGGGAAAGGAACTGTACTTTGCCAAGACCGGAAATTGTGTTTTCTGTCACGGCGATAGTGGTTCAGGAAATGAAGCCAACCTTCCGCGCTTGCGCAGAAGGCCGGCAGATCTTTCAAACAAAGAGCGCATGTCTGCAATGACTGATGGCGAGGTTTTCTGGAAAGTGTCAAAAGGCATAACCGGCATTATGCCTGCAGGCGAAAAGCGCATGACGGAAGAAGAACGCTGGCATGTCGTGAATTACGTGAGGACGTTGGCCAAAGAAAAGCCCAAACCTCAGAACTAACGCCTGGAAATTCCCCGCTGAATACAATTAAGATCACGGCGATGGATAACGCCTCCGCTTTGGCTGTCCTGACAGCGATGATTACGCCGGCAGTATTGATATCTGCGTGCGGCAGCATGATCTTGTCGACGTCTGTCAGGCTCGGACGCGTAGTCGATCGTGTCAGAGGACTATCGGATCGATGGGAAGCCATCGCTGCAAAAGGCGGTTCGCCAGAAGAGTCGCGCGATCGGCTGGAGGTTATTTTTGAACAGCTCGATAAGTTGACAAGCCGCGCGCGAATTTTACAAAGATCGATGGTCGCTTTTTATTTGGCTCTGGGAATGTTCGTTGCAACCAGTGTCGCCATCGGAGTTGTTGCTCTCACAGGCAATCCGCGCCATAACCTCGTGCCGATATCATTAGGTCTGGCCGGAGCCTGCTTTCTATTCTATGGCAGTATGTTGCTGATTTTTGAGGCGCGTTTGGCGCTTAGCACGATTCATTCGGAAATGGATTTTATCTGGCGGCAGTCGACACGCGTGGCGCCGGCAGACATAGTTCAGCAGCACAAACCACATTTCGTTCACTTTCGCAGACACGTATGACAATCGAGTCTTGTGAGCCGTTGGGCCAGCATCAGCCCGTGACGCAGCACAGTGGGCCGTCTTATGTTTCCTTGTTAAAGACTGGGGCGCTGATGCGGCGTGTAGACTCTTTGGAGGCTCTCCTCGAGCGCTGCACCGTCTGTCCACGCGACTGCCTTAACAACAGACTGGCAAACGAACTGGCCGCTTGTTACTCCGGACGCCTGCCGATCGTGTCTTCATACACCGCGCATTTCGGAGAAGAGCCGCCGTTGGTCGGTACTCGTGGTGCAGGCAACATCTTTTTCGGAAATTGCAATCTGCGTTGTGTTTACTGTCAAAACTATCAGATCTCTCAAACGCACAAAGAACAGTTAAAGAATGAAGTTACTCACGAGCGCCTCGCTGAGATGATGCTCGAATTGCAGGACCGCGGCTGCCATAACATAAATTTTGTCTCGCCCACTCATTTTGCACCACAGATGGCGCGGTCAATTCTCCTGGCAGCGCAACAAGGATTGCAGCTTCCAATTGTCTACAACACAAACGCCTACGACTCTGTTGAGGTGCTTCAACTCCTGGATGGGATCGTCGATATCTATTTGCCGGATCTGAAATACGCCGAGGACGATGCGGGATATATTTATTCGAAGGTTAAGAGCTACAAAGACGTATCGCGAAAGGCCATTGCCGAAATGTATCGGCAAACTGGTCCCGATCTCGTATTCGATCAGAACGGACGGCTCCAGAGGGGGCTGGTGATCCGTTTACTCGTGTTGCCAAACGATATTGGTGGTCTGAAAGACAATCTCAGTTGGATAAGAGACGAATTGAGCGCAAAGGTCGCTGTGTCCCTCATGGCGCAGTATTACCCTACCCACCAGGCAGAAAGGAATCGGCGCTACGTTCTTCTTTCTCGACGCATTAGGGAGTCGGAATGGCTTTCAGCCGTTTCAGCGCTCGACGAACTGGGAATGGAAGAAGGATGGATGCAGGAATATGACGGAGCGGCGTATTACTATCGCCCGGATTTCACCGATCAAGAAACCCCTTTTAAGGACATCAGGGACTTTTAAAGTGTAGGGTGTAGGCCGGGTATTGTAGCCTGGACTTGAACGATCCCCTTACTGCCGAAGCTGTGAAAAAAAACAACTTCTCATTCTCCCAAGGCTTCAGCCTGGGGTCAGCGGCCGCCTGAGAGACCTGGAAAACCGTTTCAACGGTTTCCCTACTTGTGCAAATCGCTAGCTATTTAGTGGCCTTCACGGAAAACCGTTGAAACGGTTCCCCGAAATAAAAAACACGCTCTCACCCCAGGCTGAAGCCTGGGGAGAATGAGAAGTTGATTTTTTTTCACAGCTTCTGCCGTGAGGGGGATTCTCACTTTTGACACGGCGTCGGCAGTTGGCGGTACTTACTTTTGTTTCACCCAAAAGCTGTTACCCGCGACAGCGATCGACGCCTTGCGTGACGTGCCAGTAGCGTTGGCGTTCACTGAGAATGTGACTGACGCTGATCCGACACCTCCGTTGTCGGATGTAATCGTAATCCAGTTCGCGGCTGTTGAAGCCTCCCAGACGCAGTCCTCACCTGTTCGCACGTTGATGCTACCCGCTCCTCCGGATGAGGAGAACGTTAGAAAGTCGGGAGTGATGAGATTGGGGCAGGTGCCTGCAGCAGTGCCAGCTTGACGGACGGTGAAGTTGCGACGAGCGATAGTGATCGTGCCGATTCGGAACCGTTCGTTCGAGTTATTGATGACTGAAAATGAGACCTGACCACTGCCGGCTCCACTACCTCCTGCCGTGATGATGATCCATGAATCGTTGGTTATAGCTGTCCAATTGGCGCCAGCCGGTGCTGATATGTTCAGAACTCCATCGCTGCCCGTACTGCTGAATGCTTCACTGAGTGGTGAGAACGTGGTGAGGGCCATGTCCGCTCCGGTCTTAATATCCAGCCGTCCATAGCCGAAGAGATTGTTCGGTACTCCACTACTGCTGCACAAAACTGAACTTAAAGGAAAGGCCGCATCTCTCATCAGGTTTTCAATAATGGAGACATGGCCACGCAAGCTTGGTTGTGCAGACAGCATGAGCGCTATGGCGCCGGCAACATGTGGCGCTGCCATCGATGTACCGCTGAGACTCGCATACGAACTAATCGTTGTGCGATAACTCGATCGCGTCGAAGTTCCCGGCGCGGCGATGTCAGGCTTCATCCGATTGCTACCATCGATTGTGACTGGGCCACGACTGCTGAACGATGCAAGCGAATCAGTTCCAGTCGATAGGGCGCCGACAGTAAAGGACTCACCATAAATCGACGGCGGATCGGAGACGCTCGAGCAACTCGATCCGGAATTTCCCGCAGCGACAACGGTAACAATTCCTGCCGCGCGTTGAGCGGCAATAGCTGATTGCAACGAGTTTGCTGAACACCCTTCGGAAGGTGGGCAGCCCCAGGAGTTTGTTGTGACGTCAGGTGCCTTTGTCGGATCGCCTTGTGCAGGTGTACCGCCAACTGGATATGGCGCCAGAAAGAACTCAAAGCATTCGATGTATGTTGCAGGTGTTCCATTCCCCTGGTCCATGTTGCGACAACCAATCCACTTTGCGCCCGGAGCCATTCCGATCTGGTTGCCGGCGCCATCGTCCCCGATGGCCGTTCCAATGGTATGTGTGCCGTGGCCGTGGTCATCGCACGGCTGGATTGAATTTGCGCCACAAGAACCACCGCCGGAATGAATGCTGTCATGCCAGTTGTAATCGTGGTTCGCAGTGACGCCGTTCCAACCCCGATAATGATTCTTCAGCGCGTTGTGATTCCAGAGATAACCGGTGTCAGCGCCACCAACAACAATTCCCTGTCCAAAGTATCCCGATGCCCAAACTAAGGGTGCTTTTGTGTAGCTGATTCCCGGCTCAACAGCATTCGGAGCCAATGTCCTTTTCGCCGGCACCGGTGGCTCGAGCGTATTTCGAATAACTGGGTTACCGTCGATGCGCGCAACATCGCTGCGCGAAGCCAGCGCCAAAGCGAGATCTAAATTACCCTTCACCCAGATCATGTTGACGATGTAATACGAGCGATGTTCGATGGACCTCGCATCCAACCATTCCAGGATCGGCTTCTGCGTCTCCTGAGCCTTGCTGAATAGAGTCTGGTAGACATACCTACCCTTGTCTTCTTTACTACTCAGTCGTTCTGCCCCACCCAAATCCGCCTGATCCGACAGCACCACAAGAAACTCTGAAGCCTGTTTGGCCGCTGTATGTTGAAGCACCCAAGGGGCAATTTTCGCGAGCGCGTCCGTAGTTTGCGCCTGACTGTGAGATCTAAAGTCGAGTGCCAGCAGGCATGCGAAAATAAAGATCAACAATGCAACCGGTCGGAGCCTCATACTAGTTTTCCTCAGCTTGATGAACGTAAAGAAGACCTATCAAAGGTCTGGTACTGCGGTTTGGGAGATGAAGGATAGTCTAAATCGGGTTTGGTTGCCAGTTCGAGACTTTAAGCCTCGTATCTGACACTTGGACTACCGGCGGGGTAGAAAACGCCCAGTAGTCGCAACTCGCTTTGCCCGGTGTTCTCTACACAGTGGACCTGCTGCCGGGGCAGGTAAACACATGACCCTGGTCCAATGGGTGTGTGTGAAGCTCCAGCCCACATTCGACCTTGCCCCTTTAGTATGAAGAGCACCTCCTCATACTCATGGAAATGATCGGGAGCACGGCCCGGTGGAATTGAGCCAACAAACTGAGTAACCAGTTTGCTGCCCACTTCTGCATCAACTAACACTCGATACCATCTATCTCCAGTGGGAATTGCGCGTCGCTCATTGAGCGAAACAGTCGGAGCTGCCTTTGAACGAAGGGATCGAGTTGTGGGTGTGAGCATGGGATCGACAAATTTCACCGAAGTCGATGGTTCAGGACACTGAACGCTGACGAAGTATATAGACCTCGCACTGCGATTCTCGATCGTGAATGTCTGATTTGGTTGAATATAAATGCCTGTTTGTGTTCCAACTGTGATCGAGCAACCATCCACATAGACCGTAGTGTAATCGGGTGAAGGTGTCGCGCCGTCCAACTGCTCGAGAAAATAAAGCACCTCGTCACAATCTTGATTGGAAAGGCCGGGCGAAATTCCCGGCGCAAATTCCAGTACATGAAGCGAAATTGCCTTGGCTCCTGTTTTCCGGCTGACTTGTGACCACACAGACGCTGTCCCGCTGATGAACGGGACTCCCTCCTTCATTCCGCGGACGATGCAACCGCCTTCGAGGGACACAGTCATTCGTTCTGTTCTTTCGCCTTACTTGCCACCTAGATGCTGAGTTGTGTGCTCTGTTACTGAGCCGATAGCTAAGGCTGTGGGCCGCTCAGGGAGTTCATTGGTTGCGCCAGGCAGATCAGGCGGCAAAGGACGAGCGGTTGATTCCTTCAACTGTTTCTTCGGCAACGTAAAATAGATTCCGTTTAGCACCAACCCGACACCGATGAGGAATGTTAAGACCCCCAAACCAAATCCGCCCAGTAAAAGTGCCAGAGCTTCGCGATCATGAATGACAAGAAGCAATAATAAAGCGATAACCGCAACGCCGAGTCCGGTGACACTCGTAACTACACCGCTGCGAGCAGTTCGCAAGCGTCTCTGCTCCGGTGACTCAAGAAACTTCTCGATTTGTGGCAATACATCTTCTGCAACGCGTTCTAAATCACGGGCGCTGTCCACTTCCCGGATCTTCTCCGCAATCGCGCGCCCAATCTGCTCACGGGCTGAGGCAGCAGATGCCGTAATTTCATCCGGCCGCTCGAGAGACGACCGCACCGCCCGGATGTCGGTCCCACAAACACGACAAAACTGGCTAAGCTGACGTTCTTCTGAGCCGCAGGTCGGACAGTACATTCGTTGCTCAATACGGGAAGGTATTAACTAAAGTTCGAGGGTTCTTCAGTCCTCAGCTCTCAACCTTAACGCCCCGCCAAAAGGCCACATGATCCTTGATCTCAGCGGCATCAGGTTTCGGATCAGGATAATACCAGGCAGCATCTCTGTTGACCTGCCCATCGACGACGACGTTGTAATAGCTCGCCAACCCTTTCCAGGGACAAGTCGTATGTGTATTGCTTTCCTGGAAATACTCCTGCTTGATCGCTTGTCTTGGAAAATAGTGATTGCCTTCGACGACGACGGTGCTGTTACTCTCCGCCAGAACCGCGTTATTCCAAATGGCTTTCATGATTCCTCGTCACCATCCACAGATTACAATTATTATACTCATTGAAAGCAGAAGCCAGTTGAGACTGCTTTGTGCTTTGTGCTTTGTGCTTTGTGCTTTGTGCTTTGTGCTTTGTGCTTTGTGCTTTCTGCTTTCTGCTTTCTGCTTTCTGCTTTTCTGCTTCTAATCGGTGTAGTCTGTGGATCTTTTTGGAATGCATGGGAGTACACTCCAGGAGGTCCATCGGTTAAGTATATTGACGCCGATTATAGAGAATGGGTCGATATGAAGAAAGCGGCAAAAGTACCCGACCAAAGTCGCCTATCTTGCGTCTAACTCGTGATCTGATATAGTCGGATTCCTCCCAACTCGACTGACCAACCAAACTTCGTTTTACGTGTCTTGAGGTGAAAATATGTTGAAATCCCGTATCAGCCCGCTTCTGTTAGGCCTCGCCTTAACCTTTTTCCAGGTAGCCGCGACCAGCGCGCAGGAAACCCAAGCCACTCCGCCTGAGAAAGATGAACAGCAGCAAAAGGATAAGGCCGAACGAGAGAAAAGAGCCTACTCACTGCTTGATCAGATCGTTGGCGATGCGCAGCTCCTAAAGTTGCGGGAAAATCGAATCAGCTTACAGATCGATACCGCCGATCTCCTTTGGGATAAAAATCAGACGCGTGCCCGGAATTTGTTTACCAGTGCAGCCGACAGCATAGCCGAGATGATGCGGAATGCTGATGCAAGCGACCAGCGTCGCGGTAATTATCAAGCCCGCACAGCATCTCAACTGCGACAACAACTCGTGCTCCGGATTGCTCGTCATGACGCTCCGCTTGCTTACCAATTGTTAGCCGCCACAAGACCTGCAACCACACCTTCAACAGACGCCAGGAATGCGGTTCGTCCCGATGCAGAGGACAACCTGGAGCAAATGCTCATGGCTCGGATTGCCTCAGTCGATCCAAAGATGGCCGTACAAAACGCTGAACAGTTTTTGGATAAGGGACAATTTCCGAGAACGCTGACGAACGTCCTTGGTCAACTACAACGCACAGATAAAGACGCGGCCGCAAAGCTCGAAGAGAAGATTGTGAAGCGCTTGCAGGCCACAAACTTGTTAACAAGCACTGACGGTACCGGGCTCGCGCTCAGTTTGTTGCGATCGGGGCCTCGTGCGCAAGACGCATCAGCAACGGGCACGGACGCGAATACGAATACGACACAGAACAATAGTACGGGGCAGTTGTTGGCCCAGGGAAACTACGTTGATCTACTCGGGTATGTGATCGATGCTGCGCTCAAAGCAACTCCGCAGTCAACGACAAATCCCCGAGCGTCGCAGGTAAATCCCCGGGGCCGGGGCAATCAACGATTTGCGCCGGGGGTTCAAAATCCTAACGTCAATACACCAACTGATACCCAGATCGAGCAGACAAATGCGCGCGGTCTATTAGGCGGCCTCCAAACGATGCTTCCACAAATCGATCAATATCTTTCAGGGCGCGGTCAATCCGTGCGCGACAAGCTGACTGAATTAGGACTAGTAGACAACCAGCGCGCCTCGATGAATCAGGTGTTTAGTCTCTTACGGCAAGGCTCCGCCGAAAATCTGTTGAATGCCGCTTCGACTGCGCCTGCACAAATGCAACCGAGAATCTACCAGCAAGCGGCGCTTAAAGCCCTCGAAGAAGGTGATGCTGATCGGGCGCGACAGATTGCCAACGATCATTTGGAGGGAACAACGCGCGATCGCGTACTGCAACAAGTTGAATTTCGACAAATCTCCGACAAGACAGCGGCGACGAAGTTAGATGAACTTCGCCAAACACTTAACGGTCTTCGATCTGACGAGGAACGCGTGGATCTCTTGATAGCGTTGTCATACACCACGCGCGAAAACAATCCAAAGATTGCACTCCAACTACTAGACCAGGCGAAACAGCTAGCGACTCGCCGCGCTAGCAACTATCAGCAATTTGATCAGCAGTTGCGTGTAGCTGACGCATTTAAAGCCCTGGAACCAGCGCGCAGTTTTGAAGTACTTGAACCCGGTATCTTGCAATTGAACGACTTGCTCGCCGCAGCTTCGACATTGAGTGGCTTTGAGGTGAACGTGTTCAGGGACGGCGAGCTGCCGTTGGAAGCACGCGGTGGGCTTACTAACATGGTCAGTCGTTATGGCGCCGCTTTAGGGTCGCTCGCGAGCAGCGATTTTGATCGCGCGCAGGCCCTCGCAAATCGCTTTCAACTTAATGAGGCTCGGATACTCGCGCGCATGTCAATTGTCCAAGCCTTGCTTCGCAGCGGACAGAACGACTCAAGTAATCCTAATATCAACTTTCGCGGTCCGGGCCCTCAGACGTTCGTGCCATCCGCTCCGTAAGGCTTAATTATCCCTTAGTCTTCGCATCCACGAAAGCAATTGCTCCAGCAGTTCTAATTTCACCTTAATTGGCGGAATTTGCACTTTTTTCCAAAATCCAGTTCTACGAGGCTTTATAGTTTTTAGCGTTTTCACCTATTCTAGACGCGCTTTACTGATTGACCTTATTCTTCACAGAGAGGGAAACATGCCGGAGCAACGTGGCAAACAAGCGACCGCGGACGTAAAAGCCGAGTGGACGCGTGCTTATAACATTTACATCAAAGCACCGGGAGATCGCTTTGATAAGAAGAAAGATCGGACCTCACGAATCGACTACGTCGCACAGGAGATGAAGCTCACTCGAAAGCAGGCCAAGCGCCGAGTGCGAAATTACGAGGCGTGGCAACGAAACATAAAAAAAGGTGTCGTCTCGCCCTAATAATTGCGACCCAACGAACAAATCACGTCCAACAGTAAACAACCGTGACTTGTTTTGATGCACTGCGGTCGATAGGCCGTGAGGGGGCGGTGTGTATTAGATCCTTTCCAAAACCCACAAAATCAGTTAAATAACCACTGCGCCAGGCTCACTCGGTGCTGGCATAAGCATTGCTCATGCCTAATAGGAAAGTGTTTTAGAGCCGGTCCTGAAAGACGGCTAACCAAAATTCGTCTTTTGTAAAGGAGACTTTGAGATGCTGTGGACAATTCTCGTAATTCTGCTGGTTCTGTGGCTATTGGGTTTTGCGACCCACGTTGGCGGTGGACTCATTCACCTGCTGCTGGTCATTGCTTTGGTGGTTTTTCTAATCAATATTATCAGCGGTCGGCGCGCTGTTTAGAAACGCCGAGGTAACGACTAACGTGACGAAGTCAACCAGATAGAAGACTGGTGGACTGTGGCACCGTCTTCTTAAGAAGCCCTGGTGGCAACACTAGAGCACGTCCACAGCAGGCAACGCTTCTTCGTAGCCGGAGAGGCGTTGCCATTGTGTGTTACGCCGCAAAAATCACACAAAGCTCAATTCAAAAGGTTCTTATGCTTTTTGTGCCTCTTTGTGGCGTTCGGTTTATCAGCGAGCCTTCGGCGACTTGAGAAAGTCGATCGCACTTGTCACAGCTAACACGATTGACGCGCCAAGCCCCAGCCAGAACCATCCGGTTAGGTTAATTTGCAGTAGTCCCGGATTGTCTTCGGCGCGTATCCTTTCTCGATTCATTAAGTACGCACTTACTAATCCAGCCACAAAACCGAGAAGCGAACCAAGATCCAAATTGCCGTGCGTTCGTTTGAAGAATCCAACAAGTAAGGTGGCAACGATCAGAATTGGAATCAGCCACAGCAGGCTCTGATTGTCGCGGGCCAGGTCGATTCCGGAGATCGAATCCTTGGCTGAACCGCAGCTCACCTGGATCCAGGGGAGAAAAAAGCACAGCACCACCACGAGTGCAGCGCTGAGGCTGGCCTTTTTGAATTTATGCATTTAGTGGTCTTCCGTGCCTGCGCGACTATTATCGCTCAAACTTGTGCGGCCGGTCGAGCTACGGTTTGCACCCATCACTTGCAGTCTTTGTGACCACACCGGCAGGCATTCTCATTCCCACCGGAGGCGGCACATTGTTCGCTGCAAAAATCGCTACTCGCTTGTGCTCGGCAGTTGCAGTCCCGAGTTGCACACTTCTTCCCCTGCGCATTAAGTTGTTCCATGGACTCTTTCTCCTTTACCCGCACATCGTCAAGACAAGATGCGTTCCAGCAGTCGCGTTTGCAAAAACAAACGGCAGAAATACAACGCTTCTGTAAACAATCCATAGCGCAAACCAAGTCGGAACAGGAAAAAGCCGCGACGTTGGTGAGCGTCGCGGCTTCAGCTTGAATGGCGCTTCGATTGGGCCGCTAGTTACCAGGGAAACCTTCTGCCGTAATTTCGTCCACGGTTGTATCCATACTGTCTGTATCCCTCAGCATAACCTCGTAAGAATCCTTCTCGAAAGGCCTGTTGATATTGACCTCTGTATCCATACGAGTTTGAGCTGGGAGGATTGCGATAGTAGTGGGAACGCTCTGGATCGTAGCTCTGCCCACGGCGCCCATCACTGGCGCCGGTGTTTAGACCTGCCTGGTAACCTTGATTAACAGCCACCTGATAGACGTTATAACCATAGTTGCCGTTGCGCCTGTCATACGGATCGTAACGCCGGTTCCGATAGTCTCGATCACGTCTGTAATCTTGATCTCGGTCCCAATTGCGATCACGTCTCCAGCCACTATCACGTTGATCACGCCACTGTGCCTGCGCACTTGCAGCAGACATGGCGGTGACGCCGAATATGACGAATAACGCTAAAATGAAGCCTCCGAACCTTGTACCTAATTTAGCTAATCGCATGTACTGAACCTCCTTTGTCCCTCAGCAAAGCAAACCGCAGACCTCACGAAAAAGTGTCAGATCCACGCCCTAACCTACTGACCTGTCACACGATATCGTGCGGTTGATTCCGTTTACGTTTGCAAAATCACATCCGTTTTGCCAGATTAAACAAGCGGAGCGAAACACGATGCTGCTGAAATAAGCCTGATTCGCGTTCCCGGCTGCGGGCTCCGGGACATGTTGGGTCTATGGTCTAATAATCGCCTACAAAGCAGATCGAGGGGCCATTGATGAAACATACTTTGATTCTATTTTGCAGCGGGATTTTGTCGTTGATATTAGCAACGTCGTCGGCTATCTCCGGTAGAACCCAAACGCAGGCAACCCGAGTGGTTGCTAACAGTTTTCCCGGAGCTGACATTGGCGCAAAGATAAACGCAGCCGATAAGGCCCTAGGTCAACGACCAGGGGAGATCGTTGTTCAGGGAGGAGGCATGATTGCCACCCAGGTTGTTATTTCGCCAGGCCATGTGTTGCGTGTCCAACCGGGAACCTACGCCGCGAATACGGCTGGAGTTCCTATCCTCCTGAAATCAGGTTCCTCTTTAATTGGTTCCGGTTGGGAATCGATCATTCTTGAATCCACGGCCCAGGGTCAATTTACAGTTATCGGCGCTTATAACGGTACTGTGACGAATGGTGCTGCTGACACGAACGTTACGATCCGCGATATTCAAGTCAAAGGCGCCAATCCTGGCCTCTATTCAGCCCCGCCGGCGATTTCTTTGGGAAACTGTTCTAATTGCGTCGTCGATCACGTGTGGATGAACGGCACGAGGTCAATAGGGATAGCCGTAGGTGGTGCATCTTTTACAGGTCACTGGGCGGAAAATGTGCGAGTCGTGAATTCTCTCTTTACGCGGGTAGCCTCACAGAACCTTGCCCTCGTGAACGGGCGCAACATCGTGTTTGAAGGTAATCGATTCATCGCTCCGGGGCAGCGAGGGGGTCCGGGAAACACAAGCATCGATCTGGAACCGAACCAATCAAGTGACAGGATGGAGGACGTGATCATCAGAAACAACTTGATAGATCACAGAGGCTCTGAAATGCCCGTAACAGGCAACGGCATTGTCGTGCAGGAGGGACCGGGAACACCTCACATCCGAAATATTCTCGTAGAGAACAATACGATCATTGGTGGCGAGAATCGCGGTAACATCTACAGCGCGTTAAGTAACGGAATTTATCTGATTGGCATGGTGCAGGATGTTATCGTGAGGAACAATACCGTCACTCGAACGGGACAAGCCGGTATTCGAATCTCTGGGTCGCGAATCACGGTAACAAACAATAAACTCACTGACGTGGGCGGTGGCGGCATTCCCGGCTTCTTGGTCGAGGGACTTGTCGATAGCCGCATCGAACGAAACACTCTTATCTACACAGGCAACGGCCCAGTGGATAAGAGGATGGCGTTTACCGGCACAAACGTCCGAAATGTTTTCAGTAACAATAGCGGTTTTGAAATTGAAGGTTCGGCTAGATAGCGCCTGGGTTATGCGGGTCGCCTCAGGTAGGTACGCAACTGAGGCGGCGTTGCTCTGCGCAATAAAGCCGCCTTGGCTTTCCATTCCATTGAACGGCTAAGCTCCGTTAGAAATCTTGTCTCGCCAGATTCCAGAACAGCGATTGCTTCGCCATCGCGATACAGAATTCGATTTGACGTGTGCGCAGTGAGGCGGGTCCCCGGCATGATGATCCCTAGTAGATTCAGAGGATCCGCTGCACTCACGGAAATGAGCGATTCAGGTGCACTTACGCCCTCGCTATTTCGTGCTCGCCTTATGGAACGCAGCATTCCCACAGCCTCGGGCAGTGCGAACTGTTCACCCGAAATCCCAGCCACGAATCGCCCGCCACGAATTTCGCCTCTGGCCTCCAGACGGTGATAGGTTCTGAGCAGTATTCGCCACGGAACAATAATTCCCTCGCGCTCCAGCAAGCGCTTGAACACAACGCCATAGCGCTTGAGTAAAATACGCGCGACCTGCTCGATTGTGTCCCGGTCAACGGTTAAGTCAGATCGATTCTCATCAGCTGGCGCTTCTCGATTCAGCAAGGACCACCGGCCGGCACTGGCCATGTTGTAAACAGGTTCACGGCTACGGCGGCGTGCACCTGCGTTCGTCTTCTTGTGAGATGGCGTCAACAGCGCGCGCAGTCCTGTAAAACTGTCAGAGACGACCAATCCTTGCGCGACGAGATCAGCGAGCGACTCCTCTACCTGGGCCCGCAACAAACGCGTCCCATCGACGATATCCATGAAGAATGAGGCGCCCCGTTGTTTTAGATACTGATAGACGGTTTCAGTAATTGTGGACAAGTTAAGATCGCCAGGCGTCGCGCGTGGAAACGCGGAATTCCAACCTGCAAAATTCTTTCTCCGAACCAATGCGATGGGCGTGGTGCGCACCGGTCCTGAAGACCTTGCCTTGTCCTGATCACTCCGTCCAGCTGCCGGCGTCAATCTTGCCCAAATTACTTCTCCAGATAAACACAGAACATCGAGCCACGCGGGATCATACTCAACCAAACGACTCGGAAAGATCTCGCCTTCCCAAGCGGCGGCAGGAGCTTCCCAACCCTCAAGTAGTTCAATAATTGCTGCAAGACTTTCCGGGCCCTCCATCTGGTGATCCGGAGCCACTTTTTGCCAGGAGAGAAGGAAGCGAACAAAATCAGCCGTCGAGACTGGTTCGATTTCCTGACGAAGCCGGTTGAGCGTGTAGCTGTGAATTCGCGCGAGCAACCGGCGCGCGCACCACTCGGTTTCCTCAACACCTGGGGTGAAGCGTCCTCGCATCACGAACCCTTCAGCTTCGAGCCGCAATAACGCCAGTTCAACATCGCTGGCGGGCAGCGCTGAGGAGGTTGCAAGCGCTTCTACAGTAACAGGACCTAATCCTTCCAGGCGGCCACGGAAAATTTCGACCAGCGCGTCTTCTCGCGACCACGTCACCTGAGCGTACGTTTCTGGGGCCGTGATTTCAGGATCCAGAAGAGCAGATGGATATATTGCTTTTAGTTGCGGCAATCGTTCTGCTGCAACCCAAAGGCGTGGCCCTGATTCCTTGTCGTCAACTGCAAGGTCTTGGAATTCGTTTGACGTCGCAGAAGAAGCTGACTCAAAAGGAAATAGGACCGTCGCCCGCTTTTCGTTCTCCAATTCTGTTAGGAAACCTCTCCATCCGTTCTGGTCCCCAATTCGTGCGTTCGCCTCTTCGCCCATTCCCCCATTGGCCGATTCGCCGTTTCCCACATGCGCCCCTTCCCGACTTCCCCCATTCGCCCATTCGCCCAACATCCCCTCGGCTTCAGTCAAGAACCCGAGCTCGACGAGTGCATCATGTAGTTCATCCGGGTTTTCAGGCTGTGGCCAAACTTCCATCCTGACGCGATCAATCGCAGATTGATCAAGCTTTCCGAGATCGGCCGCAGTTTGCGGATCCAGCCAACGACGCTGGTAGACTGCACGCGTCCGCCGCTCTTCGAGTGGAGCGTCGTCCAGATACGCGTAAGGTCTCGCATTCAGAATTTCCGCCGCCAACGGTGAAGGTTCAAGCACGTCACGAGCTATCAGGTTCCTTTCATTTCCTTCGATGGAGCGCAACAGCGACTCGAGACCATCGATGTCCATCGCTTCTTCCAGGCAGTCGCGGACAGTTTGGGTAACGAGTGGATGCGACGGAATTTCGCGTTGGCCGACGAGATTCTCCGCGCACGCGACCTGGTCAGGAAAAACGGCCGTCAATAGGTCCTCCGCATCCATGCGTTGCAACTGCGCAGGGATCTTCTTTCCACCGCGCCTGCGAAGCACTGCCAGTGCTCGCGTAACGTTCCAGCGCCAGCGAATGTTCCACATGGGCGCGTCCAGCAGCGCCTGACACAATAGCTCCCGGACTGTTTTCGAGTTCAAGTAGTGAAAAACATCCTCGAGCGGAAAACTGTGAGTAGGACCAAGCGAGAGAACGATCGCATCTTCTGTGGCAGCGGCCTGCAACTCAAAATTAAACTTGCGACAGAAACGTTTGCGTAAGGCCAAGCCCCATGCGCGGTTCAATCGGCTTCCGAAAGGTGAATGGACCACCAACTGCATGCTGCCGCTGTCGTCAAAGAATCGCTCAAGCACGATGTTCTGCAAGGAAGGCATCACGCCTAGTGCTGCCTTTGCCGAAGCCAGGTATTCCACCATCTGCTCAGCCGCTGACCGTGATATTCCAACTTCGTCAGTGAGCCAGGCCGTTGCTGATTCCAAGTCGAAAGGATTTGTTTTTGTGTCGTTCTCGTCTTCATCGCCGTAAGCGGAATCGATCGCAGCTGGAAGGTTTAATACAACACGGTCAGCGATTTCCTCACGCAGACGCGAAACAGCTGTTGACAACTCATGTGTGCGGGCTGGAGCTTCACCCAGCCAGAATGGGATCGACGGCGGCTGACCATGCGCGTCTTCTACTCGTACTTTGCCTTGCTCGACCCGCAACACTCGCCACGAGGTGTTCCCGAGTTGGAAGATGTCGCCCTGCAAACTCTCGATGGCGAAATCCTCGTTCACTGAGCCAATGACCAGTCCGCTCGGTTCAAGCACAACTGCGTAATCAGCCGTGTCTGGAATTGCTCCGCCAGACGTGATTGCCGCCAGTCGGGCGCCACGCCGGCCACGAAGACGATGATTGACGGCATCATGATGCAGATAAGTGGATCGTCGACCGCGCTTTGTAGAAAACCCTTCCGTCAGCATTCGTAGCACTGAATCAAATTCGATTCTCGCCAAGTCACGATACGGATAAGCTCGCCGGATCATTTCGAATAGGGCGTCTTCGGTCCATTCCTCCGCAGCAACAGCAGCCACAATCTGCTGCGCCAAAATGTCCAGGGGCTTGCTCGGAATTGAGACCTGGTCAAGCTCGCCCCGCCTGGCAGAATCAATCAGTGCAGCACACTCCACCAGTTCATCACGGGAAAGCGGGAAGATTCGGCCTTTAGGAAAACCCGCAACTGTATGGTTGGATCTGCCGACGCGCTGGAGGAAGCTGGCAATCGATCGCGTTGAGCCTATCTGGCAAACGAGATTTACATCGCCAATATCAATCCCCAATTCCAGTGAGGCAGTGGCAACCAGCGCACTCAGCTCGCCAGCCTTTAGCCTCTGTTCGGCCGCCAACCTTTGTTCTCGCGCTAAGCTGCCATGGTGAGCTGCGATGTTTTCGTCTCCGATTCGTTCTCCCAGATGGCGAGCCACGCGTTCAGCTAGTCGTCGCGTATTGACGAAGATCAGCGTTGTTTTATGTTCTCGGATTAATTGTGCTAACCGGTCATAGAGCTCGTCCCATACCTCGCCCGACATCACTGCCTGAAGGGGTGATTCAGTGAGTTCGATAGCAAGATCGAGACGCCGAGTGTGGCCACTATCGACAATCTTACAGTTTGGTTTGCCGGCGACATCGATGTTATTGGTACCTACAAGGAAGCGTGCGACCTCCTCGATTGGGCGTTGGGTGGCGGAAAGACCGATGCGGACCAAAGAATTGCTAATTTCGGATTTCGAATTGCGGATTTGGTTAACTTCTGTTCCGGTCCTGTGCTGTCGCACCAGTTCTTCCAGACGCTCAACGGAAAGCGCGAGATGTGATCCTCTTTTGTTATCGACCAGTGCGTGAATCTCATCGACAATCAGTGTGCGGGTAGTCTGTAACATTCGACGCCCGCCTTCGCTCGTCAGTAAGATGTACAGAGACTCCGGCGTGGTAACGACAATGTGAGGGGGCCGTTTTGTCATTGCGGTCCGTTCGGCAGCGGGTGTGTCGCCCGTACGCACAAGGACGCGAATGTTAACTTCGGGTAGTCCGAGCGCTCGCAGCTCTTCCTGGATGCCTTCCAGTGGTTTCTGCAAGTTGATCTGAATATCGTTGCTGAGAGCTTTTAATGGTGAGACGTAAACTACATGGGTCGAATCATCCAGATTTCCTTCGAGCCCCAGACGAAGTAAATCGTCAATGGCGGCCAGAAAAGCAGCCAGAGTCTTGCCAGACCCGGTTGGAGCGGCTATCAATGTGTGGTTTTTCGCCTTGATGGACGGCCACGCCGCTGCCTGAGGGGCGGTCGCTGAAGGAAACTGTTTCTCGAACCAGCGCGCAACCGCTGGATGAAAGATGTCTAAATTCATGGGAGACTGCATTATAGCGTCTCAATGGTAAAATTGCACGGATGGGACAGTGAACCAAAATTGAAATGCACGAATAAACGCTATGTCACCGCAACCACACTTCACCCCGAAATTATTCGGCTTCTTACGAAACCTCAAACGTCACAACAATCGCGAGTGGTTTCAGAGTCATAAGGCCGACTACGAGCAATCAGTCCGAGAGCCTTTTCTCCAGTTCATTGGCGATTTCCAACCACAGCTTCAGAAGTTTAGTCCCTATCTGATAGCTGATCCGAAACCATCAGGTGGATCGCTCTTGCGAATTTATAAGGATCTCCGCTTTCGGCCGGATGCTCCGCCATATCAGACTCATGCAGCAGCACGGTTTCCGCACAACGCCTGGAAGAAAACAGTTGCACCCGGCTTTTACTTGCACCTGGAGCCAAAGCGATCTTTTTTCGCAGGCGGTTTATGGAGGCCAGACACGGAGACGCGCGCACGGATCCGCGAAGCAATCATGGACGACCCGTCGCGATGGAAGAAGGTGACGCGATCAAAAGCGTTCAAGGCGAATTGTGAAATGAGTGGAGAGTTAATGAAGCGTCTGCCACCAGGTGTTGACCCTGATCATCCGCTTGCGGAAGACCTTCAGAAGAAGGACTTCATTATGTGGGCAAGCTTCGCGGAGGATGAGGTCTGCGCGCCGGACTTCTTGAATCGTATAGTAAGGATTTGCCGTGCGTCGGCGCCGTTCATGGAGTTTCTGACGAGGGCACTGGAGCTGCCGTGGGCGAAGGGAGACAAAGTTTCCGTTCGCGATATCGCAGAAATTGAATCCTTTGAATTGCTGTAGATGGTTACGATTGGTTTGACGAGGCACGCGTGTGGCGCCAAAACTTCAAGATGTGATTCGCAAACTGAGATCGCAATATGGAGAACCACGACCGCCGAAAATCAATCATCCGTTGGCGCTTATTTTGTATGAAAACGTCGGCTATCTCGTTGATGATCAAAAGCGTGAAGTCGCGTTTGCTGCTTTAAAAAACCAAATCGGTTTAGAACCCACAGACATCCTTGCCACGCCTGTCGAAAAGCTTGTGCAAATCACACGTCGGGGAGGTATTCACCCGCAACTAAGGGCTGCCCGGCTAAAAGAGATTGCTCAAATTGTATTGAATGATTTTGGAGGCGATTTGCGAAGAGCGCTTAGGCTTCCACCCGCCAAGGCCCTTCAGCAGCTAAAGAAATTTCCTTCGATCGGAACACCGGGCGCGCAGAAAATTCTGTTGTTCACAAGGACCCATCCAATTCTGGCCTTGGATTCAAACGGACTGCGCGTCATGCTCAGACTCGGATTTGGTGCAGAGCGAAAGAGTTACTCCTCGAGCTATGCTTCTGTACAGGAGGCGATCAACGAACAACTGCCTATTGATTATGACTTTCTGATTACCGCACACCTGCTGTTACGCCACCATGGCAAA
>JBKPCC010000002.1:0-12586 GCA_046727215.1 Acidobacteriota bacterium
CAAGTTGACGCGATTGCTTTAGTCCGCGCTCGGACAGCGGTGTATCCGTTCGGCCGAGAAGTCTTCCGGCTGCCGCTCCTTCAACTTCACCGTGTCGAATCAAATAGAGTCGCAGACGCTTTTGATTGGCAATTTCGTTCACCGAAGGAAGCTGAATCGGAAAAGAATGACAGCAGTCAGATAAAGCACAATCTCGGTGAGTTGATTCGTTGCTCCCAGGCAATCGCCGGTGATGCCCTGTATCCGAGAGCGGAAGTATAAGCCGCTGACGAGAGTCACTAGGCTTGTCCCGAGCAATGCGACAAGTGCCGCTTGCCAAGGAAGCAGGATTAAGACCAGCAACAACGTGACGGTGCCGATTATGATTTCCAGAATGCCAACTTGCTTAGCTACAAGTTTGCCTTGGCCTTCGGCACGCGCATAAGGCAAGTAAGTGCACAACGGCAGAATCGTCCAACGTGAGGCCGTGTGCGCGACAATCAGCCAACGCCAAATCTGGCCCTGCGGCAGCACCGAAAGAAAGTTGAACTTTCCGAGAATGACAAAGATCAACGCCAAGGTGCCGTATGTTCCGATGCGGCTGTCACGCATGATTTCCAGAACGCGATCCTTTGTCCAGCCTCCGCCAAACCCATCAAACGAATCTGCCAATCCGTCTTCGTGAAAGCCGTTAGTGATGAACGCCGCGAAGGCAATTGCGCAGAACACGGAGGCAGGTAGTGGAAGAATTCTCTGCAACCCCAAAAACACGAGAGCGGCGCCGCCACCTACAATCACGCCCACCAGCGTAAAGAAAGCCGCAGCCTTACCGATGTCGGTCTCAGAGCTGTTGAGAGATCGCGGGACGGGCAATCGAGTCAGAAACTGAACAGCAATTAAGAAGCGACGAATCATTTGAAGTCCGAGCCGCTCACTCCTTATTGCTCACTCCCGCATCAGCGAAAGTCGCCATCTCACAAAGCAGTTTGGCAGCGCCTTCAATGACGTGCATCGCCAAGGCCGCGCCAGTGCCTTCACCCAGCCTCATCGAGAGATCGAGCACGGGTGGCTCGCCGACGAAATCAATCAAGGCTGTATGTCCGCGTTCTGCCGATCGATGCCCACTGAACAAGTAATCACGCACGTTCGGCTGTAGGGCGAGAGCGAGCGCCGCTGCAGCCGTGCTAATAAAACCATCGGCGACGATCGGTAAATGTTTCGCTGCCGCACCGAGCACGATCCCGGTCATCACTCCGATTTCAGCGCCGCCTAGCTTCGCTAGTACGTCAGTTGCATCGCTGGCGCGAGGCCTATTCACTTCAACTGCTCTACGGATCACAATGATCTTGTGAGCTAACCCAGCGTCGTCTACACCTGTTCCTCGACCAGTCACCGCTTCAGGATCGCATCTCAAGAGAACCGACGTGATGGCACTCGCCGCTGTGGTATTTCCGATTCCCATCTCACCAATGCCAAGCAGGTTGATTCCTTCGTTGGCAGCCGCTCGCGCTAATTCGATACCTGTAGCGAGACACGCTTCAGCTTCTTCGCGGGTCATTGCGGGGCCAACGGCGAAGTTGGCGGTGCCCCGCACTACCTTTGCATGAATCAACTCAGCGCGATCGCTGAGGTCCGCGTCGACGCCCGCATCAACGACTCTGACTTCGATTGCTCCTGCACGCCCCAGCACATTGATGGCGGCGCCGCCCCGCAAAAAGTTGTCAACCATTTGCGGTGTGACTTCGCGCGGATAGGCGCTAATACCCTCGGCGGTTACGCCGTGATCTCCAGCGACGACATAGATGCGTTTGTTCGTGACGACGGGCGTGACGCTCCGCTGAATCGCGGCAAGGCGATTGGCGATCTCTTCGAGGCGTCCCAGGCTTCCCGGCGGTTTCGTGAGTGTCAGCTGTCTCTCGCGAGCTGCTTTTAGCCACGACGGATCGATTGGTTCAATCTGACTACAGACTTGCGTGATGAGCGAAGCTGGGTTGTCCATTGTTTGATACGAGCTAAAGGAATTAGCGTCTTATGCCGTTGGCTTCAATTGCAAAGGCAAACCGGTAATAAGGAGATAGACCTCATCGGCTGCTGCTGCAAGCTCCTGGTTCACCCGTCCCAGCACGTCTCGGAACACTCGTCCGAGGCTCGTGTCAGGGACTATGCCTAATCCCACCTCATTCGACACGCAAATGACCGTTTGCTGCCGTGTGCGCGTCAGTTCCAGAAAGTTGCGAGTGATGCGGCGCACGAACTGCTCGCACTCATGCTCATCTTCGTGACGCATAAGCCAATTGGAAACAAACAACGTCAGGCAATCAACGATGACCACCTCGGTTTCAGCTGCCTGTTTCAGTGCTTCATCAATCTGGTAAGGCTCTTCAATCGTGCGCCAGTTGGTCGGTCTTTCCGCGCGATGGCGCGCAATTCGTTTTGTCATGTCTTCGTCTAAACCCTGCGCCGTCGCGATGAAACACACCTCATCACCCGCAACGCGTTCGACGTCCTGCGCCAGTCTTATTGCGTAGGCGCTCTTACCACCTCGCGCCCCACCGAGAAGCAGAATCAACCGCCTACCTTTGGTTAGGTTCTCGGACATAAGTCTACGGATCGCTACTAGACAGCGGTGTGCTCGATCGTATTGTGTCGAGGCGGCAGGCCCAGCGCCGCGTCCGTTTTTTCTTTCGGCAGCAAGCCTCGTTCAATCTCTTGATTCACTGCGTGCGCAAGGATCGCGTGCAATTGACGCAATCCTTCAGTCAACGCTGCCGGTCCAGGTTGAAGGATAAACGCCGATTTCACTTCATAAATGTGATCGTTGCTGATGGCACTGATGCGGTCCCAACCGTCGCGCTTACGAATCCAATCCCTCTTCACCGCGCGACCACACCACGAACCGATGATGACTTCAGGATCGCGGCCAATCACGTCGGCCGGATTGACGATCCTGTCCTTGGCTGCCTGGTGTTTGCGCAACTCGGGAAAAATGCATTCGCCGCCAGCGATCTCAATGAGTTCGTCCACCCAGCGAATGCCGGAAATGAGCGGGTCGTACCACTCTTCGAAAAGAACTCGCGGACGGTGAGCGAAACCCATAGCAGACTGGCGAATGGCATCGAGATCAGTCTGCAAGCTCAAAACGAGCCTCCGTGCTTTCTCTTCACAGCCGACGAGGCGCCCCACGGTCAGAATCATTTCCAGAATCTCAGTGAGACTTCGCTGATTGAAGGTCATCACGGTTATGCCACGCCGAATTAGTTCCGATGCGATGTCAGCTTGCAGATCGGAGAACGCGAAAACGAGGTCTGGCTCCAGCGCGAGAATCTTGTCGAACTTGGCGTTGATGAACGCGGAGACCTTTGGCTTCAAACGAGCCTCCGGCGGTCGCACCGTGTAGCCCGAAACACCGACGATACGCTCCTGCTCGCCGAGCAGGTAAAGCGTCTCGGTCGTCTCTTCGGTGAGACAGATGATGCGACGTGGGTAGGAACTTAAATGGTCAATCATACGGGTTCGCTTTGGCCTCCGATGTTGAGTTTGTGGCTGCTGCTTTCTCCAGACACGCGCGGCACAGGCAGTTTCTGTACTTCGCTCGCAATTTCTGCCTAGTTTCATCAATCAACTTGATTTCCCCGCACCAGCAACCTGTGCCTAACGAAATCTCGCAGGCGAATGTCTCACCACATGCTTCACACACCTGGGACTTTCGCAACACAGGCAACTTGAGACCCATTTGATTCAGTAGTTTCATTCTTTCAGCCCCACTCATTTACTTTGAGCCACTCTTCAATCAGGCAAACCAATCGGATGTTGTCGGAGCTTGAGCGAACGGCCAAACGAATGAAGGCTTCTCCCAGTCCGTGAAGTGAATCGCAGCGCCTAATAAGAATCCGTTCTGATTCCAGCCAATCTTGTAAATCTCTGCCTGAACCGTAAGGCAGTTTGGTCAGCAGGAAGTTAGCGGCTGAAGGTAAAACTTCTAAGCCGATACCCCGCAGCGCGCCCTCGAATTCTTCCCGAGCGATGGCATTGATGCGACGAGACTCCGCTCCGAACTCATCTTCGGCCAACGCAGCGCATCCAGCTTCGAGCGCAACTGTTGAAACCGACCATGGATCGATTTGGACTTTGATCTTTGCGGCTAATTTCGCATTGCTCACCGCATAGCCAATGCGAATGCCAGGTATCGCATAGAACTTTGTGAGTGAGCGCAGCACGATTAAATGAGATTTTGTCGCCGCCAGCGAAACCAAGCTCCCTTGTGACGCATAGTCGATGAAGGCTTCATCAAGCAACACCGCAGCGTTGTGCTCTTCCGCTGCGCGAATTAATGAGAGCAGTGCGTCCCTCGGATACAAGGCACCTGTCGGATTGTGAGGTGAGTTCAAGATCACTAAATCGAATTGGCGCTCTTTGACAGCGCGCGCAAGGCTCGCAAAATCGGGTGTGAAGGCACTCACTTCGCTGAGTAGTGCGGTTGTTATTTGCGCGTTCACTGCCGCGGAGGCGCGCGAGTATTCAAGGAAGGCAGGCTCAAGTATGAGCACCCTTCTGGGGAGGAGGGCATGCATGACCGCGAAAATCAGAGACGCCGCTCCGCTCCCAACGACTATCTCGTCCGCCATTAGGCGGAATCTGTCTGCTATTGCTCTGACGAAATTGTCAGCGTCCGGATAGACTCGGAGGCTAATCGGCGTGAGCGCATTTGTGATTGCGGAGACCACTCCTTGCGGCGGACCAAGCGGATTGATGTTCGCGCTGAAATCCAAGACTTCGTGGGGTTCGATTCCCCAATGCCGAGCAGCTTCGTACACTCTTCCGCCGTGCTCGCCAAGAATCGGATGCACCCTGCTCGATCTGTCTTTCACTTCGGCGTAACTCATTTGGTCGTTAGAAACGTCCCTTGGCATGCTCGACGTAACACACGCTTCCATAGAGCAGCTTCTTTTATGGTTGGGTAGACTCCAATCAAGCTCTCCAATTGACGCCGCGCATCCGTTTTGAGTTCAACCTGCTTACGATTCCCCAGCAGGATAATGGCGCGCTTGAGTTCCTCTTCGTTCTGCGGCAATCGCGGCGGCAATGAGAGTGGGTCTACGCTGTTCTTTTTATCGTTCATAGAGCAGGTCCAAGAGTTTGGGTTCTACGAGTTGACCAGCAATCGCACTGATAGACTCAGCGCAAACATTAATAGTGAAACGCAACTCGTCAGTCGCAAAGCGTTTCTCAAGGCTGCGTCTTCTAGAGGGTTATGCACGTCACCCAAGTATTGACCATCGTGTCTTTCACCATCGTAAAAGTTAGTGCCGCCGACTCGTACGCCGAGCGCGCCAGCCATCGCCGCTTCGGCTCGCCCCGCGTTGGGGCTTTTATGCTTAGCACCGTCCCGCCACATGATCCGCCAAGCTCCGCGCCAATCCAGATGTAGCGTCCAAGCTGCGGATACGAACAGCAGAGCGCTTACGCGCGCAGGAATGAAGCTCGCAACATCATCCAGTCGCGCCGCACACTTCCCGAAGTACTCATAATGTTTGTTTCGATGTCCGATCATCGAATCGAGAGTGTTTATTGCTTTGTAAGCCAGCGCGGCGGGCACGCCCCCAATTGCCAGATAAAACATTGGAGCGACTATGCCATCCGATGCGCTCTCCGCAAGGGTTTCAATCACCGCTCGGGTTACTTCTGGCTCGTCCAGTTCCTGCGTGTCGCGACCTACGATGCGCGCGACTTGCTGACGCGCTGAAAGCAGATCACCGTTTACAAGAAAGAGTCTCACCGCTCGCGACTCGTCAAGCAGCGAACGCGTAGCGAGCGTCGATGCCGCGAGGTAAACCGATACGACGAAGGCCAGCGCTGGATTTAAACCTCTCAACCAAAGCAATACGATCCAACTGCCGATTCCAAACATGCCGACCACGATCACAGTTAACACCATCCCGGCGATGAACTCGCTGCTTGGCGCGCGGCTGAATCTCCGCACGAGCCCCTCTCCACCTTTTATCATCCGCCCCATCCATCGCACTGGATGTGGCAGCCAAGTAGGGTCGCCGATCAACCAATCCAACGCGTAAGCCAGCGCGAACGAGACGGGAGAGATCATCTTTGCTCATCGAGTGCGCGGTAAATAACGTCCATCCTCAGATTGCTCCGATAGTGGTCCGCGAGCGTGTCGTAGCGTTTTTCGCGTTCAACGAGCGGGTCAACAAGACATCCATTCGATTCCTTCTTATCGCATATCTGCCGCCAGCGACGCAGGAGCAACCGTAGACCTTCCGCCGAGTCGAACAATCCATGCAAGTAAGTGCCAAACACCCGCCCATCAGCGCTTACCGCACCGTCTTGATGGACTGCTTCATCACCGGACCGTTGCAGTTGAAAAAGCGGCTGAGTTCCATTTCTCAGCAGCGTCTCACCTAAGTGAATCTCATAGCCGATGAATAGAGGAGATTGATCGTAATCATCGCTTCCAAGCGGATTCGGTTGGGCGAACCTCGCGGTTGCTTGCCGAGTGACCTTCTCGCGCTCCAGCACAGTCGTGAAATCCAAGACGTTCAGGCCGGGCACAAATTCGACGTCACTCTCCGTGTGATGTGGATCGCGTATCTCACGTCCCAGCATCTGGAAGCCGCCGCAGATTCCCAGGAGCGGCTTACCGGCAGCCGTGTGCGATTCGATTACCGGCTCCCATCCATTCTTTCTAAGCCAAAGCAGATCGGGGATCGTGTTCTTACTGCCCGGCAGAATAAGCACATCAGCGGCTCGCGCTTCTTCTGGTCGGCGCGTGTAGTAGACAACTACGCCGGGCACGTTTTCCAGCGCGGTAAAATCCGTGAAGTTGGAAAGGTAAGGAAACCCGACCACGCAAACGGTTAGGCACTCATTGCGATCGAGCGGAGGCCGTACGGCGCGGCGTTCGAGCGAAACGCTATCTTCATCGTCAATCCCGTGAGCGTTCAGATACGGGATAACTCCGAGACATGGCTGGGACAGCCGTTCCTCAAGATAATCAATGCCGGGGGTGAAGAGACCCACGTCGCCCCGAAATTTGTTGATAAGAAAACCACAGAAGCGCTTGCGCTCCTGAGATTCAAGCAGAGCGTACGTACCGACGAGCGATGCGAACACACCACCACGATCGATGTCGGTCACCAGGAGGCACGCAGCATCTGCGATCTCAGCCATCCGCATATTAACTACGTCGCGATCCTTGAGATTCATTTCAACCGGCGAACCTGCGCCCTCCAGCACCACAACTTCATGACGGGCCGCTAAACGTTGATAAGCGGAACTTACCGCTTCCAGCAACTGTGGTTTGAGACGGTAATACTCGGCGGCGCTATAGTTACCTAAGACCTTTCCGTTGAGGACGATCTGCGCGCCTACATCAGACGTTGGTTTGAGCAAGATGGGATTCATGTCAACATGCGGCGCAACTCGCGCAGCTTCGGCCTGCATTGCCTGCGCACGTCCTATCTCGTGACCTTCACGGGTCGCGAAAGAATTGAGAGCCATGTTCTGCGCTTTGAAAGGAGCAACGTCGTAACCGTCCTGTCGCAGGATGCGACACAACGCCCCAACCGTGAGTGATTTGCCCGCGTCAGAAGCTGTGCCTAATACCATCAGTGCTTTTGCCAAGAACTTGTTCCTCAATCAAATTGCTGAATAGCGTTGCTGTCTCTTTAGCAAGAGCAAAAACACCGGACCACCCATCAATGCTGTGATTGCTCCAACCGGAAGTTCTCCGGGCGAAATGGCCACCCGCGCTAGCGTGTCAGCGAGTATCAAGAATGCAGCGCCCAAGAGAAACGAAGCCGGCAGCAGCACTCGCACATCCTGACCAAAAACAAGTCGCGCCGCGTGGGGCACAATCAATCCCACAAAACCAATCGCGCCCCCCACCGAAACGGTCACGGCGACAATCAGAGAGCTGGCCAGGAAAACCGTTCGCTCCGTCCGCCTAACGTCGACGCCAAGACTGGCCGCAGATTCTTCTTCACCAGTTGCCAGCAGGTGAAGATCTCGCGCGTGAGCAATCAAAACTATCCAGCCCGGCAGCAGGAAGACCAGCATCTTCCAAATTAGATCAAAACCGACAACGTCAAGGCTACCGATTAACCAGCGCAGAATTTGCAACGCGCGTCCATACGAAGCGAGATACTGAATGACGAGCACGCCGGCCGAAGCGCTGAGGTTCAGTACCACACCAGCCAGCAACAATGCTCCCGGAAGCATTGTCCCGCCGCCTGATCGTGCGAGTCGATAAACCAATAGGACGGATACGGAAGCGCCGACAAACGCCGCGATAAAAATCAAAGGCACTCCCACCAGGTTCAGTCCCAGACCAAAAGCAATCGCAACGCTGGCCCCTAAAGATGCCCCGCCGGATACACCGAGAGTGAAGGGATCGGCGAGTGGATTTCGGAAAAGCGCTTGCAGCGCGGCTCCAACCATCGACAGTGAGGCGCCGATAAGGCCGGCCATTACGACGCGAGGCAAGCGCAGACGAAAGAATACGGCGCGTGCGATTGGATCAGTCTTGAGTGCGGTAAGACTAAGCGGTTGGTAACCTACATAGAGACCAATCAGGAAAGCGATGATAAGACCGATAATCAAGAGAGGGAGCGCCACGCGCAAGCGCCGGCCTACCCGCGCCTGATTGGCTGGAGAAGAGCTGGCGTTCGCCGTGTGCGACATCGCGTTCATTACAATTCCGACCAGACAAAGGTGCGGCCCTCGCTGCGCATGGCGCGGACCGGAGCATCATAGACTTCCCCAAGCACACGCTCGTTAAGTACGGCTTCGGGTGCGCCACTGGCAACCAGACGCCCGTACTTCATCGCGAAGATCAAGTCAACAGTTGTGTCGAGCAGCATCAAGTCATGCGTGATCGTGAGGATAGTTATTCCGTGCTCGTTCCTTAGTCTGCGCAAAGCCCTGGCTAGCTGCGTCCGATGCTTCAGATCAAGCGCGCTCGCTGGCTCATCCAACAACATTACTTCGGGCTGCTGCGCCAGTGCGCGAGCAACAGTGACCAATTGGCGTTCACCACCTGAGAGCTCAGTAATGTGACGATCAGCGAGATGTGCCGCGTCAAGTGCTTCGAGTGCACTCAACGCGATTCGTTCATCATGCGAACTCTCAAACCGAAACCTGCCGCTATACGGACTACGGCCGGTCAGCACCACTTCAAGCGCGGTAAAGGGAAAAACGTTAGAGGTCGATTGCGGAACATATGCTATGCGTCTGGCTCGCTCACGACGGTGAAGGTTTGAGAGCAAAGCTCCGTCGAAAACCACTTCCCCGCTGCCTGGCTCGATTAGTCCAGCGAATAATCTAATCAGCGTCGACTTCCCTGAGCCGTTGGCGCCGATAAGCGCGCCCATCGCTCCACGCGGAAGCGACAACGAAACGTCGACTACCGCCGGCAACGATGAGTACGAGAAGCTCAAGTTACGAGCTTGAATAAGCGGAGCGGTAGTTACAGATTCACTTGGCATCGGGAAAGCTCTCCGGGTGAAGCGCTTTCGCAAACACCTGCGCCGTATGGCCAACGAACTGGCTCGGATGAATTACCGATGGATCTGTCATCGAATAGATCCTCTTATCGCGGACGGCGCGAACCTCGGCCAGCTCATTCCAGACCGCTACGGGATCCTCCCCAAAATTTCCTTTCGAGCCCTGGACCATATCGATAATCACTTCAGGATTCAGGGTGAGCACGGCCTCCTTATTGATCTTGCCATAACCATGCTCAGCTACTGGTGCTATTGAGTCGCCGCCGGCAATAGTGATGAGTTCGTCGAGATAACTTCCCTTGGTCGCCGTGTAAAGATCACGGATCGTACCCGGCACCCGATCGACTACGCAAAGTACCTTGGGGCGAGAGCGATCGGCGACAGCCTTTCGTACTGCGTCGATCTCCGTCTGAGTTTTTGAAGTTAGCTCTGTGGCTTCCTGTTCGTGGCCGGTCGCTCGCCCGATATCTCCCATTGAGGCCATGATGTCTGCCAGAGTTTGGCTTTTCACAAAGAGAGATCGCACGCCCAGCCCGGTCAGCTTGTCTTTGAGAAATGGTTCCTGGGCATCTACGCCGATGACAAAGTCGGGCTTAAGCGCCATTACCTGCTCTAGATTGGTTTTGTCCCAACCATTAACGCGCGGCTTATTGTTAACATCTTCGGGGTAGGTGCAGAATTGCGAGACCGCGATAACTTGTGGCCACGCGCCAATGCCATAGAGAATCTCGGTGACGCTTGGACTCAGCGAAACGATCCGTTGCGGACGCGGTTCAACCCTGGCTTGCTGCCGCCCGTGACGACAACCTCCAAACAGACAAAGCAAAGCGATTAGCGCAAGAGACAGCGCTGTTTTAATCGGTCGGTTCATTGCTTTCGGCATCAGCGTTCCTTTTGTTAATTCTTTGTAGGGACAATGGCGGCAGCCCTGTTCGCAGCAAAAGCCACGACGCAGGTGATAACGGGCCGTGAGAACCATGAGCCCGTGGTCCAAGTAGTAGTCCTCATTCTCGACGAGTTGGACCACCTCGCCTGTGCTGCCGCCTTCTCCCATCTCTCAAAAAATAAACGACGCGCCGGCGCGGCCCGTTCGTCCCGGAGTACGAAAACCGCTCTCGAAATACTCGCGATCGAAAAGGTTGTCGACGTAAGCGAAGAAGCGCAGAGAGCGAGTTTCGCTACCCAACGGCAAAGTATAGCTTCCGCCAATGTCCGCCTTGGCCAGCCCTCGGAAGCGATACCCACGACTGGCGAACGTCACCGGATTAAAGATAGGGGCGATATAGTCGCTGGACGCGGCGAAATCAAAGTTGATCAGGACCTGCCGGCCCACCCGCTGAGTAGCGACCAGCGAAAATTGATGAACCGGGACGACCAAAGCGCGACGAGTGCCAGGCACTTGTTGGGTGCGTTGTTGCGCCTTGGTGTAGGTGTACGCGGCGGAAAGATTCAGTGTCCGCGTCGGGGTTGCTGTGAAGCCCAACTCCGCTCCGCGAGCAATCCCGCCATTCGTGTTTAGATATCCACCAAAGCGGCCAAAGGGATCGGTAGCAAAATTGATCAGCCCGGAGAAGTCGAAGATGATCACTTGCTGGAGTTGCGTGTAGAAATACGTCGCCGAGGCTCTCAATCGGTTCTTGTACAGCGTCTGATCTATGCCCGCGTCAACGGCAATCGAGCGATCCGGTTTTAGACGCGGATCGCCAAAGACGGAGAAACCAAAGAAACTATCGAAGGATGTGCCAAAGCGTTCAAAAAGCGACGGCGCTCGATAACCGTTGCCTACGTGCCCCCGTATTTTTGTACCTGACGAACGAAACAGATACGCAACCGAACCGTCCCCGGTGTAAGCCGTTGGCGGTGACAAGAAAGTAAGCCCCCTATAAGGGGAAGAAGCCGCAGGGGTGAATACCGGCTGTTCTAAACGAAAGAACTGCGCCCGAAATGCTCCGGAGATCTGCAGACGGTTTTCCATGAACCGCAACTGATCCTGAACAAAGAATGCGTGGCTCTTCTGAGTGACATCAACGTTAGAGTTGTCCGCCGGGTTTGGTTGAAAAGAAGGATTCTTGAAATTCTCGCTTTCGAATTCATAACCACCGGTGATCAAGTTTGCTCGGCCTGCGCGCACGTCGAAACGAGCATCGAACGTATGAATGCGACCGTCGAAGTCAGAGCGGGAAGTTCCTCCGAAGGGCTGAAAGTCCACGCCTAATGGTCCGTTGATACTGCTGCGATTGGTTGCCAATTCCTGATAGCTAAGCGTGTAACCGAAGGCTTCGGTCGGCCTCTGGGTAAAGACAATTGCTCCTGAAAAGAAACTTGATTTCCGCAGATTGTCCGGATCGTTGGCCGCGGGGATGAAAGTAGCTGAACCAATGTTCAATGACGAGATCGGCACGCCTGATTCAAATCGACGTTGTTCAGTAATGGACAGTGGAATCGCATCAATGATACCGGTCGCTGGCACTGTTCCGATTGCATCAGGACTATTATTTAGTTGAAGTCGGGAGTTGGCTGCGTAAATACGACCCGACAGTGTTGTCGTTGGAGAAAAGCGAAATAGAACTCTACCTTGTCCACTTGTATTTCGCGCTTCATCCTGACCGTCAATACCACGAGATACGTTTAGGTGAGTAAAGCCGGCGCTATAAACAACCCGGTTGTCACCAGAGCCGCCAGCTACTTGTCCACGGGCGCGAAAAAATCCAAGTCCACCTCCTTCAGCAAGAACGCTTCCGTGAACTGGACCACCACCCTCATCCGTTACCAGATTAATGACGCCGCCAATCGCGTTCGAGCCATAGAGTGACGAACCTGATCCGCGTAATACCTCAATCCTGCCTACATCGGTGACGATCATGTCTTCCAGGAAACCCGAGGCATCACCCTGAGTAGCAGCCGCATCGCGGAAGCGAAAGCCGTCAATCAATACTGCCGTGTCTTCGCTGCGCAGACCCCGTACCTTAATTGAAGTGAACGAGCCAGGTCCGCCCAGCTGCTGCACACGCAAACCGGGCACGTTGCGTAGTGATTCCGCAACGGCTGACTCATCACGAACCTCAATGTCTTGCTTGTCGACAACCGTAATA
>JBKPCC010000003.1:0-13538 GCA_046727215.1 Acidobacteriota bacterium
GCACTAAAGGAGATGCGGACCTTTGAGAGATTGGCTTGACTACCGCATCGTATCCGGAATCCTCCAGTCTTGCCCTCAGTTCTTCGGCTTCGTCCTGCGCATGTCCATCGCCTACCAACAAGCCCCAGGTTTTTGTCTCGGTGTCGTAAGTGAGGTGCGTCTCTTCACCCGTGAGCTTCTTTACATCGTGAGATGCTTGCTCGGCTTCCTCGTGCGTACCTGAGCCGGAAACGGAAAGTTGAAACGAATCTTCAATCGCTTTCGGCGGAACAGGTGAAAGCATTCGCGCCTCAACACGAACTCGTGAGGTGTTTAGTGCGACGAGAGTGTTTTGTTCCTCGTTGGCGTTCATCAACTGACCGGCTGTCGAGATCACTGCTGAACGTGCATCGGTTGCAAGCGCGATACGAATTTTCGGCTCCGGCCTCAGTGCCGGCGTGTCTGAAGTGGTAATAGTGCTTGATTCGGAAGGGGAAGAGCTCTGCAAGGGCAGGACGCGGCGTGGACGGTTTTCTTCGCGCGACTGCTGTTGCGGCAGAACAGTTGAAGCTGCAAGCAGTAGTTGAACGAGCAGGGCGGCGCAGATGCGATGCGCGAGGCGATTGTGCATTACCTCGAACTCTTGCGGCTTGAAGTCTCAGGGAGAGGCGCCGCGTGGGTAGTGTACCACTGTTTGGTCCGATTGAGTGCCATTCTAGGGAACCGGACCCCATTTTTCATTCGCGAATTCAGATTGGTCATTGGAGATTGGTCATTTGTTATTTCCAATCATTTCCAATATGGCATTTTTCTTCAAATTACAAATGAAAAATGTCCAATGACCAATGACAAATGGCTTTGCCTTTCCACACGCGTGAATGCCACTCAACGTTCACAGACTGAAGTCTGTGCCACTAAGGCGCGTTCCATGGACGGTTGAAAGTTATGCTCCTTGTAACAGCACGTAAACAATTCCGCCGAGCATCGCTGCAATTGCGATGACTGCCACGTCGATCTTCAAAAGAGTGATGGCCAGAAACGCAGTCACCGCAATGACCGCACTTGCCTTACCGACGAGTGCTCCTGGGGCAAGTTCAAACGTAACGGCCACGATCACACCCACGACCGCAGCGCTAGCTCCCGCAAGAAAAGCCTGAAGAGCTTCATTGTTTCTAACCTTTTCGATGTATGGCGCACAGGTAAGAACAAAAACGAAGGAAGGCAAGAATACAAAGACGGTAGCCACTATTGCGCCAATCGGACCTCCCGCCAGGTACCCGACGAATGTGGTAAAGAGCATGAATGGACCTGGAGTGGCAATGCTTAGCGCAACCCCATCCAGCAATTGACCTGCCGATAACCAGCGATATTGTTCAACAGCGCCTTGCTGCAAAAACGCAAGTGACGCATACGCGCCGCCGAAACTGAACATCCCCGTTTTCAGGCACAGCCAACCGAGACGCAGCCAATGTGGATGAATGAATGGGAATGCAAACGCTAATAAAGAGACTGCAAGTGCGCGACTGTGCAAACGACGCTTGGTCGATTTTGGCGCTCCGTATGCCGTGAGATTAATCAGACCCGCGAGGAGAAGAATGAAAAGCAGATTCACCTGCGACAACATCAACGCAACAAACGATCCTGCCACTATGGCGGCGAGAAGAAAATTACGAATAGCTGCAGCGCCGAGCTTGACAGCTCCGGCCATGATTATTCCCAGAACCGCGGGTTTTAAAATGAATAAAAACGAATTGACCTTGGGCAGGTGCCCGTACATGACGTAGAGCCGCGACAGAATGATCATCAACACTGCGCCAGGAATGATGAATGTCAGTCCCGCTAGTACCCCACCGAGAACTTTTCGTTTCAAATACCCCACATAGATTGCCAATTGCAGCGCCTCTGGTCCCGGCAGCATATGACAGAAGCTCATTATGCTGACAAAGCGTTCCTTCGAGAGCCAGTGTCGCCGCTCAACCATGTGGTTGTACATCATGGTGATCTGGGCCACTGGTCCACCAATATTTATAAAGCCGAGGAAGACAAAATACAGAAAGACCTGGCGCCAGAAAGGCAGGTTCTCTTTGTCGTGATCGGGTTTGTTAGCAGTCGTCATGCTTGGGGCCTTGGACATCGGAGATTGGACATCTGACATTTGAGATTTGAGATTTGAGGTTGAGATTTAGCCGCATCAGATTACGCTGATAACGCAGATCAAACTGGGATTGTAAGAGAGCGCATTCGCTTTTATATGCGTCTGCTGCGTCAATCTGTGGCTAAATCTCAACTCAATCTCAAATCTCAAATGTCCAATCTCCAATGATGTTCGTCTTTTCAATTCATAGCGTTCAGAGCATCGACGGCCAGCGCGTGAAATTGCCTTCGCACGCTATTTATGTTGACGAATGGAATCGGTCGACCATGCGTGCGATTGGTGAGCAGAATGAAAATCCGATCGTGATGAGGATCAATCCAGCAGCTTGTACCCGTGAATCCATTGTGTCCAAAACTGTCGGGCGGAAGCGATGTACCAGCAGTCGAGTCTCGCGTCATTGCAAGTTGCCAGCCAATAGATCTGGCTTCCTCGAGCCCTTCAGTCATGTTGGTTTGAAACAGCCTGCACGTTTCAGGGTTCAACAGCTTCGTAGTTCGCGCCAAAAACTGCTTAGCAATGGAAAACGTCTCGAATGCATTTGAGAAAAGGCCGGCATGTCCAGCAGCCCCACCCAGGAAATAGGCGTTGCCATCGTGAACTTCACCCCAGATGAGATTTTTTCGACTTGAAGCGTATTCACCGCCCCCCAGCTGTCGACAAGTGCCCTGTTCATACGTGTTGCCGAGTTCAGATGCAGCAATCCCTGTTTGCCGTGCTAGATCGGGCTTGAAGAATGTGGACTTGAGTTGCAAAGGAGAAAAGAGCTCATCGTGGGCAAGTTCGATCAATGAGCGACCAGACACTTTCTCCAGGACGAACGCGAGAATGATGAATCCGAGGTCGCTGTAGATCACCCTGGTACCAGGCGGCGCTTCAAGATCAAGACTCGCGATCACAGTAGGCACCTGCTCGGTTTCACCGTTGGCCAGAATGTATAGAGGCTTCCATGCCGGAAGGCCTGAACTATGTGTGAGGAGCTGACGAAGAGTTATTAGTTGTTTGTCGGGACGTGCGAATTCAGGCAAGTGTTTGCTAACGAGTTCATCGATCTTCAATTCGCCTGCTTCGATTAGGCGGACACAGAGAAATCCGGTAACCAGCGGCTTTGTTAACGAGGCCAGATCATAAATGGTGCCTGGATTAGCTGTAATCTGGTATGGCGAAAGCACCGATGCCCCAACGGCGTCCGTAAATATTGGCTCGCCGCCCTCGCCTATCAGGTAGACCGAGGAAGGAAAATCTCCAGCTTCGACTCGTTTGGCCAGAAAAGATGAGACCGTTGGCTCGGGTTCGCGAGTCAAATTCGTACCTTCACTGTATGTTCGTGGATGCGATCCAGTGCTCTTAAAGCGAGGCTCAAAGCATTTCGGCCGTCGCGTCCGGAAATCGGCGATGGCGATCCACTTCTTGCGGCTTCAAAAAACGCCAAAATTTCCGCGCGCAAAGGCTCGATATCAACCACATCCAAGTTACGCACGTGCACGCCAGGCCACCTGCCGTCAGCAGTTGGTGGCGCGAGGCTACTTATCGATGCGCGCTTCGCTGTGTAGTCGAGTGCAATGTAGTCGTGTGGTTGAAAGAAGCGCATTTTTCTAATCTTTTCAGTGCCAACGCGTGATGCAGTTATGTTAGCTACGGCACCGGAGGCAAATTCGAGGCGAGCGTTTGCCGCGTCAACCTTCGTGGTCAATATCGGAATTCCTACCGCATGGATCGCCGTGACCTCGATCTCCTCTCCTACAAGCCATTGAACGATGTCGAGATCATGAATCATCAGATCGAGAACCACATCGATGTCGAGTGAACGTGCTGTGAATTCGCCGACCCGGTGAATTTCAAAGTAAACAGGATTCCTCACGTGCGGCCGCAACGCGACCAGTGCCGGATTGAATCGTTCCGCATGTCCAACCTGGAGGAGGGCTTTTCCCGCTTCTGCGGCAGCGATCATCTGGTCGGCTTCTGCTAGCGTGCGCGAGATTGGCTTTTCGACGAGTACGTGAATGCCCGCTTCAAGCAGGCCACAAGCGATTTTACTATGTGCTTCTGTGGGGACGGCCAAGCTAACAGCATCGACTGAGTCAAGCAGATCTCGCCACTCTGTGGTCCATCTGATATTTCGCTCATTCGCAAGCGCGGTTGCGGCACCCTGATTCAGATCACATACGGCAACAAAGTCACAAAGACCTTCTGCCGCCAGAGTCGCATGAAGACGTGCATGCTGACGGCCGAGATGGCCCACGCCAATCACCGCTGTTCGCAACCTCGGTTTACTGTTTGACACTTTTACTCTAGTTTATGGCGTTACTGTCCCTTCGGGAGCGACTATACTTGCAACCTTCAAGCCTTGCCAAGCGGGTGTCATATTTCCTGCTTCTCATTGTTACCCTGTTCTATTTTTATGGTTTGGGTCGTCTGCCGCTTGTCGGACCCGACGAACCGCGTTACGCCCAAGTCGCGCGGGAGATGTTAGTTCGTCGCGACTTGATCACTCCGACCCTCGGTGGCCACCCGTGGTTTGAAAAACCAGTTCTTCTCTATTGGTTGATCATACCCAGCTACAAAATCTTTGGTGTTACTGAGTTTGCTGCCCGCCTCGGACCGGCAGTAGCTGGAGTGTTGACGATACTCGCAGTTTTTTGCTTAGCGCGAAGAGTGGAAATAACGAGCGATGACGGAGAGCTTGACGGATTCGCGCCATGGAGTGCCGTTGTGGCTGCCACAACGCTTGGATTAATCGTTTTCTCCCGTGCCGTTACCTTCGACATTCTTTTGACGATGACAATCACCTGGGCCACAGCATTTTTCTTTGCTGCAGAATCTGAGGCCCGGTCGCGGACTCGAACGCTTTTTCTGATCGGATTTTACGTCTTCGTTGGCATCTCACTATTAGCAAAGGGACTGGTTGGACTATTGCCCCTCGGGATCGCTGGCCTGTTTATACTTTTACGGAGAGGGGTAACACGCAAGGATGTTCTGTTGAGTGTCGGTTGGGGACTTCCGCTGGCACTGGCAGTTGCGGCGATGTGGTTCGGTCCGGTTATCGCTCGCAATGGCAAAGTATTTCTTCAGGAATTTATTGTCCAACATCACTTCGCGAGATTTCTATCGAACAAGTACCATCACCCTCAACCGTTTTTCTTTTACCTGGTAGTTTTGGTGCCGATTACTTTGCCGTGGACACCATTTTTCTTAAGTTCAGTTGCGGGAGTGCGAGCCTGGCATTGGAAATCAGACGTCCCGGTCGAGCGGATGCGCGTCTTGGCATTGGTCTGGGTGATGCTGCCAATGGTCGCTTTTTCATTCTCGGCATCCAAACTGCCGGGCTACATTCTTCCAGTTCTTCCGGCGGTTGCACTCCTTGCCGGGGAACGTTTGACCCGCTTTATCGCCACCGGTACGACGGGCAAGGCAGCAATGAGAGCTGTCGGCTTGCTGGCCATCCTGTTTGCATCAGGGGCACTTTTCTACGCGCGCCAATCCGGCGCGCCCTCGGTGAAGTGTGCGCTCGCAATCGTGTTGCCGGTCATTGCGGCCGGCTCTATCGCCGCTATTTGGGTGCACTTTAGAACGGCAGCAGCGGGATCCGTGGCCGCTTCGGTTGTCCTGGCGCTGGTAGTGCTCTTCAATTGTGGTGTCGATAAAATAGCGCAGCGTGACTCGGTAGCCGAGTTGATCGAAATCGCAGACGCTCGAGGTTATTCGTCATTGCGTGTTGGAATGCTTCACACGATTGATCATACGGCTCATTTCTATGCAAGTGGCCGGCTGATCTACGGCGATGATAGTGACCCGAAGAAGTATGAGGGACCTACGGAGGTCCTTGATGCGGTCCGGGAAAACAATGGTGAGCTATTGGTGTTGGTGCCGCTGGAATTCCTGGATCAGTTGACGAGTTTGAAATCGGCAAACGTCGATGTCATTGCGGACAATGGCACCATGGCGATTGCGGTTGTGCGTTTGAAGTAAGCTATCGCCGCTTTAACGTAGGTTCCGATCAAAGAAATCAATGACTCGCCTATCGTAAGCTTCGCCTTCTTCACCGGTGGCCGAAGGAAGTCGAAAACCTGTCAAGGGCAAATCGGACTTTATCTCAACAGCAGTTGACGGTGGAAAACAGTGACTGAGTGAAATCGTCGAATTGCGCAGTTGATCTGATTCAGGCCCGGATAACAACAGCACACGTCGATCTTTCGACGAGGCTGCTATCTCACAGGTCGAAACTGTCGAGTAACCTCCTGTGAAATATAAACGCATGGCGTTGCGGACCAGATACTGCACGAACTTATTGTCAATTCCAATGTCTTCCTTCACCGACGACTGAAGGAGATCGTCGGAAGAAGCTGGCACGGAATCAAGAACCAGCGAAATAACCTCGTTATGGTTTTGCGCTGCTTCGAGTGCAGCGAGTGCACCCAGCTCGACTCCGTATAGTCCGACATGTTGACCGATCAACGGACGGCCTGCTTCGCTTTTTAGAGTGTTCAAAAAATGCATTGCCGCGAGGACATCCTTGCCTTCGTCAATTCCAAAGGAACTCCACTTTACGGGAGGGTCAACTCCGTGACCTCGCAGGTCCGGCCAAAGGACGGTGAAGTTTGTTGTCTCGTTGATCTTTATTCCCAGATTGAAAAGCCATGAACGGTCGACTCCGTAGCGGTGGAGCAAGATAACTGCCGGCGCGCCTTCGACACCGCGCAGCAGCCAACCGCGTGCCTGCGTGCCATCATAATTGCTCCAGGTCTCGTCCGACACCTTTAATGCTGGTCCGCTTATCTCACGAAAGCTCTTTGGAGTTACGAGATAGGCATGCCGTGGAGGGCGCGTAACTCCGTAGACAATGAAGCTGACGGAGACGCCGACGGCTAGCACTACCAATATCAAGATTGGCAGCAGAGTCTTAAATAGCTTTTTGCCCAATCGGCGTCTTGGTGACATGAAGAAGTGCGAGAGTTAAGGACCGAGTGAATTCTCGGGGGATGTCAACTCATCCTCTCACCGGGCCGGTCGCCTCCTTTCGCCGTAGCTCGCAGGTAATCTTCCGGCGTGTTGATGTTATCAAAAAAACGGGCTGCATCGTCGAGATCACTTAATTCTTCGAAGACCACCTGGCGAGTCCTGACGGAATTCAGCAGTGCTAATGGCCGTCTTTCACCCGTTTTTATTAGTTGTTCACACCGTTCGAGACACGGGTCGACACGATACATGGCGCACAAGGGTTGCAGAATACCATCTGGTTGAAGAGGGACGACTGCCTCGAAACCCGGTGCAAAACCGGCGAGGCGCTCGAACAGTGCCGGTGTCACAAATGGCAGGTCGCACGCGACAATTGCAGCCCATTCGCTTTCACATGCGGCCAGGGCGCCGTGTACGCCGCCCAACGCACCCCATTCGCGAAACAGATCGGGTCGGCTCTCGACACCGAAATGTTCGGTAATTCGTCCCACAACCGATACCGAGCTCGTGACACCTGAAAGTGCGGCTGCAATTTGTTCCGTGAACGTACGGCCGTTGAGCATGAGACGAGCCTTGTCAGTACCCATGCGACTTGAGGATCCGCCGACCAGAATGAAGCCTTCGATCGAATTCATTTAGTGCCTACTGTTTCTTCCTTCTTTTGAGACCTTGAGTTTCGTGGGCACGGTAACACGCACTAACTTTACAGCCAAGTTGGGCTTTGACATCGAACGATTTCGAAAGTTTCGGCGTCTAATGCGCGGTGAGCATTGAATGCCTTGATAAGGAGCCGGGGAACCCTCATCACCTTGACCGGGTTCATGGTCACAGCTATATTCCAAGCTGGCGACAGTCCCGCCCTTTGAGGCGCTGCGGAACAATCCCCGACGCACTAATCTGCAGGCTTGTCCGACTGAATCAAGAGGAAGTAAATGACTAGAATTTTCACACTAATACTCGGGCTGGTCATGATCGTTGGCGCCCTCCACACACAAGCTCAAACACGCGCCCCAGAGGCAAAACCGAAGGACTCAAGGATATTCCCGGTTGAGGATCTTCGACCCGGTATGAAAGGCGTTGCACAAACAGTCTTTTCAGGCTCCGAGAGTGAAGAGTTTGGCGTCGAAATACTTGGTGTGCTGCCAGGCTTTCCGAATGCTAAACAATCCGCAATCATTGCGAAGCTGAGCGGGGCAAACGTCGAGAAAACTGGTGTATTCGGAGGAATGTCTGGATCTCCCGTTTACATCGACGGAAAACTCGTTGGCGCAATTGCTTTCAGTTTTCCTTTCTCCAAGGACCCCATTGCGGGCATCACCCCAATCCAGCAGATGATTGACCTGTTTGGGAAGGGGACTGCTGAAACTCCAAAACCCAGGGAACCGCGCGCTGTATCTTTTTCTCAGCTTGCTTCCACCGATTGGAAACCAATTCTCCCGAAGCCGACTGTAACTGGTGGTCCACTGATCGCTTCGGTCTCTGCGGGCTCACCTTTAGTACCGTTACTTGGGCAGCAGATGGTTCCCATCGCCACACCGGTTGTTTTCAGCGGCATCAGCCAGGAATCACTGGCGATGTTTGCTCCGCAACTTACCGCTAACGGGTTGCTACCGGTATCAGGAGTTGGCGGCGCTGCGGGTATCACCCCGCTTGGCGCCATTACTGAAAGGACACTCTTGCCAGGGAGTTCCGTAAGCGTTCAGCTCATTCGAGGCGACTATTCAATTGCTGCGTCAGGCACAGTAACCATGAGGGATGGCGATCGCATTTATGCCTTCGGTCATCCGTTCCTGAGCCTTGGCTCTTCAGACATGCCGATGACGGAAACGTCCGTTGTTACAGTGATCCCCAACGTAAACAACTCATTTAAGTTATCCGTGCCGGGGCAGATGGTTGGTTCGATTTCTCAGGATCGCTCGTCCGGAATATTTGGTCAGCTCGGACACGCGCCGAAAATGATCCCGGTCAAGATCAAGTTGCACACAAGTCGCGACCGAACGGAAACATTCTCTTACGAAGTCGCGAACGACTCGTTCCTGACGCCACTGCTGCTGAACATCACCGTTTTCAATACGATCACCTCCAGTGAACGCGCGCTCGGCGATTCGACAATTAGTTTGACCGGGGAGATTCGCGTCAAGGGTCAGCAACCCGTGCAACTCGATAGGCGATTCTCAGATCGCAATTCGGCTCTGCTTGCTGCGGGAAGCGTCGCTACTCCGCTAACGTCTTTGTTGACGAGTGGATTTGACGACGTACAGATAGACGGAATCAATCTTGATATCGCGTCTACCGATACAAAATACGCGGGAACGCTTGAGCGAATCGCAGTTGATCGTACCGAGGTACGGCGCGGCGAAAAAATCGAGATTCAAGCTTATGTAAGAACTGAATCCGGCAAGCAATTCGTGCAGCGAATTCCAGTTCAGATTCCGGACGATGCTTCGCCTGGACAACTTCTGGTTTTCGTTGGTGACGGTGGCGCACTTCAGGAGGGCTCGCCAGCAAAAGCGTTCGTCCCTCAAGATCTCTCCCAGTTAGTCAAGGCGATAAATACGGTAAAGAAGAGCGATCGGCTTTATGTGAAACTGTTCCGCATCACGGCGGGGGCAGTAATCGGGACTAGTGAAATGCCTAATCTACCGCCTTCAGTGATTGCTACGCTGAGTAGCGATCGAAATTCGGGCGGCTATACACCGACAGTTCTGTCGCCGGTTTACGAGATGGAACTACCTCCGGCGGACTTTGTAATCTCCGGACAACAACTGATTGCGATCGACGTCGTTCGTTGATTAACAGCTACATTAATTGACCTACTCGAAAGCCGCCCGGGCAAACCGAGCGGCTTTAACGTTATGCACCCGCGAGATCGTTCTCCACTTCAGTTTCCCAACAAATTACTCTCCGGCCTCAAGGCATTACCTTCTCACATGCAAAAGGCACTTGCCGGGCTGTGCCTGATAGTTTTTGGAACCCTTATTTATCCGTTTGAGTCAACGGTAGTGCCAATATGGAAACTGCATGTAATAGATAACCGCGGCGTCAGCATCTCTGGAATAAGAGTTACTCAACATTGGCAGCACAACTCGCTGGAAACGCAAGGTCATGAAGAGATGCAATTGACGGATGCGGAAGGAATCGTAGTGTTTGCGCCACGTCTGATTCGAGCAAACCTGATCTCTCGAGCGTTGGCCACACCACTAAAATTGTGGAAAGAAGGTTTTAATACGAAAACTGGTCCATACGCTTCTGTGGTCGTATGGGGTAGTAAGGAAAACGAAACGAACGTTGCGACTTATAAGCCGGGTGAGCTGCCTCAAGCCGAAATTACGTGTGCGAGAATCGCACGGTAAAATCACACCTTTAATCCCGACTCACTATAAACAAGAAGCGTCGATCAGATTTCGGCAGAGATTCCTCTCGAAAATCGAGATGCAACCCTTGAAGTTTCGCGCGTAGTGAAGACCCGCCGAAGAAAAACAGAGTGGCTTCCCGCGGAGACCATTTCACCAACTCCGGTAACTGGCTTTCGAATTTATCCAATGCTCGACAGCTTACGAAATCTGCGGCTATCTCGGGGAGGGCTTCGAATCTTTCGCCGACAACAGTAGCAAAGTCGCCAAGGTTGGCCTGCTTCAACGCTTCTCGTAGAAAGACGCTCTTTTTTTGGGATGCCTCGACAAGGGTTGCTTTCAGATCACGGCGAACAATCAAGCAGGGAATCATAGGCAGTCCGGCACCGGATCCGACATCAATCCCTGATGCACCATGCGACAGGAACCTTGTCATAAAAAGCGATTCCAGCAGATGGCGTCGGGCAAACTCTTTAGCCGAACACGGTGCAACCAGATGCAGCCGTGCGTTCCACTCCTCCAATAGTTCGTAATACTGGACCAGTTCTTCAAGAATCTTCGCCGATAATTTCAGTCCATAGTCAGGACCTTCCGTTGAAAGGACCTCCCGCAGGAGTTCGCTGCCGTCGAGTTGTGCCATTTTTGATTCCTGCAATCACGTTGATCGTACCTTGGTTGGATAGAACGGTAAATGCACGGTCGTCAAACGAAAACGCCACCCAGCGTGAAGCACGCATCTTGAATTTTTGCCAAACCCTGCGTTGGGTGGGATTTGCTTGTATTGATACGTTGCGTGACAATTCTGATCACCATAGACCGTGAGAAAAGGGTCTTTCACATGATTGAAGACATCGTCCAACAACACGAACAACTTGGCCGTGCCGTCACAAGGATAATCGCCGACTACGTGGCTCAACTCGATTCATGCCGCGTAACGCCGGAAGCTGCACCTGCTCACCTTGAAAAACTTTTCGCTGAGCCGCTGCCGGAAAACGGTAATTCAATTGAAGACATCCTTGAACGGTTCAAAAAAGAGATTGCGCCGAATGCAATGAAGGTGCCAAGCCCACGTTACTACGGTCAATTCAATCCGACACCTTTGCCCATCGGTGTATGGGCAGATGCACTCTCGTCAACGCTTAATCAAAACGCGGGCGCATGGCGCAATGGTCCAACGTCCGCGATGATTGAGGCTCGCGTGATGAGCTGGCTATGTGAACTCGTGGGTTATGGGGCAGAAAGCTTTGGTACGCTTGCAAGCGGAGGCTCTGAGGCCAACCTGATTGCACTGAAGTGTGCACGCGACAATGTTTCCTATGGACTTACTCACCGAGGTGTCCGTTCAGCGCCGGCCGATTTGATGATCTATGCTTCAGAGCAATGTCATTATTCAGTAGAAAAGAGTGCCGACATTCTCGGGCTCGGCCGGGCAGCATTGCGTAAGATTCCGACAGATGATCAGTTTCATATTCGCGTCGACGTCCTGCGCGAGACCATTGTTCAGGATCGTCAAGAGGGCCGGCTACCTTGTTGTATTGTCGCTGTGGCCGGCGCTACGTCGACTGGAGTAATCGATCCGCTGGAAGAATTGGAATCTATCGCGAGGGAAAACAGTTGTTGGTTCCACGTTGATGCTGCATACGGTGGCGCGCTTGCTTTCTCGGACACACACCGTAAGAAGTTGAAGGGCATTGAGAGAGCTGACTCCATCACTTTGGATCCACATAAATGGCTGTTCGTACCGTTTGCCTGTGGCGCTGTTTTGACGCGGGGTGGGGGACGCGTCTTACGTGACGCTTTCGATATCACCCCGGAATATCTCAACGAAGATCGCGGTGGAACTGACGTCGAATTCGATTTCTTCCGCTATGGACAGATGGGAACGAGAAGATTCAATTCGTTGAAGCTCTGGATGGCACTGCAGTTCATGGGTCGCAGAGGTTATGCGGAAGTAATCGAGCGACAGATTGACCTGACGCAGCGTTTGACAGCTGGTATCCACAAACTGAATGAATTTGAGCAAGTATCCCCGGTCGAAACCGCCGTGGTGTGTTTCAAGTTTCATCCGGGTTGGCTTCGGGCAGCGTCAGGCGAGGAGCAAGACCGCGTGCAGCAAGAATTTCAGCAGCGCATCGAGCGTGGTGGCGAAGCATGGCTGACGACCACGGTATTGCACGGGCGGCGAGTGTTGAGGGTCAATATCAACAGCTTTCTGACTGAGCGACGGCACATTGATGATCTACTCGATTTGTTGCAACGAACTGGAAGAGAAGTCGGGAAATGAGACGTTCACCAACGCAATTGCTCGGACAAGGAATTGGACTGCTTGTGATGTTCTGCGGCGTCACAATCAGCACCCTCCATGGTCAAACGTCTGTTAAGTCGTTGCCGCGAGTGTCTTCCCAGAACGAATTCGACTCTATTGCAGTCACTTACGATCCTGAAACGCCTTACGCTTTGCCGCACATACTGTTTGTCATCGATCGGCAGGACAATAATCGGATTTACTACGTCAATACCAAGCGCTATCCGTTTCACAAAGACTTTGTGAATGGAACTTACCTTTCTTTGGAACGAGGGCGAGAATTTTTCGATAACAATTATCTGAAAACGAACCGAAGATTCATTTTGGGAACGATTGCCTACCAGACTCCCGTAAAACGATGGACTTTTGAGTTCTGGGAAGGCGACTTAATCACGGCAGAGCAGATCAAGCTTACCGCAGAAGTAATCAGTCAAAGTTTTTTTCAGCCTGTCGCATTTAAACCGAACTCGATCCGGCAGGAGCAGGACACGTCATCGGTGGAAGGCCTGGACCGTGTGCTTCAAAGTGACATTTCGAAGGAACAAGAGTATCAGGCTTTGAATGCCGCGAAAGGACTCGGTCGCATCCACATCATTCCAAAATTGGACGAGCATGTTGAGATCGGCTTCAACGAGATCCTTGTGCTCGATGAAGTTCCCGTTCAGCTGCCTCCAGTTGCCGGAATAATCACTACAAAGCCTTCAACACCGCTTTCGCACATTAATCTGCTGGCGAAGGGTTGGGGAATCCCTAACGCATATATCAAAAACGCGCAGGAGCTGTTCAAACAGTA
>JBKPCC010000004.1:0-11979 GCA_046727215.1 Acidobacteriota bacterium
AGCTGATTATCGGGCAAGGCGCGACTTGCTTGTACCAGCTTTGAAAGACGCTGGATTTCACACATTCAATCCTGATGGCGCGTACTACGTCATGACCGACATCTCGCAATTCGGCTTTCCAAACGATGTCGAGTTTACGAAATACCTCATACGAGACGTCGGCGTTGCGTGTGTACCAGGGTCAAGCTTTTACAGTGTTCCGGAACGTGGCGCTCAGCAGGTGCGTTTCTGTTTCTGCAAGAAAGACGAGACATTAACGTTAGCCGCCGAACGTCTTAAGAAACTCCGGTCTCGTATGTGATCTATCGTTCACCCATTCAAGCACAAGCACAAATGAATTTTCGACCATCCCTTCTACTGCTCTTTTTTTCGATTTGCACAACGATTGGCTTCGCACAGCAAGTAGCAGATCCGGAATTTAATACCGCAATTGAGCATCCGGCTTACACCAAGAATCTGCCACGCGTGCTGTTTGATGAAGCCCACAACAACTTTCACACCACGACGGGAAGATATAAGCCGTTCGTAGATCTGATCATGAATGACGGTTACCGAGTGGTTGCAAATCGCCAGGCCTTCTCGGAAAAGACCCTGGGAACATTCAAGGTTCTGATCATTGCCAATGCTCTCGGAGCCGAGGAGATGGATGACGAGGGCGCCGATCGGTCTGCATTCACCGATCTTGAATGCGATGCTGTACGCGACTGGGTGCGAGAGGGTGGCAATCTTCTGTTGATCGCGGATCATGCGCCGTTTGGCAGCGCAGCCCAAAATCTTGCCCAGCGTTTTGGTGTCGAAATGAGCAAGGGATTCACTTTTGACCAGAACAATTCTGAGCCGAATGCGCCATCTCTTTTGATTTTTTCAAGAGATAACCATTTGCTGTTGGACCATCCGATCACGCTTGGGCGAAACGATTCCGAGAGGATAAAACGCGTACTGACGTTTACTGGTCAATCGCTCAAGGGGCCGGATGGTACCGCGGTATTGATGAAATTGTCAGATACTGCACGCGACAAAGCGGATCGTGACGCAACAACGGATGTATCTGTTGAGGGTTGGGCCCAAGGCATAGCATTCAAAGCCGGGAAAGGCCGCGTTGTGGTGTTAGGCGAGGCGGCGATGCTTTCGGCGCAGATAGCAGGCCCATCAAAATTCAAAATGGGGATGAACCACCCAGGCAGCGATAACAAACAACTCGCTTTGAACATCATGCATTGGTTATCAGGACTGATTAAGTAGCGGTAAGGGCATATTTCAGCCTACTTGTGTGTGGGACACGAAACGACAAGTCATCTGGCTGGCAGCAGGACTTGCCCTGGGGACGCTGGTCGCCTACTCAGACGCTCACGACGAAGACGGAACGTTCGTACCACGGTTCTTCGTCTTTATGGAATCGCTGGTGCTACTAATTATCGGTGGGTTGTTCTATTTATACTCGCGGAAGAAACGATAATTCAAAGCTCAGTTAGGCTGCTGCATTGTCTTCGACCGCACGACAATTCCTTCATCGGCCGCCACAAGCAGACTCCTGGCCTGACCAAAAGGAGCGCTCGAAGGCACGTAGGAAAGAACGTAACGACTCTTCCTCAGTTCGTCGCAGATGCTCTTTGCAGCGTCCGATGGCTTGTCGATGCTAAAAACGGTGCCCCCCGTTCCCTCAACTAACTTTTCGATTACTTGTTTCGGTTTAGGTACGTCGCGCCGGATTGCGCCGCGCGTCCGATCGACCGCCTGAACTGCATACACCGTAATGTCCTGCGCCTGTAGCTCAGCCAGAACCTGCTCAAAACTTGTTTTGCTGCCTCTGTCCAATCCGTCACTAATCACCACGATCGCCCGCTTTTGTCCTGACAGCGGCCGTAGTGCTTGATCGATTACGGCGATCAGCGCGTCAAACAAGTGTGGCTGTCCCTTTTTTCGAAATGACTTGAGCGAAGTCTCAATTCCTTTCGCGTCATCAGTCCAATCCGCGACGATTTCAGCCTGTTCGTCGTAACCAACAATCAACAGTTGGTCGCCCTCAAAGATCTCATAAGCAAATTCGCGCGCCGCCTGTTCGAGCTTATCGACATCGGCTCGAATTGTGAGTGAATTGTCCACCAAAAGTACGAGGCGAGCGGGCGAAGGATCGGGCGTAAAATTCTTAATGGTCTGTTCTACACCATTGTCGTAAATCGAGATCTGCTTGGCTGTAATCTGAGATGTTGAGTTGTCGCTGTGTTTCGCCACAATACTAACGAGCACGCCACCGTTATTCGACGTGAACACCCTACGACCCGCCTGCCCCCACAAACTGCTCACAAACGCGACCGCCAGCATCGGGACCGCGATCAGCAACGGCAACCCTATCCGGTTCCGATGCTCTGCCGGCAAACTTTCACGGCACGTTTTACGCATGGAATACTCTGACGAGTTCAATCTTTATTAGGAGCCTTCGACGAAGTCTTCGTCGATGATTTGGTTGCAGCCGGGGCCTCTTTAGTTTTCTGGTCGGACTTCTTGTCAGTTGTTTTATCTTCAGCAGTGGTTTCGCCTTCGCCTTTGTCTTTTGTTTTCTTTCCCTGGCGGGCATAGTCGGTCACATACCAGCCTGATCCCTTAAACTGAATAGCAGGTGCAGAGATGACTTTCTCCAACCGACCTCCGCATTTGCGACACTTCGTCAGTGGCTTGTCATTTATCTTTTGGAAGGCTTCTACGTGACTTTTGCATTTCCGACACTGATATTCGTAGATGGGCATTTAGCGCTTCGACCTTTTTGCTTATTTTCAATCCCGAACTTCGATTATACGAGGGGGATATTGAGCTTACAACCTGGCGTTATCGTGTCTGAACGGATTTAGAACTTTCACATTGACAGAATTCATTTTTCCGAAAGAGATGCCCAGATCGCTCCTGTCTACCTTTCAAGATGAACGATTTAGCCGTGAACTTTTTATCTCGCAACAATTTAGCGATGAATCATTTAAGTACATTAGACGCAATGATTTAGCACCACAGTTTTGTTTCGAAAAAGCAACGGACGTAACGATTTCTCCATCTTACTCCCGGTTTCGATTTGAAGCTCTTTGAATCGCTACCACCATGCGCGCAGCCCCCACGTTCTGCGTTTGCAGAATTAGAAAATCGCCGGTGACCTTGGGTCATCGCTCACATGGAGATAGCTGAATGAGATTGTCCCCAAGCTCTACCCGTTTGCGTTCTGGCAAGTTCGCACCCTTCGCAATATTTTCCCTTTTCATATTTGCAAACCTGACCGGTGTTCTCTCGAGTCCAGTATTGGCTCCACTCACCGACGGAACAACGGAAACCATCCCGCTTGATGTCCCCACTTCAGGCGACTCCAACCTTGATTGGATCATTTTTCGAGCGGCGGAACGTCAAGGACTTGATCCTAGATTCGTTCACGCAGTTATCTGGCAAGAGTCGAAATATGATGTGCACGCACGTTCCCATGCGGGCGCGCAAGGCCTTATGCAGTTAATGCCCGCCACGGCCGAGAGGTTTGGTTGTTCCAATCCCGATGACCCGGCTTCGAATGTTGCGGCGGGAACCAAATACCTGAGCTGGCTGCTCAAAAGGTTTTCAGGCAACGTCGAACTGGCACTCGCAGGTTACAATGCCGGCGAAGGTTCCGTTGACAAGTACCACGGAATTCCACCGTTTGATGAGACGCAAGATTATGTTCGCATAATCACCAGCCGGTATGGCAAAACTTTTCACCCCGTGCTCTCTCCTGAAGATGCAAAGCTGGCCTTCGATTCAGTGCCCGCGACAGGACCGACTACGGCAGCACCGATCCCGACAAGTTCAAGTGAATAACTCATAAATTACAATTCGTATGGTCTTTAGCGCGCGCTCGCTGCTTTGCATGTTAGCGCGCGCTTCGATTATCATCGCGCAACACAGGGCCAGAAGCGACCTGACTCTGCCCCCGGGCGAATCAGATGTTCGCCAGCCCTCCGTTGTTTATCCGAAGATGTCAGAAGCACAACAATCGCTCTCACTCGAACGCAGAATTAGAATGCATGAAGCCCGCGAGGCAATCATCGATCGCCTTGCCGCCGCGCTTCCAACTACCATCAACATAGATCGGTTCCTCAACGTCATAGTTTCAGAACTAGGGCGGATGATGAATGTCGATCGCTGCGATGTGATTCAGCTCACATCGGCTAGTGAGCTCCGAATCAGCCATGAATGGCGCTCATCTGCTGATGCTCCCTCGAGCCTTGATCTCGTGGTTCCCTTCGATGTCAAACAGCTCTCCGAACACGTCGATATAACGAAGCCCATTCGACTCAATGACACATCAGCCGCCGGCCTTAACGAAAAGGTGCGACTCCTGGCAGCAAGTTTGAACACACGGTCATTGTTGGTGGTTCCGGTTGTACTCGGAAACGACGTGCTCGGCTTGTTGGGGTTACACACTACTCGCTCCTTGCGCAACTGGCTCGATGAAGAAGTTTCATTTCTTCAGTCGATCGCACGACAGATTGCCGTCGGTTATCAGTACACGCGCCTTTACACCGACAAAGAGCGCGAAACAGAAACCAAGCGCGCGTTACTTGGTATCGCGAATGCGTTAAATGCCCGGTCAGATTTTCGCGAGGTTTCTTCGTTGGTGCTCGAGCGCGCAATAGCTCTTGTGGGAGCGGATTATTCTGCTCTCGGAGTCCTGGATCCAGCCAACGACCGCATTAGTCTGGCAGCCTTTAAAGCTGCTCCTCACGCGATCACCGATTCAGTTCAAGGTTTAATTGATGCCCATGGTCCATCGTTGGAAATCACGGATTTTCCGGCCATGCGAGAAGTCATCGCTGAAGGTAAGACACTTCGACTGTTGGAAACAGACCTCCCGTTTCCGATTCGCCTGATGTTCAATTCGATTCTGGGCGGCCGTGCCGCGCTGGTTGCGCCAGTACGCGTTGGGGGGCAGACATTCGGTTTACTCGGCCTCGTCTGGAGCGGACCACGCGACGGGTTTCAGGATCACGAGGTCACACTCGTTGAAGGAATCGGGAACCAGATCGGAACAGCTCTCGAGCGCGATCAGCTGTCAGCCGAAGTGATGCACCTGCGAAGCGCGCTGCATGAGCGCTATGGCGAGGACAGGATAATCGGCCAAACTCTGGCAATCCGGCGCGCGATTGAGTTGGCCTTAAGCGTCGCGGATACGCAAACCACAGTCTTGATTCAAGGTGAATCGGGAACTGGGAAAGAGTTGCTCGCGAATCTTATCCATTACAACTCAGGACGCGAGAACCATCCATATGTAAAATTGAACTGCGGCGCCATTCCGGAAACCTTGTTGGAGTCGGAACTTTTCGGCCACGAAAAAGGCGCCTTCACTGACGCGCGCGCGCGTCGACGCGGAAGGTTTGAGGAAGCGAATGGCGGCACGCTGTTTCTGGATGAAGTTGGCGAACTAAGCCTTTCGGCCCAGGTGCGTTTGTTGCGAGTCTTGCAGGATGGTGAGTTCACCCGCGTCGGTGGCAACGATGTCATTAAGGCTGATGTTCGCGTAATTGCCGCGTCCAACGTGGATTTAAAACGCGCCATCGAGCTCGGCCGTTTTCGACAAGACCTCTTTTATCGATTGTCAGTGTTCCCGGTGACACTGCCGCCGCTACGTGAACGGCCCGAGGACATTCATCCTCTAGTCATTTATTTCCTTGAACATTACAAGCAGAAGACTGGCCGTTTTATTTCGGGTATTTCGCGCACCGCCGTGCAGGCTTTGATGACTTACGACTGGCCGGGAAATGTACGTGAGTTAGAAAACGCGATCGAACGTGCTGTCATCATCGCTTCTGGCAGGCAGATCGAACTCGAAGATCTGCCCGAAGCAATCAGTAAGACCGCGCTACAGGAACGTGACCAAATCAAGGTTGAGCGTGCGAAAGCGGCGAGTGAGGGCCGCACCTCAACGTTCGAAGTGATCGTCCCGTCGTCAATGGAAGAAATCGAGCGCCAGGCGATCGAAGCAACGTTGGATTACACGGGAGGGGACAAAAGCCGTGCAGCGCGTGCGCTTGGCATCGGCCGTAAGACGCTTTACCGCAAGTTGGACCAATACAATGGCAAAGGCGGATCCGCGAAAGTAAACGGCAGCGAAAGCTGAGTTCTGTTCTTAACTTCATCACTCAGCCCGTTTTCATTTTCCATTTTCCATTTCTCATATTCCATATATTCCATTTTTCCTTGGAAAATCCCATTGTTTGGTCGTGATTGCTTGTAAAACGTTCTAATCGTGGGTACTGGTGCAGTTTCAACTTGTGGGTCATGAAGTCAGTACCGATTCGCGGTAGCGTCGGGTCAGTCATAGCAGATTCAGGCGTCGATATGGAAACTGACCCGACGCTACCGCGAATCGGTACTGACTTCATGACCCACAAGTTTGAAACTGCACCAGTACCGAAATGATGTATTCAGTTACAGTTGCAATTGCGGAGACCTGGCCGCTCCGAATTCAGTGCAGAACTAGGCAACAAACGCATCTAACTCAATTTTCGAAGGCAGTCGATTGCGCGCACCGAGGTCGCGACACTTTAGTGCGCCTACAGCATTACCCAGTTGCAAACTTCGTTCAATATCTTCTCCGGTCAGTAAGCCGAAGAGAAAGCCGCCGCGAAATGCATCGCCGGCTCCAGTCGTGTCTCGACAACCGCCCGGTACATCGTAGGCTTGGGAACTGAGCAGCTGACCTTCGCAATAGGCCATAGCGCCATCTTTGCCCATGGTCATTCCCACGAGCGCGCAACCGTAACGTGATTTCAATTCGAGAAGAGCACTCCGTTTGTCACTAATACCGAGCAAACGCTGCGGAAATTCTTGTGAAGTGATCAGGACATCGATCAGCGGAAGCAGTTCCGGTAGGCCTTCATAAATATTATCAATGTCTGCTGATACGAGCGTACCTCCAGCTCGGGCTGCCTGCGCCATGGGCACACACGCCGGTGGATCGTGCGCATCCATGTGCAGCACGCGACCTTGATCTGCAAGGTTGACCGGTGCCTGTTCGGGAGTGTACGCGAGACGCTCGTCACGATCCCAAATAATCGTGCGCTCGCCCGTTCTGGCGTCAATCAGAATAAAAGCGACCTGATTCGAAGCATCGGGGACCACTTCGGCGAAATCTACGTTCACGCCTTCCGCCTTCACAGACTCAAGCCCGAATCTTCCCTCAGCATCTGACCCGAAGCGGCCGGCGTAGGCTGTTTTCAGTCCCAGTCGATTTAGCGCAACCATGGTCGTAGCCGTTTGGCCTCCAGGTGATTGAATGTGTTTCAGGAATCTTGTCTTTGTGTCGAAGGCGGGATATTCAGGCACCACCACAAGGTGATCGACGGCATTCAAGCCGAAACCCACGGCATCGAAGCGCTTGTCTTGTTTCAGAGTAAAAGGAAACTTCACGATCTAAATGTATATGGCCCTTTGCAAAGGTTCCGAGACGTAAAGGTAATTTAGGAGAGTAGCAAAACTGCTCGTTAGTCGTCCTCGTCGCTTATACGTTAAGATATCTACGTCGAATCCCCGGCATTTTACGATATTCAAAACAGTGGCCTTAGACGAAAAACTCAAGGAGATTCCGTCTTCACCTGGCGTTTATTTACATAAAGATGCGGCGGGCAAGGTGATCTATATCGGCAAAGCGAAAAACCTACGACACCGCGTTCGCTCGTACTTTCAAAAACGCCCTTTCGACCGTAAGACAGATGCCCTCGTCGGGCAGATTTCCGACTTGGAATTTATCGTCACGGATAACGAAGCAGAAGCTCTGATTCTCGAAGCGACGCTGGTCAAACAACACAAGCCTCGTTACAACATCAAGCTCCAGGATGACAAATCGTACCCTCATCTTAAGCTTACGATAAACGAGCCGTTTCCAAAGATCGTCATTACACGGCGGATCCAACGCGACGGCGCACTTTACTTTGGCCCGTTCCTGCCGGCAAGTCTCGCGCGCAGAACCATTGATCTCATAAATCGCACGTTTCAACTAAGGACCTGTGACATTGAAATTGATGGACGCGCGCCAAGACCATGCCTCGAGTACCACATCAAACGGTGTTTGGGCCCCTGTGTGAAGGGATTATGCACACCTGAACAGTACCAGGAAGCCGTTCGAGACGTGCGGCTTTTGCTGGAAGGTCGTAACCACGAATTGGCTGATGCGCTTGAAGAACGCATGCTTCAGAGTTCGGATGAAATGCGATACGAACTGGCAGCCAAGTATCGAGACTTACGCAAGACGGTAATCAAGCTGTCAGAACAGCAGAAGATGGCGATGTCACCCGAGCGGGACGTCGATATCTTTGGATATTACCGCGAAGGTTCGCAATTGGCGCTGCAGCTCTTCACAATGCGCGAGGGAAACATCGTGGGACGGCGTGAATTCTTTTGGGAAGATCTGCCGGATGATTTTGATCCGGCTGACTTCTTGAGCGAAGTCTTAGCGCAATACTACGCAAGCGACTATGTGCCGCGTGAAATTTACGTCTCAGTGGATTTCAACGATCGCGAACTGTTGGAGAAGGCGCTCAGTCAGCGAAAAGGCCGACGCGTGCGCATTCTTTATTCACAACGAGGAGAAAAACGAGACCTGATCGATCTGGTTGAAAAGAATGCGAAGCTGGCATTTGAACAGCGATTTCGTGTGCTGAAACCAGATATGAAACTCGTGTTGGAAGAGTTGCAAGAAACGTTGGAGCTGCCGCACTTCCCTGCGCGGATCGAATCGTTTGATATTTCTCATATTCAAGGAGCAGAGAATGTAGCTGGAATGGTGGTGTGTGATAACGGAAGGATGAACCGGTCGGAGTATCGCAAATTCCGCATTCGCGACGTTGAAGGCGCGAATGATGTAGCGTCAATGCATGAAGCTGTGTTTCGCCGCTACCGGCGACTGTTGGACGAAGGTCGTCCACTGCCGAATCTGGTGATGATCGATGGCGGCAAAGCGCAATTAAATGCGGCTGGCACAGCAATGCGCGAGCTGGGTTTAGATGCAATTCCAATGGTCGGCATCGTCAAGCCGCCGCAGCGTCACAATGAGGTTGCTTATCTGCTGGTAAAGGGCCGCGAGGACGAACCGGTTTATCTTGATTCTCACTCGCTGATTCTGAGGCTGCTACAAATGATCCGGGACGAGACGCATCGCTTTGCGGTGACTTATCATCGCAAGCGCCGTGAGTTGCGTGATTTCACATCTGAGCTGACAGCAATCCCGGGAGTCGGAGAAAAGCGCAAGGGGCGGCTTCTACGTCACTTCGGATCGATTCAGAGGATCGCGAACGCAAGTATTTCAGAATTGATGCCTTTTGTCGGTCGCAAAACAGCGGAAGAGATTGCCGGGCACTTTGTTCGGCAACGTGAGATTGCGTCACCGCCGAAGGTCCAGTAGCGTTGAACCATTATTCTGTAAGTTTCATGTGATTTCATGGATTTGTGTGCCGGTCCATGATAAAGACGATCCACGAAATCACATCACGAAATAAGACGAAGAAATACGAAGCAACACGAAAAATTAACGGAGGTGCTAATTCATGGCGAGCAAAGCCAGCATTGGTGGCCATCCGATCCACCCGATGCTCGTTCCTTTTCCATTGGCGCTATGGACCACGTCATTTGTAACAGATGTGATCTATTATTTCGAGCGAAACACGAGCTTGCTTTTGATATCCAAGTTCATGATTGCGGCGGGTTGTTTAGGGGCAGTTGCGGCAGCGATCCCAGGCATCATTGACTGGCTCGCTCTAAAACAACCTGAAGTAAACAGGATTGCAAATTGGCATGCTCGGCTCAACATCATCGCGCTGATCGTGTTTGCTGTCAGTCTCTACTTGCGCCTGCGAGTCGCTGCGAACGTGGTGAGCCACCGGATGATAATCGCGTTTCTGCTATCCCTTCTCGGTGTAATCCTAATCGCGATTTCCGGATGGCTCGGAGGAGAGATGGCATACAAATATGGTGTGGGAGTCGCGCCGCAGCGCGACACCCCAGCGGAGGAATCAGCCAAGGTTCGTTATCCTTAAGAACCCTGCCTTGAATCAAGTTTGATCGTGATGAAGTTATCCACCTGCGCCGCCGCGCTCGCCGGAGAACTCGTACGTAATATGCAGGTTGAGTGATCCGTTTTGGATGTCCGAACGAACGTCCTTAACGTGTGCCTTCACTGCTCCGTTGCTTGCCTTTACCGGAATAGCAAGCTGCAACTGAGGAGCTTTGATGAGCTCCAGCGGATTTACCTTCTGGTCAATTGCGTCCCGAACAAACACGGTGACGAAATTGTTAGCGGCTGGATTGACACCCTCGAGGTTCACCGTATCAACGTTCACATGGCCATAAACCGTTTGCTTGTCCTTATCGAATCGAAGCTGGATATCTGTTTGTGCCCAACCCTTAAACTGCAAACAGTTCCCAAGCAGGTTGTAGTTTCCACTAAAGGCTAAGGGCAGCGAGATCTTTCCATTTGCAAATTGCACCTGCGTCTTTACATTACTGCCTTGCTGCGCAAGGGTGATTGTATTTGTGCAACCTTGCTGAAGTGTCGCCGGCTGCAGTGAAAATGGTTCTGAACTCTTCGGTACAGAACCAAGGTGAAGAGCCGGTGGCCCAAGGTCGCGAAATAGACTTGTTAGCAGCAGTTCAAAAAAACTGCTGCTAAAAGAGATGACCACCGTGCCAGGCGGATCGCCGGAAGACTCGGGTGCGTTAACAACCGCACCCGGAGTCGATTTTATTCGTGGTATACCGAGCAAAAATGCGGTGGCACCGGCACCCAGAACAAGACCAAGGATAAGGATTAGTCCATAACGCATTCGTTGTGTTCCCTTTCTCGAAGACTGTCTACGGTCATGGTGACGAGGTCACGGCCGGAGAAGGCGAAGTGGCGGGACTCGGCTGGTTGTTTGCAAGTAGAGATCTCACTACAGCACTTGCCATACCCATCAGCGCATTTATCTGCTGTCGAATTTGCTCGGGAGGAACTTTGCTGTAACCGGTCGGCACTGCAAACAGTGAGTTATCAACTGACGTACTTATGTCGCGCATCTCGGCGACAATTCTGGCGCCTTTGACGCCCTGAACATTCCCACTGGCTTCAGTAAAAAGTTCAGATCTCAGCGGTAATCCTGTTTCTTTGTCAATATAGAAGTAAGCCTGAGTACTCACATCACCAGCTGACGTATTCGTGTTGCTTGTCCGGGCGTATCGATATTTCTGCGCGGTGCGGCCATTAACAGTTTCCTCGCCGACCTGCTGAATCCCATTTAGTTTTTCGAGACGTGCAACCATTTGACCGGGAGTCATCAGTTTCTGCAATTGCAGTCCGGTCGCTTCGGGCGTTAGTTCCGCGTACTGTTTTCTAGCCGGCGCGATGACGATGTGTTGGTCTCCCTTTTCAAGGTAAATCAGATCTGAACCATCAGGGAGTTTGAATGCCACGCGCCTGTCGGTCCCATTCCGCGCTACGTCTGCTGAAAGGGGAGGAATACCCACGGTCTTGTCGCCACCTTCGGTCTCGGCCGACAAAACCACGACGGCTTTGTAAGTTTGTGGTTCGCGTGCTGCGAGCGTTGAAATTGGTTCAGTTGAAGCATTCGTATTTGTATTTGCCGTACTGGAATTCGCGTTCACCGACATGTTCACGTTTGCGTTCGCAGTCTCTGGCGCCCGTTGGCAGGCTGCGGTAACCAACAATGTAGCGACGACCAGGTAAGAGAAAACGGCACGCTTCAAAAATGTGTTCATAAAGAGTCTCCGAGGAAGTGCGCACGTTGCGCGTTAAGTTGTCTGCGGGGGTGTTAAGAGGGAAGGACCATAGCATACCATTGCCGATTACCGATTGCCGAATGGGGATTCGTAGTGTGCTAATTTTCGTTGACTTCGAGCTTCAATTGTCATAGAAGCGCACTGCTTTCCTCAATTCTGCAAAAGACTTTAAAAACTATGAAGCACCTTTTATCGATAGTTCTG
>JBKPCC010000005.1:0-61393 GCA_046727215.1 Acidobacteriota bacterium
GTTTCGATTACCACTGCCGGCACCGCCGCTCTGTCCGCTGCCTTGTGCACTCGTATCCTGAGGCACAAACCGTAACGCCGCGTTCGGGACTTTCAAGATGTTGTTACGTTCATCGATCGTGATAGTCAGGTTCGCCGTCATCCCCGGCTTCAACTTCTGTTCCGGGTTTTTAACGTCAATGACAACGTTGTATGTCACAACGTTTTGCACCGTCTGCGGGTTGAGTCGCATCTGCTGAATCGTTCCCTGATACTCCTGTCCCGGAAACGCATCGACAGTAAACTTCACGGATTTGGCTTGCTCAACCAGTCCGATGTCGGCCTGGTCAATATTCGCGATGACTTGCATCTGCGTCAGATCATTTGCGATGGTAAACAGAGTCGGCGCCGACAGACTCGCCGCTACTGTCTGCCCCACGTTCACGTCCCGTGAAACGACGACACCATCAATTGGAGACAGAATGGTGGTATGCGCCAGGTTAACCTGCGCCAGATTCAAAGCGGCCTCGGCCTGCTGAACCTGCGCCTGTGCCTGGGCAACTTGGGCTTGAGCCTGTTGCGACTGAGCTGTTGTTTGCTGGACTTGAGCTTGTGACTGGGCTATTCCCGCACTCGCTACAGACTGCTGTCCAAACTGCGCCTGATTTAGCTGAGCCACTCCCTGATTGTATTTTGCTTCAGCAGCTTTGTAGCTGGTTTGCGCAGTTTCCAAATCACGCTGAGCTATTACTCCAGATTTGACGAGCGCTTCCTGCTGATGAAGAAAACTCGCGGCATCGTCAAGTTGTGCTTTCAACACGGCGACGTTCGCGCGGGCACTGCTGACGCCAGCCTGTTCACTCTGCGCTGTAGAATTAGCGGCCAGGGCTTTGGCTTGAGCATCCGAAATCGCCGCATGAGAACTTGCGACGCCTGCACGAGCTTGTTGCAGACTTGCTCGGGCCTGTTCAAGGTTTGCGCGTGCCTGATCTACCTGGGCCTTGCTAACGGCGGGATCGAGTTGCGCAATCACCTGCCTCTTTTTCACCGTAGAATTGAAATCTGCATAAAGTGCGGAAATCGTTCCAGAGGCCTGACTGCCTACTTGAACTGTGGTAACTGCTTGAAGAGTGCCGGTAGCAGTAACAGTGTTTCGCAGATTGCCTCTGTCAACGCGAGCTGTGAGGTACTCGGCTGCGCTAGCCTGACTTCCCCAAAAATAGAAGCCGATGGCGGCAATGACTGCGACACCACAAACGGCGATAAGGAGTCGTTGTTTGCTACTAAGTTTGATCTTGTTCCAACCTGTTTTTATCCATCGCATAATTATTTAATCCTGTGTTGAACATCTCGCCGTGTGACTAAGACTGCGTCATCACACTTCGGCCACAATCTGATAGACACCGGGTGTGGCGGTTTGGTTACGCCCTGCGGGAGACACGGGGACACGGGGACGCGGGGACGCGGCGACAGGGGGATGCGGGGATGCAGGGAAAGCTATTCAAGGCGCATGTGATGTATCAACGCTTGAAAGTCTCGCAGGTGGGGAAGGGCGGTTTACCCCCCTCAACTTGCGGCGAATTCAATCCGCGGATGTGGTATTGAAGGTTGGTTCATTCAAATTGAAGTTGGCATTAACCAGCCCGAGCCGGGGTAAACCACCCTTCCCAACCTGAGAGACTTTCCAACTTGATCACCACATGCCGCTTGAGTGCCTTTCACATGCCCGTGTCTCCGTGTCCGTCCCCGCGTCTCCGTGTCTCCCTGTCCCCGTCCCGCGCCCCCGTCCCTGCGTCCCTTTGTAACCAATTACTCAAACCCGGTGTCTTTGGCTTTAGGAGGCCAACTCCCCGCCGTCCGATAACAATCCAGATTAGGAGTAAGAACGAAAAATGAAGAAATTAGGGAAGATAAAGATCCTGACAATTTCCGCGCTATCGGCAATCGCCCTCGCCGGATCCATAGCATTGGCGCAAACCGCTACTACGGGTCAGACGGATAAACAGGGTACGCGTCGAGAAGGTCGTGGTCCCGGCAATTGGGGCGGCGGTCGTGAAGGTGGAATGTTCCGGGGTATAGATCTAACTGATGACCAGAAGACGAAAATACAACAGATCCACCAGAGTTTTGACGAGCGGACCAAATCGCTACGCGAGCAGTTGAGTGCCAAGCGACAGGAGTTGCGCCAGGCAAACCAGGGGGATACGTTTAACGAAGCTCTAGCCACCCAAAAACTCCAGGAGATGGCTGGCTTGCAAGCGAAAATGATGGGCGAGGAGTTCAAATTGCGGCAAGAGATGCTTTCTGTCTTGACGCCGGAGCAGAAGACTCAACTCGAACAAAAGCGTGCGGAGTTTAAGAACAAACGTGGCGGAAGTTTTGAACGCCAAAAGTAAACGCTAAACTCTTCCCGGAGCTGCGGACCTGGAGTTTTCCGGGTCCGCGTCCAAACTTCGATGAGGAGTGATTCCTGTCGGACGGTTACGCCCAGGTTCCGGACTTGGAGTTGGCGCAACTCGCGCGCAATGGCGACGAGTCTGCGTTTGGGGAGATTGTCCGGCGCTACAGCCCGCGAGTCTTCCGGTTTGCCAGCCGCTTCTTTAACCAACGCAGTTTGGTCGAAGAAGCAGCGCAGGAAGTCTTCCTGAAAGCTTTTACTGAATTGGATAGCTATAGCGGACGAGGCTCTATGGAAGGCTGGTTGACAAAAATCACAACGAACACATGTCTAAACATCTTGCGAAGTGCAAAGCGACGGCCTGAACTGATTACATCGGACCTCACTGAAGAAGAGAATGACTGGCTCGATAACAAACTTTCAGACGTCGCAGCTGAACGTCACAAGGCAAGTGAAAGGAGTCTGATTGCAGCCGATCTGGCGGGAAAGGTACTTGAGACACTGAACCCTGAAGACAGATTGGTGTTGACAATGATGGATGGAGAGGACGCATCCGTAAAAGAGATCAGCGCCGCCACCGGATGGTCCGAATCAAAAGTGAAGGTGCAGGCATTTCGTGCCAGGCGTCGAATGCGAGAAGCAGTTGAAAAATTATTGAGTAACAGGAAGCGTCAGGGCAAACTTCTGGAAAGCGCAGAAACCAGATGAAAGACAAACACGTCATCGATATTCTTGAAAAAGCGCCGCTTGCCGGATTGTCGGAGCAGGATCGCGCAGCGGTCGAAGCACACGCGAAAGAATGTGCTGAGTGCCGTAAGGCATCAGATGCCGCATTCCTCTCGTCAATGCTGTTAAAGGAGCACGGCGCCAGAACTGTCTCACCTCCGCCGTTCTTTGAGACGCGCGTGCTTGCAATGCTACGCGAGCGACAAGCAACAAGTGATTCATGGGCATTCGGTCGGATGTGGCGGGCGGCGGGCGCATTGGTCTCCTCAATGGCGGCGACAGTGGCATTGCTTGCCGTTCTCACCTTCGGTCTGCCGGCTGATAAAACCAACACAAGTTCCAACGTCGTCTCGACAGCAAACGGGTATTCTGCGGAAGAGATGATGCTGACTGATTCAGACGCGTCAGATGAACAGGTGTCTGATGCGCAAGTGTTCACCACTCTTTATGAAACAGAAGAGGAGGTGGCAAAGTAAGAATGGATAAGACAACAAAAAGCAAATGGCAGATAAGACTAGCCACTGCATTGATCTTCGTTCTGGGGTTTAGTGCAGGTGCTCTCGCGTTCAATGCCTATCAGCGATGGGGAAGATTTGGCGCGCGAGCTGGTGGCGATCGCTTCGAGCAGATGCTGGATCGACTTGAGCTCAGTGGTGATCAAAAGACTCAGGTACACCTGATACTGGATGACGCGCGGTCTCAACTACGCGAGCTGAGAAAGCAAACCGAGCCACGGTTTAATGAGATCCGGGAACAAACGGATGATCGACTCCAGAAAGTACTTTCGCCTGAACAGTGGCAGCAGTTCAAGCAGGAACGAGAGCGGATGCGTGGATATGGAAGACGAGGCCCACATGGTCCACCTGACGAAAGGTGATCGCTGAGTGGCATTCAAAGGGAGAACAAGAACCTTTTTCCATTGATCACTTTCCATTTTTCATTTTCCATTTGAGTCGCGCCTTCGTAGTTTGTGTTATTTCGTGTGATTTCGTGGACCGTTTCTAGCGAAGAAGTATAAGGACAATCCACGAAATCACATCAGAACACACCAAATGAAAAATAGTTTTACGCTTTTTAACTGTCAATCACTTTCAGTTGACTCCTTTAGGAGAGGTCCACCTCAGCAATCAAAGGAAAATGGTCAGATGCGGTCAACGTATTAGCATCCGCGATCACTTCACAGCTCTTGATCCGCGATGCTGAATGCTGGGGCAGAAACACGTAATCCAACCGCAGATGCGGATCCCAAACGGGAAACGTGTATCCCTTCTCTTTGTGCAGTAAACGATATCCATCGACGTATCCGGCATCGATCAGCACCTGAATTGTCTCGCGCTGAATATCACGACCACTGAGCCAAACCAGTGCCCGGATCCATGCAGGCATTCTTTGCACGTTCAGTAACTCGCCCGGCGCAAGCGTGTTGAAATCCCCCACCAACAGGTGAACTCCCTTTTGATGGACTGCAACCGCTTTCAAGAGCGACCGAATCTCCCGAGTGCGCTTCCGTTCGTCCCATTTTGAAAACCTTGCGCTGAGATGCAATCCAAAAATTCGAGCATCAGTACCCGCCGGAACGATCTCCAGGAACGAGTGTTTTGAGCCTTCGGCGTAATGCCATGCGTAATGAGAAATCTCGATGCGACTCATAAAACCGCTCGAGCGATTCTTGACAGCGCCCCACGTTGACATGTTTGTGGCATTCGCCAGAGTCGCAATTACCGAGGGCGTTATTGCTTCCTGAAAAACGACCAGATCGGGTGAGGCAGCGTTGATTACTTCTGCAAGACGAGCTTCCCTTCGCAGTCCACCAAAGCGAATGTTGTAGCTAAGCAGCTTGAGAATCACGCATTGTCACCGGCGGGCACCACCACGTAATAAACTTCTCCAAATAAAACGTCACGCGCATAAAGCACCAGATTAGCAGTTGCTTGAAAATTGACCGGACGGCCAACGAGCTCCTGAAGTGATCTACGCAGCTGGTCATACGCCGGAGCAGCAGCCGGGTCTTCATCGCACAGCGGTTTTGTGTGTAAACCCGGAATGTAAAATGACTCGCTATTCCAGGCTTCCATGACCTTGTTACCAACCAGCGTCACATCCAGATCGCTCGTCCCCTTTCCATCTGCATCGAACGGCCGACCATCTTCATGACGCTTGTTCGAGACAACGCTGCCACGCATGACGATGCCAGTCCCTTCCGGAAGACCTTGCTGAAGTTTGCGATAGAACGCGATAAAGAGGCGCTCGTCGCCATCGAACCCGAGCGAAATAATTCTCTTACGCAGTTCGAGGTCGCTCATTTCATGAGCGTCTTTTGGTTCGTGAGCATTATTGGTCATAGCCGTAAGAAAAACCGAACCTACTTGTCACCGATAACACAAAACTGTCACAACGACTTTGCACAAAAAGCGTAAGCCGCTACCGTACGAGGTCACTCACGACCTCGTAAAACTCGCGCGTCCCCTCGCGTACGTTCTTAACGCTAATCCGCTCGTTGTTACCGTGAACGCCTTCGTTTTCTTCCGGAGTCGTATACATCGGCGCCCAGCCATAACAGATGATTCCCAACTGCCGGTACAACTGGCTCTCTGTATAGCCACTCAGCATCTTGGTCGTGATCAAAGCTTCTGGATGGTGAGTTTTCGTGACTCGCGTAATTGTGCGAAACAGCTCTGTATCGCTGACTGAGCTGTTGGGTGGTTTGAATGTGTTGACGTTTTCGATCTTGATTGTCGGATCCGCGATCACCTTCACGAGCTCTTTCAAAAACTCCTGCGGTTGCTCGCCAGGTAACAATCGGACGTCAAGATTACAGGTCGCAGTAGTGGGAATTACATTGGTCTGTTTGCTCCCGTTCAGCATAGTCAGCGAAATAGTGTTGCGCAGGAGGAAATTGTATTCGCGGTCGGATGTTAGACTCTCAACAAAAGCCGGATCCTTCAACGACTCGCGTATCTTCGCAAACTGCGAACGTCTCGGCTCCGTCTGCAAAGGAGCAATGTCCTGGAAAAACTTTTCAACCGCCGGCAGCAACTTGATAGGCGGTTTGTACTGAATTATTCGAGACATCGCCGCCACCAGCCGGTTCGGCGCCGAATCTGCTATCGGCCGTGAACCATGGCCCGGTTCACCGCTTGCAATCAGTTGCAACCAAAACGGTGCTTTCTCTGCCACGTCGATGCCGACGAACTTAACTGTCTCACCTTCGCGCAGATTATCGCCGCCCTCGGTGAGAAGGTATTCGGCGTCTTTAAATAAGCCGGCTTTGTTGGCAATCATCCAGATGGATCCCTCGTCCTTCACTTCCTCATCGGCGGTCGCCAGGAAGATCACATCGCGAGAAAGCTTTGGACCTTCACGGGAAAGCAGGATCATCGTCATGAGGTGCAACAACCCTTCGTTTTTCATATCCAAAGCACCTCGACCGTAAATATCACCATCAATGATCCGGGCCGAGAAAGGATCGACGCGCCAGGCACTGGCGTCCGCCGTTACGACGTCCATGTGACTCAGGAGAATGATGGGTCGCTTCGATCCATTTCCTTTTAACCGGGCAATGATGTTCGCGCGACCAGGTTTGTATTCATAAATTTCATTCTGGATGCCGTACTTATCGAAGAGCGATTTAAAGAACTTCGCCGTCTCGATCTCGTTTCCCGGCGGGTTGGACGTGTTGATGCGTAGGTATTGCTGCATCAAGTCGACCGCCATGTCCTGATAAGCCGGCCAGTTGACCTTCGGTGATGTCGATTGTGCGCGCGCATTCGTCATCGAGATGCCGATAATTATCGCCAACGCAAGCAGTGGAGCTGGAGCAGATGGTTTTGTCATGGTGATTTTGTTTGTTCGCGGCCTGTTATTCGTGTTTGTGTGATTTCGATTATTTCTTCTGATTTCGAGGACCGGCTTTTATCTCCAGGTCAGCGACGACAGGGACATGATCTGACGCAAGACTGCGGACAATCCATGCCTTCTTTACTTTTATGCCATCCGATGACCGAAAGAAGATGTAATCGATTCGTTTCGCAAGTTTGTCCGCAGGATAGCTGAAGCCGACTTCCTTTGCTTTGCTTGCGATCCATGCATCCTCAAACTTGGTTGTAATCAGTTTGTAAGCATCTCCAGCTGACTCATCATTGAAATCTCCAACCACAATGATTGGTCCTTGCGTACCTTCGAGGTCCCGCAGCAACTGCTCGACTTCGAAGACCCTTCCATCCGAAAACTGATAATCGAGATGCGTCGTAACGAAGTTGATCGTACTTCCCTCCACCTCGACTTCGACGCGAAGCATCCCGCGTCTCTCGGCCTCGCGGCGGTTCTCGAATTTCCGATGTTCGATCGCCGCGATTGGAAAACGTGACAGGATAGCTACTCCGTACTGGCCACCCTGGTAATCGAGGTTGTGAGCAAACGCATAACTCATGTTTGTTAACTTCGAGAGTTCGGCGATCTCATCCACCCCCTGCGTCCTGCGCACACCTCTGTCGACTTCCTGCAAGCCTACAAGATCCGGATGCTCGTGATTGATCACTTCTGCAATGCGCTGAAGGTCCATTTTCTGATCCATACCGACACCAACGTGAATGTTGTAAGTCATCACGCGGAGTTTTGTGCTTTTGGGCGCTGAGGCGAACAGGGCTCCGCCCAAAGCAAATGCGGCAACAATCGCTATAAGGACAACGAGCGCAAGTCGTTTGATCATTTTTCGGCTGGTCTAAACCGGTAAGGCATTCTAACATCGTAAGTCTTTGAGTCTGGAGTCAAGAGTCCAGAGTCCGGATTTTGGGTTTGACGTGACATCAATCCTGACTCGTGACTCCAAACTCCGAACTCCAGACTCCAGACTCGCGACTCCAGACTCTTAGATGACACCAGTTCATGCGCTCATCCTCTTCGCTGCCGCGTTTGCTGCTGGTGCCATCAATTCAATTGCTGGCGGCGGAACACTAATCACGTTCCCAGTTCTAATTTGGCTCGGACTTGATGCGAAGGTTGCGAACGCGACGAGCACGGTTGCGCTTTGGCCTGGGTTGTTCGGAGGGGTCCTGGGTTATCGACGTGAACTTGCGGACAGTTCGCAATTCCTTGTGCGGTTGGGTTCAATCAGCGTGCTGGGAGGTGCGCTGGGTGCGTGGCTACTGATCTGGACGCCCTCCCCAGTATTCGCCAAGTTAGTTCCGTTCCTGATTCTGTTTGCAACTATTCTCTTCACGTTGCAGGGTACGATTAATAGGCAACTGAAACTCCAACCGATCGTCGATTCACCGCGAACATCATGGTGGCTCGGAGCAATGGTTTTTCAGTTTTTTTCAGCAATGTATGGTGGGTATTTCGGAGCCGGCAATGGCATCTTGATGTTGGCGGCGATGGGTTTGCTGGGTCTTCACGATCTACATCGAGCCAACGCCATCAAAAACTTTCTCGGTATCTGCATTAATAGCATTGCAGTTTTGAGCTTCTCGCTTTCACATCTTGTGATATGGCCGGATGCGCTATTGATGGCTGTTGGCGCTCTACTGGGCGGCTACGCTGGAGCCAGTATGGCTGTGCGTATCGGACAGACAGTTGTTCGCCGAGCAATTGTTATGATCGGGTTCGTAATTACATTTGTAATGCTGTGGAAGCTACGCCAGTAAAGTTTGACCCACTTTTACATTCACCTATCGCCGCTTCACTTAAGAAGTAGATTTACGCCACAAGGCTAAAACCTGTGGTATCTAATGATTTTCCCTGTTTCTCCCGTGCGTGTGGTTTTGGCGCTTAGTGCAGAGTTCTTCCGAGAAGAATTCAAATGTATCTGACTGTTAATCGTTTCACCTAATGACTGCCTTGCAAGCTGAAAAACAACATCTAGCGAAACTCTCGCGTCAGTTCTACACTCGTTCGAATGTCCTCACCATCGCAAGGGATCTCCTGGGAAAGCTCCTGGTGGTTCCTGCACCGGATGGCACCCGCGTGTCGGGATTGATTGTTGAAGCCGAAGCTTATCGCGGTCCGAAAGATCGCGCGTCACATGCATACGGCGGACGGCGGACTCGACGCACCGAAACGATGTATCAGCTCGGAGGAGTCGCATATATCTTCTTTGTTTACGGCATGTACAACCAATTCAACGTAGTGACGAACGCTGTAGACATTCCCCATGCCATTCTTGTTCGGGCACTCGAACCCATTGAAGGAATTGAGTTGATGAAACAGCGAAGGCATGGCCATGGTGAACGAAACCTGACAAATGGACCAGGCAAACTCTGCATTGCTCTCGGTATCGATCGCAGTTTCGACAGCGCGGATCTCCTGGGAAACAAGATTTGGATTGAGGAAGGTGAACGGGTTCCACGGTCACGAATCGCATCGGGACCACGAATCGGAATCGATTATGCTGAGCAATGGGTCGACAAGCCCTGGCGGTTTTGGATCAAGAGCAATCCGTTTGTGAGCAGGAAATAATCGACATGAAGTTCGAGTATTCGTCCGGCCTAGGGCCCGTTCGCGTGACCTAAATCTCTAATCAAAACGACATCACTGGTGACATTTCCACGCGAGACTCCCAACTGTTTCGCATCAGGCGACCAGTCAAACCAGAAGATTTGATCAGATTTGAAATCGGTTAATTGCTTCGTGGCACCGCCATCGACGGGCTGTGTCCAGATATTCGACAGGCCATCATGGTTCATGATGTACGCGAGGGACAGTCCATCAGGCGTCCATCGCACGAGTGATTGCAACCCGACATTTGCCGGAATTTCAAGAGTCTTAATTGGCGGTCCTCCATTGAAAGGAATTATGGCTATTTCCCACGGGGCTTTTGTTGCCGGACGGTAGTAGGAGCAAATCCATTTGCCATCAGGTGAAACGACGGGACAGATCGATGGATAGTCGGTCAGCTGTTCAGGGGTTCCTCCGTTTACTGAAACTCGCCACAACGTTCGTCTTCCCTGCTTGCCGCTGTGGTAGACGATCCATTTACTGTCGGGTGAGCACCAGGCCCACGACTCGCCCTCGCCCTGTGTCAATCTCAGCTAGTTGCTACCGTCACTGTTCATGCGCCAAATGTTCATGAACCCCGTTCGGTCTGAAGTGGATAGTAACCAGTACACCACAGCCTATAACGAGGTGAAAGCAATGGGCGCGCGTTTTAACAGTATGCGGACCCCTGACCAAACTAATTTAGGTTTGTTCTATGCCTCTAATTACGTTGCGCTGTGGAACCGAGTAGTTCGCGATCTTGCAGCGTCGGAGAACCTTAGCATTGGTGATAATGCGAGGCTTTGTGCTCTCGTGAGCTTAGCAATGGGCGATGCGGCAATCACCGCATGGGACAGTAAGGTCGCGTATGTCTTCTGGCGACCGCTCACTGCCATCCGCTTGGGAGACAACGACACGAATCCGGACACGGTGGGTGATCCTACTTGGGAGCCACTGATCAATAATCCGAATTATCCAGATCACACATCAGGAGCAAACAATGTGTCTGGCGCAGCGACGCGCAGTCTCGCGCTTTTCTTTGGTCAGAACGAAATGACCTTCACAGTGTTTACTACTAACACGGCGCCCGTATACCGCAGTCAAAAACGTACAATCGTTTCTCAGATGCAGCTGACGATGTCGTCGTCGCGCGAATTTACGAAGGCATTCACTTTAGGTTCGCGGATGAAGAAGCCCGGAAGCAAGGCAGGCATGTAGCGCAATGGGTGCATGGTCACTTCCTGAAACCAGTGGATTGAAAAAGAGTCGGGAGTCGGGAGTCGAGAGTCAACAAACCTAATAGTCTTTGACGCTTGACTCCATACTCAATGGAGGTCTAACCTGCCTGACTGTCATCGCAAACGACTGGTCGACAAAATAGCACAGCGCTCGCTGTCTGTTTCCTCAACAGGCTTTAAGCCGGAGACCGGAGCAATGTCGTTAGTCTCCAAATGTGGACTCTCAATTTTTCTCCTCGTGATCTTGTGGAGTTCAGCCCGGGCTCAAGACGACATTGTCAAGATTGACATCTCGCTAGTTACCGTCAACGTCGCTGTAACTGATCTCAAAGGCCGTCCCATATTAGACCTCAAAGCTAATGATTTTCGGGTTACTGATGCAGAGAAGCCTGTTCCACTGCAGTTCTTCGACGCTCGGGGCCCTACGAGCGTGGTATTTGTTGTAGACATTTCATCTTCAATGAAGGGCCGCAAGTGGTGGAACCTCGCTGCGGAGATGAAAACCTTTCTCGCAAATGCTGGCGAAGGAAACGATTACACGCTAATCGTATTTAACGAGAAACCGAGATTGATCGCCTCTTTAGTTACCGCCGATGAACTGTGGGAAGACTTTAAACAGATCGAACCCGCGGGCAACACTGCTCTGTATGATGGTCTGCTGATGGGCCTGAACGCGCTGGATAAAGTGCGCCAACGTCACAAAGCACTGGTTTTGTTGTCGGATGGGCAAGACAACTCGAGCGACAGCAACATCAGCGACGTACAGCGCGAATCCTTCAGACATCGCGCAACAATCTATACGGTCGGCATTCTACTTCACCCTAATAATCTAACGGCATACGAACAAAGTGGCCGGGATCTACTCAACAAACTCGCAGCAGAGACAGGAGGGCTAGTGCGCTATCCTGCGCACGATGATATTCGGCAGGTGTTGGAGACGATCGATAAGGATCTACGTACTCAGTATTGCTTGAGCTACTACCCATCAGACAAGGCACCCGGCTGGCGCAAGATCCAGGTGGAGCTCACTCAAGCATCACTCGGCCGCAAACTTCGTTATCAACAACGCTATGAGCTGAAATGACTGTTTATAGGAAATAGGATTTTCGTTTAAGCGAATGGATCATTCTCCGCCATAATGAATCTCCATCCGCCTAATGCGTTGACTTGCCGCAATCAGTACCAGAATCGTGACGAGGACAAGGCTCGGCACTGCAATCCATGCCGGCGTTGGCTCTGCGACGACCGCAAAAGGTCCTTCGGAAACCGGCACTGGCGCGAGTGATTGCAAATAATGAATCACACTGATTTTCTTTAGCAGTGGCGGCAACAGGAAATTTATCCATTCCCAACCGTACAGTATCAGCGCAGGAATAATCGGATTGCGGAAGAACAGACCAACTACCAGGAAAAACGCGCCGTAACCACAGCACGCCAGGACTGTAATGCCCGCGTACGTCAGCAGCTGACCCATACCTGGTCCATCGAAAAAGAACCGCATGCTTTCAGAATAAAAATGCGGAAGGTAAAGAAGGAGTAGCGCAATTATCGTCGTGCCAGTGAACAACACGATGGAGGTCGCCAGCCCCGAGAGATACTTACCGAGAACTAGAACCTCGCGCCGAACAGGGCTAAGAAAGTAATAATGGAGACTTCGATCAACCAGGTCGCCGCGAAACAGATTCATGAAAATCCAGGCGCAGCCGAAGAATACGACTGTCCGTAGTATCAAACCACCGTAAAAAACAGCAAAGATCATGCTGTACTGCGTAAAGTCTTGCCACTCGCGCCCAGGCGGCGTGAACAAAGCCAGAACCAGAAGCGGAAAAATTGGCAACAGCGCCAGCAGATAGATCAGTATTGCTCGTCTTCCGAGGAAGTTCTTCTTGATTTCAAATCGGAAGATCGCCTTGATCTGACGCGCCCATAGAGACCAGTCAAAATTGCCTGGCCTCGACCGTTTTAACGTTGTGCTCACAATAGAACTCATTGAGTAAATCCGCGCGCAATCGCAACAAGACACGCAAGCCTTTATCTAACGTCGCGAGCTAAGCCTCCGCTATTGGCCACCGCCTTCGATCAGGTATTGGTACACTGCACTAAGATCGTCATCGACCGGCACAACCGACTCCACATTAATTTCACCTTCGGCAACGATCTGATTCAACAACAGATAAAAAAGATCTGCGTCCCGCGTTCTTACGAACAAACCAGCTCGATCCTCATGCAGCCGTGCTTCTACCACGTGATCGTGATCAAATACGTACGCAGCTAACTTAGATGGATTGTTGCACCTAATCAGGATCTGCATTGGGTGCTCTTCCATTTCATCGCGCACACCATGAATGTCTCCCTCGGCCACGACATAGCCATTGTTCAACAACACAACGAAGTCAGACATCATGTCCACTTCATGCAGAATATGACTCGAGATAATGAGATACAGGCCTTCTCCTGCCAGCTTACGAAAGAGTGCGATCGTCTCGGCGCGAACCATTGGGTCCAGTCCATTTAAAGGCTCATCCAGAATCAAGACTGATGGTTGGTGTGCGATCGACTGCGCCAGTCTGATGCGCTGACGCATGCCTTTGCTATACGCAGCCACTTTTCGATCTGCAGCCTCAATAAGATTCACGCGCTCAAGTGCAAGTTCGGTCAGCTCATGAGCCCGTTTTCGTTCAAAGCCATGAATCAGGAGAAATGATTGGATAAACTCTCGGCCGGTCAGACCTCTGGGAAATGAGTCGAACTGCGTGCAATAACCGACTTTTCGAAACAGCTGTTCAGGTTCGTCTGTTGGAATTCCCAGAACAGAAATCTTTCCGCCGGTCGGTCGCAACAGACCAGTCATGAGATTCATGATCGTCGACTTTCCAGCGCCGTTCGGGCCCACCATGCTGGTTATGCCGGCGGCGATTTGCAGGTTCACCCGATTGACCCCGAGTATCTCTCCATAGAACTTGGAGACATCGTCGAAGATTATGAGCTGGTCGGTCATCGCAGCTTACCTGATTTAGAATTTAGAGATTCTAAATCGTCCCTCACTTCACCACCTCGTACGCTTTCACCCTTCGCGACAGGATGGCTAAGCAAATAACGCAGATTAAAAATAATGCAGCCCATGAGCACCACAGTGGTGGCTCTTGTAGAACGACTTGCCTCGCGACACCGTTTTGAAACTCCACAACCTCGGCACTGGAACGAACGAACGTACCGAAGAGTCCCGCCGAAACACTTTTTATCAATGCGCCAAGGCTGATGATGCTTCCCCAGCGCGTAAGGAAAATCTGGTTGACGACTTCTCCAAAAACGGTCGGCACAAAAAAGATTCCGAGCAAGGCGGCGCTGGCAACCACCCTCCACTTCAGAATGGCGGAAACTGCCTGCGAAAGCAGAGCCAACAAAATGATCCAAACGAGACTACCGATAACAATTGCGTTCCCGATCCAGAAGTTACTCATGATCCAGCCAGAGCCCTCCAGGTAAGCCTGAAAGAAAAAGAGCAATAGTTGCGGGATCCAGGTAATCGCCGAAAGCAGGATTATCAGTACGGACATCTTCCCCAGCACATACTCTGCGCGAGAAAACGGCCTGCAAAGATAAAGTGGCAAAGCGTTATTACGAAGGTCGCGCGACACCAACGGCGGTCCAATCAACAATGTGATAAAAAACGCGAATACGGTCTGAATGTTTACGAAGGTCTGGAAGAATGACGCGTCGATTGGTATCAACGCGCGTACATTGACCTTCAATATCGCCAGTGCATTAACGTTGTGATGGAGATAGATGAGAATTGCTTCGACTAGAAGAGGAATAAAGCAGATCGCAAAGAAGGCGATGAAGAGCTTTGATTTGAACACGTCGCGATACGCATACCGCGGAATGATCAAAAAGCGGCTCCACTCGTGAGTTAACGCGCCGGTGAATGGCTTGTAGCCGCGCTCATAAACCGCCATTGTCGTTCTCCATTGCCTTCAAAAAGATGTCCTCAAGTGAGTCGCGCTTATACGTCAGTCGTCTGATCTGCACCTGGTGTTCGGCAGCAACGCGGTACAGGTCGCGAATTTCCGTTTCTCCCTGCAAGACGATTTTCATTCGGTGATCCGTCGTAAATGCGCACTCACAACCCAGAACTGCGAGTGCTGTTGCGAACTTGGCTTGATCACCACGCGTCTCCAACACGAGGAACTTACGATTCGCTTTTCGCTCCTCTTCGAGATTGCAGTAAACGGCGATGTTGCCATCCTTGAGAATCAGGATCTCTTCACAACTCTCCTCGACGTCGCGCAGGAGATGCGAAGAGAGCACAATGTTTGCATGACCGCTATCCCGGATCTCTTTTATCAAGCGAATCATGCGCAACCGAGCAGGCGGATCCAGGCCGTTCGTCGGTTCGTCAAGGAAAAGCAGCCGAGGACCATGGACAACTGCTTGGGCCAACTTGGCCAGCTGCTTCATGCCAAGTGAGTATGTATCGAGCTTTCGATAGCGCGCTTCACCTAACCCGACATAAAAAAGAGCTTCGTGCGCGCGCTCAAGTGCAACATCCGAAGGAAGACCGGAAAGCTCGGCCATCAACCTCACGAAGTGGACGGCACTCATCTTCGCTATGAAAGAGTCTCGCTCCGGCATGTATCCGATCAGCGCCTTAATTTGATTGGCGTCGGTCGCTATATCTCTGCCAAAGATATGAGCAGTTCCTGCGGATGGAGGATGAAAGCCGAGCAACGTATGAATCAGAGTTGTTTTGCCGGCTCCATTGGGACCGAGCAGTCCGATAGCGCGACCACGCAGTTGCGCCTGGAGGTTCTTTAGAATTGGACGGCCGCCAAAGCTGACGCTTAGGTTCTCCAGACTGATTACTGGAGCGAGCGTCAGGGCTTGAGGTGTGGCTTCTTGTTCTTGAGCTAGCTCTGCTACCACAACAATCGTCTCTTATACTGCTCGATCCTGATAATTCCAAACAAAACCGAGGCCGAAAGCAATTCCCATCAGCAAGAATGCGCTGATGAATGCTAACGCTTCCGAGGCCGCTAAAGTTCGACCAATCGAGAGGATTCCGATCAGAAAAACAGGAACGTTGAGTACGACTGCCGAGGTAAAGGGAAAAACGACTGCAGGACGGCAGCCTCCCAGTCTCTTTCGCAACCAGAATAATGATGGTGCGTAAGCCAGGGAGAAGAAGAGCGCGGCAACAATCAAAGATGAAACAGTTGCGCCCTTGACATCAACCGCGCTTAGCCGTCCGCCTTCCATGACCGAAAAGGTTAGCAATAGTATTGCTAACCCCAACAGCCACGATGCGAGTGAGATTGAAATGAGCTTCATAAAAGGAATTGCGAATTGCGGATTGCGAATTGCGAATTTTCTGTGGGGATTACGGCCTGCATATAGGACCTATTGGGCCTATATTAGCTACATATAATTCGCAATTAGAAATCCGCAATTCGAAATGGCTCGTTACCTCTTCATGCCTTGCTGAATAATGTGCTGCATCTCAAGAGCGTTTGGCACGCCTAACAACGTCGCCGGACTTATCCCAAATGGACCACCTTCCGTGTTCGCAGCGAAACTGATGCTATCGCCTTCCGCATACGCATAAGCAAGTGTTGGCGGTAGATCCGCAGCCATGGCCTTGAGTGCCTGTTGCTGTTCCTGCGGCAGATTGTTTGCCGAAGCCGCAATGCGATTGGCGAAAGGCTGAACCAACGGCGCCAGATTGTGATAAAAGAGCGCCGAGAAGTTTGCATTCCCGTCTCTTGGTAATCCGGCGATGAACTTGGCTGAGTGTGGCAAAACATATCCAGCATCGCGCGAAGTGATTGCTCGTTCCACCAGAGCTCTGCTGGGGCCAATGATCATGTACCCGTTCGCATACGTGTAATTCACTTCGACGCCAAAATCGGCTGAGCGTAACGTGTAGTAGTTTCTGCCAGAAACTTCCGCGCGATCCCAAACAAGCCCGGCTTTTCCGATGTGTGCCGCTTCCTTGTTGACTTCGTTTACGATTTTCTCGAGCGTCTGCTGCAAATGTTGAGTGTCATGAACTTCGAACACCATTTTCCACGACGGCGTCGGCAAAATCGGTCCGTCGATGGCAAATGCGAACTCTCCGCCTAATGGTGCGGCAATGTCATTGCGAATATCGAACCCATGATCCGCCTGTAACTTGTCCAGGTTCTTACGCAACTCAGGCGAAACCGTCTCCACGACACCCAGAAGATCGTTGACTAGATGCTGCGGGTCTTTCACTACAAAGCCGGCAACAACATTCGCATCTGGAGAAACATACTCGAGCGAGCCCATTGGAGCTGGAGCAGCCAACCATGATGGAATGCCGCGCTGCGGATCGTTGAATGAAAGAACCGCACGAGTGTGGGTCTTTCCATCACTGTCGTTTTGATCCAACACAAAGTATTTCACGCTCAGAATTCCGAGCTGCTTTAGCGCCTCTTCGTTTCTGGAAGAATCAGCGCCCTTCATTCTTTGCGCCCTGGTTTGTTCCAGGATCTTCTCAAGATTCGCCGCCACAACCAGACCTGCGCCATCACGGTAGATTTGCGCGATCCGCTCCCTGAATGGGGTGGAAGTAAAACTGTTGGTGCCGCCTTGCCGAGCGATGCGAGCGACACTCTGAACCTGCTCTAATTTCGGGCTGGCGACGAAGAGATCATTTTGGATCCACACAAAAAGCTGATTTTGTTTTGTACCAGATGTGTTTGCCGCCGGACTGGCAGATTGCGGATCGTCTAGAAACTGGATATTTGCTTTATCCTGCGATGACGAGTATTTCGCAATTTGCTGCTCGAGGAATTGCCTGAATCCCGACGAGTTCTTTAGTTCAGCGAGAACGATGGGAGCACCAGGTTCTCCCTTATCGTCCATTGATACCGACACAGCGATCTCGTCGCCGAGATAATCGCCAAACTCGCGAACAGTGCCCATTACTTCGTCAAGTCTTGGTCTTCGTCTCGACTCTTCCTTATCCCACCACTCGCGCAAGGCGGGGTTCTGATTAATCCGCTCTTGAAGAATTCGGTGAGATTCGGCAATCGTCGAAGCCAAGTTTGGCAGCGCTGCATATACAATCGTGCTTTCCGGCATCAGGTCCAGAAGGTGGGTCGAATTGCGAACGCCCGGCCGAGGAACTTTATTCAGTTCCGTAGCGATCGTTGCGATCCTTGCGAGTCGGGCTGCGTAATCTGCCGACTTACGGCTCCAGGCCACCTCGTCTTTCACCGGTACAGCTTCTATTGCGGCGTTCGTTGTCGCCTGCTGACCGGCTTGAAGCACACGTTCATTGTTCGCGTGCTCCATATGGACTTGACCTTCAATGACAGAAACTCGAGATCCTTTAGTGCCGCTATTCACCGAAAAGATTGTGCCTGTAACGGAAACGAGAGAATCACCTGTATCTACAAACAGATGTTCACCTTTTTGCTTAGCAGCTTCGACGACTATGTTGCCACGATCCAGATGAATGGTTGTGCCTTGAGCGTTCTTGGTGAGATACAACTCCGATCGCTCTTTCAATTCGATCGTCGTTCCATCAGCTAAACCGACGAGCGCATGTGCATCTTTAGCTGTGCGCAATCGATCGTTCCGATTGAGCTTTTCGCCAGTCGTCAATGGGACGGTGCGAGTATCTGAAATCTGATAAACCTGTCCATCAGCAGCTTGCACGGTAGCTTCGAATTGGGTGCCGAAAGGCGCATATCGTTGAATGAATGGAAGCGCCAGGAGGCCGAAACCAATAACCAGGGCTGCTGCAATTCCCCACCGAAGCACAACAGGCTGAATATTGAACCGATTCTTTTTTGCCACTCGGCGCACGGGAATCGCTCGTGCTGAACGAGCGTCCTTAAGCGCTCTGCGGCAGGGGATGCACTCATGCGTGTGATCTTCAAGCAACAGTGCACGCGCTTCGGAAAGCGAGCCATTGAGGAACGCAGGAATAAGCGCCTGAAAATCGCCGCAACTCTCAATGCGTTCGACTGTTGCCGTCGCAAGCGGCTGGCTCACGTTTTCAGCAGAGATGCGCGCCCAAACGCGTTCTACTGCTCCATTCATCGACGACTGGTCCACAGGTGCATCAGCGATCTGACCGATCGTCTTATCCAGCATTGAATCAAGTTCATTATTCCGTTTCATCGTTATCTCCAAAAGTTATAACTCTTCAGACGTTCACAGTGCCCGCTAAGCGTTTATCAAGACCGGGGGGCGTGTTTCTTCAAGTACTGACTTATTTCTTTTCTCAACTTCGCGCGTGCTCGATGTAAAACAACGCCAACAACCATGGGCGAAGTATCGAGCATCTGTGCGATCTCCCGATTGTCGTGTCCTTCGTAATAGCGCAGCGTGAACATTTCGGCAGCGCTCCTTCCGAGACGGGCGACCGCAGCACGAATGAGTTTTTGTAACTCTCGGTCGACTTGTTGCGCTTCAGGATTGTGTATTGGACTCTCGAGAGCGCCGGCATTCGTATCTTCGAGGCCCACCGACCTCACGCGACTGCGACTTCGCATCAAATCCAAGGATGCATTGATGGCGGCGCGGGAAAGGTAAGCTTCCGGGTTTTGGGAGAGGTCATAGCTTTCCTGGCCTTTCGCCAATCTCAGAAATACGGTCTGCAGCACATCTTCCGCATCGGCAGGGCTGCCCGTGATGCGATGGGCGGTGCGGTAAACGCGCCGACTATGAGCTCGAAAAAGGGTCTCGAGCTCTCGAGGCGGATCTTTCACGATTTTCAATGTTTTAACGGCTGCCTGCACGGTGCCTCCTTCACTCTCTGTTCCGTAAACGTGCGGAAAATGAAGGCATTAACAACCGTTAGGCAAAAATTTTCGGGAAACTGGCGAAAGAACGGGAAATTCGAATTTACATTCACACCTGGCGTTAGCCTGGTGTTTGGCGGCGATAGCAAGCACATCACCGTATCCATCCGTATTCACAATTCTCTAAAACAACGATCCACGATCGTTCTGCGTCATCGCCCGGCGGACCAGCGGAATAGGCGGTCCGCCATACTGCAGAAATTGATCGTGAAATGAAAGCCAGGCCTGACGGCCACCGCGCGTGCTAGTCCAATCGTCGCGTAACTTTCGGATCATCAGTTTGCCCATGGTGTAATTCAGATAAGCCGGATCGAAGGTCCCGCGCGCTGCCTGCTGTCGTGCGTTAGCTGCATCCTGGTAGGCCTGTTCACGAAACATCGTTTCGGATTCCTCCACTGTGAGTTTGCCTGTATGCAAGCCGACGGCGGAAATGAAACGGACGTTTCTCAACAATGCTTCAAGCAGCTGTCCGACATGCATCTCGGGATCATTGTTGCCCAACCCCGCGCCCCACATCATCTCTTCGGTATAGTGGGCCCATCCTTCGGAGAATGCGTAGCCTACAAATAGCCTACCGATCTTTGAGGGCGATCGATTCGCGTGCAGGTACTGTAGAAAGTGGCCCGGCCAGACCTCGTGAACAGAAGTGAACAGGAGACTACCCTGACCGGGCACGTAGTCATCCTTTTCTCGTTGAGGCCAGGACGGATCTGGCGGGGCAAGGTAATACACTGAAGGCAAATTCTTTTCAAATGGTCCAGGAATGTTGATGTAGGCGAAGTTCCAACGACGATAGGCCGGAGCCTCGGCCACAAGGGCGTCTTCAGTACCGGGTATGGTGACTAATTGTTTTTGCTCAATAAATGTTTTTAGGTCCGCCAGCTGTTTTCTGGCGCCCTCGACGGGTCCACCAGTTGGTTTGTGAGCCTGTGCTTTCGCGACGCATTCTGCAACCGACTTTCCAGGCGCGTAAGCGTCGCATGCATCTTTCAACCCCGCCAGATTTCTCTCAAGGTCGCGTCGCCCGACAGCCTCTAATTCATCGAGTCTGATTTCGACTCGTTCGGTACGTCTCAACATCTCGCTGAATTTTTCGGCACCGATGGCAAAGTTGTTATCCGCAGTTTGCTTCAGTGATTCGAGCCAACTGGCGAACCCCTTCATGGCTGTAAGTGCCGCAGCGTTTGCTTCGCGAAACTCCTTCTGCCGCTGTTCGTCTTTTACAGAGGAGAAGATCGCCGGCACGTCTTTCTCATAAAACGAAACAAGGCCGCCGAACGTCGTTAGCCCAATGTTTACGAAGGTCCGCGGCATTGGCGTTCGCAAGTTTGCGCGAATCTGCGCCAGCGCGGATGGTACCGCCTTCGCGTACTTTGTGTAACTGACTATGCGTTCATCCAGCGACGCATAAGGACGCGAGACGTACACATCGGGATCAATTCCATCAGCATAAAACTGCGGACAGCGAAAGGGCCATTCAGCTGACTCTAACCAGAACAAATCGGAGTCAACGACTGCATCCAGATAATCGCGTTCGAATCGTTCGTTGTCTTTCAACGAGGAGTTTCGAAATTCGGCGAGCCGATCTTTTTCTGCATGAAGACGTTTTATCTCGTTCGCGATACCACTAGCACTCCAGTCAGGCAGTTTGCCGTCAAATTCGTGGCGGCCTGCCCGGACAGCCGCGTCAGGACGAGCTGTAAAATACGCCTCAAGGAAGTCGTCAACGTAAGAACTCCATTCACTCGATGAAGCGCGTGAATCAGACGACTCGGATCGAGAACGTCTTACGCAACTAGCACACAGGAATACAGCTAACACAAGTACCGCGAAGAAAATGGTGGCAGCGGTTGTTCGCGTCATTGTAGGCTTTGCTCCTTGGGTGGGTCTGGCTGACTATATGAGAGACTAAGCCGCGATACAAGATCCCTTACTGCCTTACGCTTAACGTGGCTTTTCAGTTCATTCAAGATGGGCTCCGCCGAAGACAAGGATCGTTTTCCAGCGGTCATTCATGAATTCGATTTAGAAGTAGAGAATGTCCATCGGGCGTGTTCTTACCGTAACGAAACAAACAAATGTGTTGAGTGGCACTATTGGGGATCACTACGTAGTTAACTGTCGAAAGGAAACCTGCTCCACAATAAACTACTATTAGGACAGCCGGATTAATCATTCCAAGGGGGAAAGATATGCGCGTAGGATTCACTATCTTAGTAGCTATAATCCTTGCCTGTTTATCACTTGTAAACGTAGATCGTCGACCGCCGCAGAGCAAGAAGTTCCTAACGGCCGGCGAGCTCGGGCACTATGCTGGTTCGACACCTGCGCTGGCCACTAGACTCGTCAAGCAGCCGCAACAACGCAAATCGTATATGGAGACTGCTGCCATCCAGCACAATGCTGGTTCCGCAAGCATGGTTGCTAATGATCCCCGGCCGCTTGCTCAAGCCATCGCTGCGGTTAGAAAGGAATATGGCTGGTTAATAAATTATGAAGATCCTCCCTACGAAAGCGATTCTGAGTTGGTGGATGTTACTGATTCGCAATGGAGGGCTAGTCATCCGGGGTCGCCCGGTCACAGAATCGCCAATGGTGGTTCATTTCAATGCGTGTATACGGAAGGGCCGGACATTCAAACTACCGCAGGCCAAGAATCCGTATTGCGGCAGATCGTTTCGGCATATAACCGGAGCGGTAACCCGGGAAAGTTTATCGTTCGCGTCGAAGAAGAAGGCCGCTATTCAGTGGTCGGCTTCTCTGTCAAGGATCGAACTGAGAAAGAGCACAATATTGAGCCGATGTTGGACACACCGATCACCATTCCAACGGAACAGCGTAGCGCATACGAGGCCGTCAAACTAATTGTGAGAGAATTATCCACAAAGAGTGGTATCCAAGTAAAATTACTTATGGGACCGACGAATATTCTGCTTCAATCACAGGTCACAATCGGTGGAAACGATCTTCCGGCAAGAGTTTTGTTGTTGCAAACGTTGAAGGCGACGAAAAGACCATTGTTGTGGCAATTGCTTTATGATGCGAACCAACCATTCTACGGCTTAAATATCTCTATTGCCGCCTAACCTCAGATTTCGACGATCCGAGACCGGCCGCTGTTCGTCTTGTCGAAAACGATCAGCTTGCGGAAAAATCGACCTGTGGAACCTTTAGACTTAACGACGTGATTCAAGCTTCGCCTTGGTCCCAGTCCGCCAACGTAAAGCCTTGCCGTGTATGAAAAATTGAGTTGGCACAATCTCTTAAAAGCGTGGGGTGAGTGAGAGTGGTTCAGTTGCACCCGGGAGTTGGATTCACCATTCTTTTGTGGCTGGTGTAATTTCGCGCATGGATTCGAACGTAATGACAAATCAGCAACGGAAAACTATTGGTGAAAAATATCTTTTATCTCGTGGGAATGCCGCTCAACCGCTTCCTCGCTTGCTCTGCTTCAGGACTACGCGGATAGAGCGCAATAATCTGACGCCACGCCCAACCATTGTAGTGGAATTCCCTCGTCTGCTCGTCAAATACGAACCTGACTCCCTGCCGGTTGTACCGATCGAGTCCGCTGTAGTTCAAAAAATAGCTAAATGCCGGGGCGGTACCTCCCGCGGTTTCATTGAGATCAATTCGCCGAACGGCTTCGCGCGAGAGTTTGGCGGCAGCACTTTCGGCGGCTTCCGAATAGAGCAATAGGACCTGCGGCCGCAGTGGTGAGTGTCGAAACGTATCGAGAAATATTTTTGCGCGAACCAATCGATCGAACTCCTGTGAGGATCGAATCAAGTTCAATAAAGACTGATCGTCAGATTTACGTGCAGCTGATACTACCGCTTCTCTTTGCATCCAGCCACGAGTTCGCGTTGTGAGTCGGACCTGGTAGAAAATAATTCCTTCCGAGCTAACGCTGCGCGCAAGGATTGCCACCAGCCTTCCGCGGCTGATTCTATGAAGTAACTTGCCCGACAGACTTGGCGAGCTCCTTAGCGCAGAAAGTCTCTCGTCCACGACCACGGCAATTCGACCACCTTGAGTCGGTCGATGCGATCGCGTCTGCGCTTGAATCAGCACAACGCTCAGGATCAAAAGCAAGACAGAAATTAATGCATTGGTTCGGTTAATTTTGAGGAATGGCATGGCCTTGCCTCCTTTGCAAGGTGAGGTTGACTAAGGTGAAGACCAAGCGAAGCGCCGCGTTTTAACGAGCTAAACGGCGGCGGGTCGCAGGCGTGAGGTTTGCGGTTGCATCAACAGCAATGATGCGCTGAGCAATACCGGCATGATGAAAATGACAAATGGCGACTGCCAAAGCGTCGGCGGCGTCATGTGGTTGCGGAGCCTGCTTTAATGAAAGCAAAACACGCACCATCTCCTGCACCTGATGCTTTTCTGCGTTGCCATATCCCACGATGGTCTGTTTCACCAATCGCGGCGAGTATTCGTGGATGTCGAGCGCCGCGCGTTCCGCACACAACATGGCAACGCCGCGAACCTGGCCCAGTTTCATTGTCACCTTGACGTTAGTTGCCAGGAACGTGTCTTCGATTGCGCACTCGGTCGGGGCATGTCGGGCAATCACATCTTCGAGTCCGTTGCAGATTCTTAGGAGTCGCGTGGAAAACTTCAGCGTCGGTGGAGCTTTGATCGCACCAAACTCGACCAGACGATAACGGCGTCCGTCGCCTTCGATCACGCCCCATCCTGTGATTTCACTACCTGGATCGATTCCGAGAATACGCATGGCACGTCGGTGCAAGCGCCGCGCAGTATACTACAAAGAAGAAATTTAGAATTTAGAATTTCAATTGAGCCAAATAGGTCCTATATTCTGCCGCCTTCCGTGATCCGTAAAAAGACAATCGTTCTTAATTCGTACCGTAAAACTACGGCAAGTGCGCCACACCCTTACCCATAGGGGGCAATTGCTCGCGACATACCCTTGTTCCCTCGATTTAGCGGCCTCCTGCAGTCAGGATCCGCAGAACTAAGAACGTAACTTAGGTGCGCGAGTTGCTGGCAACATTTCGAGGACGGGTCGAGCAACCGGGCGTAGGGAAATTTGGTTCTGGCGCGAATCGAGAGCCAGGTTGCTCGGGTCGTTCACACCAACTCAAGACTAAATTCTGAGGGAGCAAGACGCGGAACGGCCTCGAAAATGAAACCAAAACTAAAGAAACTGAATCGGCAATTTATTGTGAGAAATGGAAAATGATCACGGGAAATGAGGTCGTTACAGTGCCAACGGTTAAGCCGCGGCCATGTCCGCTTCACTAATGTCGAAGTTCGCTGAGACCTTCTGTACATCATCGTGATCTTCCAGCGCTTCCATCAATTTCAACATCTGCCGAGCTTCCTGACCTTCGAGTTTGATGTAGTTCTGCGGCACCATCGTGATCTCTGAGACTTGAGGTTCGATTCCCCCGGACTTTACTGCGGAAAGAACTGATTCGAATTTATCGGGCGACGTAATGATTTCGAAGTTTTCTTCATCGTCGCGCAGATCATCAGCGCCGGCTTCGATGGCCAATTCAAACAATTTCTCTTCAGGTTTAGCCGCTTTATCGACAACGATGTAACCTCGCTTGTCAAACATCCAGCCAACGGATCCCGACTCGCCAAGGTTTCCACCGTTCTTTGAAAACAGATGCCTGATCTCGGCAACGGTCCGATTTCGGTTGTCAGTCATGGCTTCGATCAAAAGAGCGACTCCACCTGGGCCATATCCTTCATAGGTCACTTCTTCGTAATGCACACCTTCTTCTTCACCCGTGCCACGGCGGATCGCCCGTTCGATCGTGTCGTTGGGCATATTGCCGGCTTTCGCATCAAGAATTGCTTTTCGCAAGCGAGCGTTGCCATCCGGATCTCCACCCCCGGACCGAGCAGCTACGGTTATTTCCTTGATGAACTTTGTGAAGAGCTTACCTCGCTTGGCATCGAGCGCACCCTTCTTGTGTTTGATACTATGCCACTTAGAGTGTCCTGACATGAGATCCGATCCTTTGAGAAATGCGCGGGTTGTTAGGCAGCGAATATACCACAAGATTAGCGGCGGCTATACTGCGGTCGAATCGTCCTCAAGGCACGACCCCTGCATACATAGGAATGGCGCTGTGTGGAACGTTTTTATAGACAATCCCGCCCTTCATTACGAATACGACACGACGAACGGCAGTGATGTCTTTCAGTGGATCGCCGTCGAGCGCAATGATGTCTGCCTCCAGTCCCGGAGCAATGGAACCAATCTGATCCGACATATGCATCGCTTCAGCCGCAAGTGAGTTGGCCGATACCATTACGGTCATCGGGTCCATCCCCACATCGCGCACCCGCTCCACAAACTCTTCGGCATTGCGTCCATGGGAACCCGCCAGAGCGTCTGAGCCGAAGACTATCTTAAGCCCCGCTGTGTTCATTGCATGTTTCATGAATTCGCGGCAGAGTGGGATCAGTTCTTTCATTAAGCTTGTTAACCGATCCGGGGAGGTAACAAACCCTGGTGTGCCGACAAACCTCGCTGCATTCTGCGCGTAGTTCTCAAATACGAGTCCCGCTTGTGGATCGAGGTATGTACCTTTTTCTACCATCAACTTTAGATCGTCATCAGTCGCCAACGTGCCGTGCTCGATCTCTGTACATCCAGCAAGAGTTGCGGCCCTAACGCCACTTCCATAAGCATGCACGAGTGTGCGCAGTCCGTTTCTTTTTGCTTCATCACAGGCCGCACTAAGCTGTTCGGCGGATAGCGTCACTTCGGGTCGAGTAACGCTATTCGACGCGAAGATCTTGATCAGATCGGCTCCGGCTTCTTTTTGCTTTCGCACAAACGCGCGAATTTCATCCGGCGTGCCGCTTTGCGCGCCTCGGCCAATCAGCGGTTCAGCGGCTGTAAGAATGCGAGGACCGGGCAGCAGTCCTCTCGCGATCGCATTTCGCAACGGTATGTCCACAGGTGAGCCAACGCTTTGGACAGTAGTGAAGCCGGCCATCAACGTCACCCAGGCGTTCGAAGCGGCAGCGTAGCCCGCCTCCTGTGTTGTTCCTGCACTGCCCGCATTCTTTTCATCTGGTCCGAAGCTCCAGGTAATGTGCACATGTGAATCAATCCAACCGGGCAAGACCGTCATATCGCGAAAGTCGTAATCTACGGGCGCAGCTTTTGGATCAATGGCAACAATCTTCGAGCCCTCAATCACTATTCTTGTGTCGTGTAACACGTGGCCGCGCCCGTCGAAGATTGTTTTGGCGGCGAGGACAATACGCCGCGATTGCGCGGAGGCCTGTGAGGTATGGATCATTAGGCAGATGGAGACGGCCGCGACAACGAATCGAGTCCGGCGAACATAGTGCGTGACTTTAGCGAATGACATACCTCTCCCTGTTTGCAGTTCTTTTCGTGTTGCTTGGCGTGTTTTTGTGAATCGCTTTTTCCTGATAGACGATTCCACCAAATAACACGAAATGACACGAAAGAGAATTGACCACGACTGCCGCTGCGACCCTTCACGAAAGGAAACGCGATCTGTTCTCTTGATGTTTATTTCACTCTGGGCTACTCTGCCGCCGTGCGTGTCGGACGCCGCCGGTCCGCGGGAAGGGCTAAGCCCACTGACTTACAATTACATCTTTTGGCAAGCGTACTCCTTCGCCTGATGTTGCGGACCACAGGCATAACCCGTTTCAAAACGGAAGGAGCCCGCTATGGCCAACAATTCAACCGGCAAGCTACCTACCTTACCTCCCAATCAGTCCACTCAGCCATTACCCGAAAAGCCTTCGCTCGAAAACCTTCGTAAACAAGCAAAAGCTTTGCGCAAAGCAGTATTAGCCGGAGACGGCGATGCACGATCTCGAGTGCGCATATTGCATCCCAGGGCAACTGACGCGATCAAGAAGTTCCCTCTAAGTGATGCTCAACTCGTGATTGCTCGTACATACGGATTTCCCAGCTGGTCCAAATTAAAACAGTACGTCGAAATGCTGGAGCAGCTTTCTTTCCTGCCTCCGGCGCCAGGCACTGCGGACGATTCTGAGCCAATCGCAAATAAATTTATTCGACTTGCGTGCCTCAATTATTCTTCAGACCACACAACGAGACGTGAGCGCGCTAGACAGCTGTTCGCTGAACATCCATCTGTTTCAGGGGAATCCATCTATACCGCAGCCACTATCGGAGACGTTGCTGCTGCCCGGGACATCCTCAAGCGCAACCCGAAGCTGGCGTATTCACGGGGTGGACCATACAACTGGGAGCCGTTACTTTACGCCTCCTATTCTCGATTGAATAGCGACTCAACCAATCATTCCACTTTGGAAGTCGCGCGCTTGTTACTTCGCCACGGAGCTGATCCAAACGCAGGATTTCTGTGGGACGGGCACTACGTCTTTACCGCATTAACGGGTGCATTCGGCGAGGGCGAAGCCGGCCCAACTCACCAACCCGAACACCAGTACTGCTATTCGCTGGCTCGGCTGCTTTTGGAGTCAGGCGCCGATCCCAACGACAGCCAATCGCTGTACAACCGCATGTTCACCGGAGGAACTCAGCATCTGGAACTGCTCTTTGAATTCGGCTTGGGCAGCGATGCCAATGGTGTCTGGTTCAAGCGCTTAGGCAATCGACTCGGCACGCCGCAAGAGATGCTACAACAACAGATGGGCTGGGCTGCGAAATATAATCAGATCGAACGAATGCAGTTGCTAGTGGAACACGGTGTCGATGTAAACACAGCAGACTCGCGTTTGCGTCGCACACCTTATGAATTGGCAGTGCTTCACGGCAATCACCAATTAGCTGAGTTTCTACTGGCACATGGGGGGACGAAAACATTTTTAACTGATACTGACGCGTTCGCAGCAGCCTGCTTAAACGCAGATGCAGCTTACGCACGTTCATTGCTTTCGAAAGACCCCATGTTAATTAATTCACTGGGTGATCAGCGCGTTGAGTTACTGCAGCTCGCGGCAGAACGCAACAAAACAGACGCGATTCGATTGATGGCTGAATTGCAGTTCGATTTGAATGAGGTGAAACGAACTACTGCTTTGCATCATGCGGCTATAGGCGGCCACTTGGAGATGGTAAAACTACTGATTGAGCTTGGTGCTAATCCCGCTGTGCGCGATACCGAGTTTCATGCGACGCCGCTAGGTTGGGCAGAATACGGCGAACAGCACACAGTCGCAGACTTCTTACGGCGGTTTGAGTAATTCCGCACTGTTTCTACGCTGTTTGTGTTTTTTCGTGGCTCTACTTCCACTGCTCGTATTCCTTTTTGGCCTGGACCAGAATTGGAACCGTTGGATCGGCATCTCGCCAAATCGCAAAGAAATCCTGGTACGCTTTTCGAGCGCGCGCGGAATCATTCATTAATGCGGCCGCCCGAGCCAGGCCCAAGTGGGCCAATGAATGCAGACAAGAGGCAGGTTCGATTCCCGGGTGGTCGAGAATTCGCTGAAACTCTTCCTTGGCTTGCGTACCCATTCGCTGTTGCAAATACGCTTGACCACGGATGTAACTGCTCCATTGGCCACTCATTACACCCAAATCAAGTCTTCGAATGGGCTCGAGTATCTGAACGGCTGTAGCGCCATTTCCGCGATTGATCTCCAACTGCGCGCGGACGATGGGAACACCTATAACGCTTACGCCCGTATCCTTTGGGTAGATCTTTACAGCTTCGTCAATCAAAGACTGCGCTTGTGGCGCTGCACCGCACATAGCTAATGCTAATGCCCCATTGGCAATCTCAATGCGCCCGTGCGATAACTTTAATCCCTCCGCGGCAGTTGTCTTTGCATGCTCACAATCGCCAAAAGCAGCCTGAACAAGTGAAAGACTGGTTAGGATTTGCGATGCATTTTCTTTCCGCTCTTGTGTTAAAAACAGCTCTTTTGCACGCCGTGCGATCTCTTCTGCCTTTTTTAACTCACCACTCTGCGTCGTGACTGCTGCCGACAAACCGAGCATGTCCGGCTCGTCGAATTTACCGGCGGGCCATTGCTCCTCCCGTTGCATGGTCTGCTTATCGCCGCGGAGCAACGCCAGAATGTACGTTTCAAAATGCACAGAGCCGGCGTCAGGTGTGCGAGCACGCGCTTCCTCCAATTTTTGGCCCGCTTCGTCGAGGCGATTTAGCTTGATGAAGGCGTCCACCACGTTGTCAGAGGCGTTAATGTTGTTTGGATCAAGCCGGGCCGCTTCCAGCGCTTCCTTTAGAGCTTCTTCGTACCGTCCAATATAGATGTAGTTGACCGCGAGATTATTATGAGGGATAAAATCGTTAGGGTATGTTTGTGCCCAATTTTGCAAGACCTCGATCGTCTTATCAACCTCTCCGGTAACGTAGTTGCAGTATTTTTCCGAGATATACATCCGCTCTCGTTCACTCACGCGATCTCGAAGATCAAATGCTTTCTGGGCAAACTCTTTGGCTAGTTCCAGCTGTGCTGTGTTGCCGTAGTAAACTGCCAAACGCGCGTACGCCATCGCAAAGTTCGGATCGAGCTGAATGGCCGTCCTATAGAAACCTGCCGACTCATTTCCTTTTCCCTTTGCTCTTAACTCGTTTCCCGTCGCGAAAGCTTTTAGCGCGTCGAGAGACGAAGTCGTCGCCTGCTCTATTGCCACATCAAACTTCTTAATCGAGGCAAGTGATTCGCCCAGTTTTTGACGCAGGTTCGACGAGGCCTTGCCAAGCGCCGACAGCACTTCTTCTTTGCTGTTTGCTTCGACCTGCTCCCGAGCAATTGCATCACCAGTGTGCCCATTAAGGGCTTCCAGGGTAATTACGTAGTGACTTCCGAGCCCTGAAATCGAACCGACCAACAAGGCCTTGATGCCCTGACGCTCACAAATCTCTCGCGCCACATCCCGTGTGATTCGGTCGTCGGGCGACCGGCCCATATAACGCAGCGCTTCGCGGATTCGTTCCTCAGGATAGATGTTGAGAAAAGGTGATTGGCCCAGGTGAACTGCTAAGGCCTGCTTAAGTGTACCGTCGAACACAGGCTCACCTGTGGAATTGACAAAATCCGCCAATAAAATCGTGTCGCTGTTCGTTAGACCACTTGCGCGTTTGAAGTAGAGGGTGATTCCGGCGGCAAGGGCGACAATGAACACGAGCGCAAGGATACCGGCGCCAGTTTTGTGTTTCTTGATCTCACTAACAATGTATTCCGCGCTTGACTGGGTCGGAGCGGATGCGGGCTGGGTAGGAGCGGATACCTGAGCTGTCGACAGCATCGTGGGGCCGCTGTCGGTCTTTATCGAGATCATCGAATCGGGAGATATGGACCGTTCAAGTTCCGATTCGAAATCGAGCCGCTGCTTGAGTCTACGCAGATCAGTTAACAGTTCTTTCGCCGTTTGATATCTCTCGTCGCGGTCTTTGCGCAACGCTTTGGTTATGATCCATTCAAGTTCCGCAGGTACGTCCGACGCGAAGCGAGCCAGCGGGGGTGGCTCGCGCTGGGTAATTGCCACTAGTATGTCAGTTTGAGTCTCCCCATCGAACGGCGGCTTGCCTGCAACCAACTCATACATCAGCACGCCGAAGCTCCACAGGTCAGATCGGACGTCGAGTATCTGACCCCTGCTTTGTTCCGGAGACATGTACCGAGACGTTCCCATTACAACGCCGGTGTCGGTTTGCACAAGAACTCTGGTCGAAGCTTCCCCGTCGGAAGGTGCCCGATCCTTCTCGGTCAATTTCGCCAAGCCAAAATCCAACAGCTTCACGTAGCCGTTTCGGCGAATCATTACGTTTTCAGGTTTTATGTCGCGGTGAAGAATGTTGGCTGCGTGTGCTTCCTCGAGCGCGCTCGCAATTTGAATTGAAATATCCAGGACCGTTTGAATCGGCAGGACTCCTCTGCCAATTCTCTGCCGCAACGTGTCGCCGTCGATGAACTCAGTTGCAATGTAGTGCCGGCCGTTATCCATCCCGACTTCGTAGATCGTGAGGATGTTTGGATGATTCAAAGCAGAAGCGGCACACGCTTCCTGTTCAAACCGGTGAAGACGATCCTTATCGGCTACGTAGTTTTCACTTAGCAGCTTGAGCGCGACCTTACGTCCGAGCTTGGTATCTTCCGCAAGATAGACTTCGCCCATACCTCCTGCGCCCAGCTTTTCCAGGATTCGGTAATGCGCGATTGTGCGACCTTGAGGCGACGAGTGCGACGATTCCATGTCCGGGCGAGTTTATCGATTGCGTCTGTTTTGGTCTCGACTAGTGCACATACGATCCACGAAATTACACGAAACACCTACCTTAGCCAAGTCTCGCGATGAAGCGCCTTTTATACGGACCTGCTTCAGTCGAGACGAATGGCCACCCGTAATCTGCACGGCAGACCTGGGCAAGCCAAAAAACCCTGCCAGCAGCAATATCACTTCCTCGTTCGCAGAACCGTCAACAGGAGGAGCTGCAACACGGACTTTTAGTGCGCCATCATGCTCACCCACCAACTCACTGCGAGAGGCTCTGGGTACGACGCGAACTCGAAACATTAACTGTCCATCTTTCTCCCAGCAGTCAATCATTTAGCGTAGTAGAACTATGCGAAAGCCTATGGCAGGAAATCAACGCGAAAATTGTGCAACAACGTGCCTCTGATGGCCGCCTTGAACAATATCAGGATCAAGAACGCGATGATTGGAGAAATATCAAACATTAAGACGGGGGGAATCATTCTGCGCAACGGACCCAACAATGGTTCAGTCGTGTTAACCAGGAATCGCATTACGCGATTGGAATAACTGATCATGGCCCACGAAAAAATGATCCGAATAAAAATCAAGACCATATAAAAATCAATCAGACCATAGAGAACATAGCCGAAGATCGGAATCACTGAATTCGTCTGAATGCAGACCAGCACACCAATGATGGTGTTCGCGATGCTCGCCACCAGCTGTAATACAAACCAACCGAGCAGGATCGTGATCAGAATGACGACAAGTGGTGAGTACTTCGGATCAATGCCGAAGCCGACCAAGCCACGCCGTATAGGTGACACGATGGCATCCGTGAGGCGTCGAGTCGTCAGTGAGATCCAACCGAAAGGATTCAGATCTACTTGCAGCACGATTATCCTTAGAACCATTAGCAGGATCGTAGCGATAATCACTGCGATAACAGCCCACGTCATGAAAAGATAGATTCGCTGGATGATTAGCATTTGTCGTTAGTTCTCGTGTTCAGACCGATTGTCGAGCACCGCGTTCGCCGAAAATCGCAGTACCAATACGCAACATTGTGGCGCCCTCTTCGATCGCCACCTCGAAATCATTAGTCATTCCCATTGAAAGTTCACCATGAGCGGCAAAGAATCCCTTTACTTTCAGATCATCACGTAACTCGCGAAGCCGGCTAAAGAATGGGCGGGCTCGCTCTGGATCGTCGAAAAATGGCGGCAGTGTCATGAGACCGAGCAGGTTCAAACGGGCGCAGTTGCGAACAGTGTCGGCCAAGGGAAGAAGTTCTCTTTCACTAACGCCGGACTTCGTCTCTTCACCACCGAGATCTACCTGAAGCAGTACAGGCAGTTCCTTTCGGTTTTCTTCAGAGCAAATGCGATCCAGCCGCGTCGCCAAAGAGATTGAATCGAGCGAGTGGATCACGTCAAACAAGCGAATGGCTTTCCTCGCCTTGTTTGGTTGAAGATGGCCCACTAAATGCCAGCGTGCTGCTTTGCGTCCCAGTTCCTGTATCTTTGGTTCGGCTTCCTGCACCCGATTTTCACCAAGATCGCTGATACCGGCGTCCATCGCCGCTCTTAACAAGTCGATTGGATGCGTCTTCGAGATTCCAATCAATGCAATGTCTTGACGTGCACGGCCAGATTTACGAGCAGCATTCGCGATGCGTTCGCGGACACGATCCAATCGTGCGCTCAGAGATTCTTCAGAAGTGACAGTTTTTGACATCCGATTTCCGCAAGCACATTAAAAGGAAATCACATAAGACCCGCCAGTGCTGCTATACGATACCGCATTCCGGTCAACGCTATCGTATACCAAGGGCCATGTCCGGAAACAACCTGCCAGTGATTTGCCCACATTTACCGCCGCGGCACAGTGCTTGACTGCTAAATTGCTGGCCCCACCTCTAGAAACGACACATTAGGAGGCATGAAGAATCTCATGACTGCAATTTCAAAAGTGGTACGTATGCTAGGCATTGTCGTATTTGGACTAATTGTCCTGGTGGCATTGCCGGCAACAACTTCAGCGCAGGGCAGAGGTCGGGGTCGTGATAAAGACTTCGAAAGGCGAGACAAAGACTTTGAAAAGTCTGAACGTAAGCGCGACAAATTCGTAAACGGACATGATGCTCGCGACGGACGGTGGGACGGACGTGGACCGAGTCGCTTTCGTCAACGGTACGATGACGATAACTTTCGCCGGTTCCGTAGACAAAGACAGCGAGACAATGACGACTACTGGCGCAGGCGTCGTCATCATAACCGCGGCTGGAACTCTTACGAGGACAACAATCGTCGCACATGGCACCAGCGCAACTGGAGATAGGCACAACCTCCAAAACACCACTTAGAGGGTGTCAAGAAGGCAACTTTTGCCGTTCTTGACACCCTCTAAACGCATTCGCATAATGAAGCGCCAATCGCGGATGTGGCGGAACTGGCAGACGCGCAGGTCTCAGAAGCCTGTGATGGCGACATCGTGGAGGTTCAAGTCCTCTCATCCGCACCAGCAAATTTTTTTGGAACGAGCCTGTTAATAGGCTCGTTTTTTAATTGTCTTTAATATGGGGGGCCGCCTAAAGGCCGTCCCAAGCAGGAAAAAATTTGCCACGGAACCTCTCGGGCCGGTGTTTTCCCAATAGAACGCGGTGAAAGGGGGCCAGATGTTGAGCACTGAACAAGCCACGATCGAGCAGAATAGCAAGCGAAAGGGTCGAAAAGGCACCGAAGGCTCTGGCAACTCTCATCTTCGATTGGCTGAACGACCAGCTCGGAACCCAGTACAGCGTTTGGTTGAACTGGCCTCCTCTATGTTACATGAAGCTGAACTTTTGGCCCGAGATAAGGTTTTTGCTGATCAGGCAGCGCGGCTGAGGAGCCTCGATTTGGCTGGCGGCATCGACTTTTACGACGAGGTTACACAGTTCGAGACCAGTCTGATTAAGCTGGCGCTTGAACAAACCGGCGGGAACCAGGCCAAGGCTGCCGAACTGCTTCACATTAAACCAACGACTCTTAACTCCAAGATTAAGCTCTACCAGATAGAGTGTCACGGCTGACCCGGCGATGGATGAATGGTATTCACGGTTCAGCAGTGAAAACCATTTTCCATTGATCATTTTCCATCTCTCATTTGTCATTTAACCGACCGTGTTCGCCTGATTCGTCGCGGTCGGTTGCCGTGCACCCTGATCAAACAGAAGGACAGTCAACGAACATCAACATCAATGACAAATGAGATGTGGAAAATGGTTCTGTTCGCGGGTCAAGCTTTAATGCACCACGTCCGACCCTATTGGCGGCGATTCTCGGCCATCAGTAATGGTTAATGGCTGCTCATCAAAGAGATTTGAGTTGATAAGGGTCTGAACCCAGTACTCGCCTGCCGAAAGAAACGTTACATTAACAAAGAAGCTAATATTGTCCGCGAATCCGTGCGAAGCGATCTGAAAGCGGGTCGGTTGAGAGACTACCACCGGTTGTTTGCGGTCGGGTGTGAGAATTCGAACTTCGGACAAATATTCACCCTCACCTTGCCAGTGATTCACAACGGCGAATTTGATCAGCGAGACGGGAAGCTGTTGCACCATTATGTTTTGAAAAACGCCCATTAAAGACAACTTGTTTCCCACTTCGAGTCGCACATCGTCGCAGAAAAGCGTGTATAGAAGTTCGAGGTTTATGTCCTTCGATTGTTTCGTTTCGTTAGATACTGACGACGACATGATTGCCTCCTGTCAATGTTGAGCAATTCTATCATTTTAGTAGTTCTGCAAACTCAGCTTCGTCGATCACCCTGAGGTTGAGCTCGCGCGCTTTATCAAGTTTAGATCCCGCATCTTCTCCACTTACAACAAAGTCCGTCTTCTTACTGACTGAGGACATCACGCGTCCTCCTTTTGACTCAATAAGTGAGCGTGCCTCATCACGCGTCATACTCTCGAGCTTTCCGGTTAAGACAAACAGTTTACCGGCAAATCTTTGGTCCGTCTGCGATGCCTTCTTAAGTTCCGCCTCCGTTCGCACGCCGGCAACTCTCAACCGTTCGCAGAGTTTCATATTGCCTGCGTCGTCGAACCAATCACGAACGCTCTGAGCTACGGTCAAACCTATTTCAGGGATATCGTCGAGTTCCTCAAGTGTCGCCGCGCTCAATCTTTCGAGTGAGCCGAAGTTGTGCGCCAAAATTCCGGCAGTGCGCTCGCCCACGTGACGTATTCCGAGTGCATAGATTAGGTTCGCAAGCGAGCGCGATTTACTGGCTTCAATTTGGTTGATTAAGTTGGTGGCAGATTTCTGCGCCATTCGCGGGAGACCGGCAATTTGTTTAACCTGCAAGGCATAAAGGTCTCCTACGTCTCGAACCATGCTGTTTTGCACTAACTGATCCACCAGCGCCCACCCAAGTCCCTCAATTCTCATTGCCCGCCGTGACGCAAAATGGAGCAAGCGTCCCTTAAGCTGGGCTGCACAATCAGCAGCAACACAGCGGGCAACAACTTCTCCTTCAGGTCGAGAGATAGCTCCACCGCAAACCGGGCAGTTCTTTGGCATGCGGAAGCGTTTCTCGTCACCTATGCGCTTTGACTTAACAACACTCAGCACCTTTGGAATTATCTCGCCACTTTTTTCAATTAATACCCAATCGCCGATTCTCAAACCGAGTCGTTTTATCTCGTCTTCATTGTGCAAAGTAGCGCGCGATACGGTAGTCCCGGCGAGAAAAACAGGCTCCAGGTTTGCCACGGGCGTGAGCGCCCCCGTACGCCCAACCTGAACGTGAACGGATAGCACTTTCGTCATGGCCTGCCGAGCGGGGTATTTGTAAGCAATGGCCCATCGAGGCGCCTTCTGAGTACTGCCAAAGTCTTCCTGAAGTGCAATCGAGTTGACTTTTACAACGAGTCCATCAATCTCATAACCTAGATCATCGCGCTTCGCTTCCATGGTATTGGCGAATTCAATGACTTCTTCAATTGAACCACACAAAGCGCGATGTGGATTCACCCGCAATCCTGATTTTTCAAGCCACTCCAGTGCTTCCCATTGAGTAGCAAATGGTTTGCGATCACCTGTCAGCAGATCGTACGCGAACATATCGAGCTTCCTGCTGGCGACAATGCGTGGGTCAAGCTGGCGGATTGCCCCCGCCGCGGCGTTACGAGGATTGGCAAAACGTGGTTCTCCCTGCTCTTCTCTTTCCAGGTTTATCTGTTCAAAGACGCTGCGGGGAATAAAGACCTCTCCGCGGACTTCAACCTCGTTTCCGATTGGTTTAGCAGCTTTGCTAAGACGTAACGGAACACTGCGAATTGTACGAGCATTCTGACTGACGTCTTCTCCCGTCCGACCATCCCCGCGAGTGACAGCGCGTTCCAACAGTTGATTCTCATACTGAAGCGATAACGAAAGTCCGTCTATCTTTAGCTCGGCGACATATTCAAGCTGCCGGCCATCACCCAATCGCCGGGCGCGCTCGTCAAAAGCTCGCAGCTCCTCGATGTTGTAGCTGTTGTCCAGCGAAAGCATCGGACGTCGATGCCGGACTTCGGGAAATCCTTCCGCGGGACGCCCACCCACTCGTTGTGTCGGACTATCCGGAGTGATCAGTTCCGGATGCTCAGTTTCAAGTCGTTGTAATCTTTCCAGAAGCTCATCGAATTCGCGATCCGAAATCTCAGGATTATCCTGAATGTAGTAGAGGTCTTCATGACGCCTGATTTCATCTCTAAGCGCTTCGATTTGTTCTTCGGTTTTTTGCGCCACTGCCAACTCGCTTCACCACCTTATGTCTCGTGCCGGAGTTTTGCCGTCACCTTTTCTTTCGCCACCATACCCCGATGCTTTTCACCTGATATAGTTTGATTCTCCACCAATCGGTGAATAACCCTGCCGATGAATTTGATGCTCTGAAGAAAATCGTCGAGTCGAATATTTTCATCCGGACCATGTGGGTTCGAGCTGGCATAACTCGTACCAAATGACGCGACGGGTGTCGGCGGCTGCGAGACCCCACACACGGCACCTACGGGCCCGCTGGAAGGATCCATCGGATAAACCAGAGCTGGAACGCCATACACCTCTGTGGCTGAATCAATCACGGCACGCGCTACGGTTGAATTAAGCGGTGATTTGGCAAGTGGCGCACTGCCGAGCTCGATAATGTCGATGTCTTTGAAGCCCCTCACGTCCAAGTGTTGTCGCAGCAGCTTAACAATGATCTCGGGTGTTAAATCCGGCACGAGACGAAAATCAAGTCGTGCCATCGCAGAACTCGGTAGCACCGTCTTTGGACCCGCGTCAGTGTGACCAGTTTGGATGCCGCATATCGTACAAGTAGGCCCGAAAATATGCTCCTTGACCAACGCCTGCCCTTTCAGAGCGCGCAACCAGTTCCCGATTCGAAACTCACGTTTTAAACCAACTTCATCCAATTCAATCGACTTAAGCGCTTCTGTGTCCTCCTCACTTATTGGCGCCATATGTGAAGAAAATCCATCAATGGTGATCACGCCCTTGGGAGAAGTAATGGTCGCCAAGGCCTGCACCAAACGCCATGCAGGGTTAGGCACGATCGCGCCCCACTTTGAGTGCAGATCTGCGCGCGCACCATGCGCCCACAATTCCAGAAATGTGATTCCTTTGAACCCGAGACTCACTACCGGTCGCTCTTTTGTATCTCGATAACCTTCATCCCAAATGCAACCCTCCGCCTTTAGCAAGTCGGCGTGGTCTTTCGTGAAGCGATACAGGCTTGGGCTGCCCATACCGTCTTCTCCTTCAATTACAAAACGCAACGAGACGGGCAACTTTCCGAAGCTCTTTTGATACGCTTCGACTGCCGCAAGTCGGGCTACCAGGTCACCTTTGCTGTTTGCAGCGCCACGAGCGAATAGCTTCCCGTCGATAATGGAAGCCGCGAACGGACCGGCAGACCACTCTGTGAGTTGACCGACCGGTTGTACATCGTAGTGACCGTAAATGATGAACGTCTGAGATCCACCGCCGCTTTCACCGTAGATAATCGGGTAACCCGTTCCCATTCGAAACGAACGTGTGCCGATTCCGACCCGCTGCATCATCTGTTCGACTGCCTCAGCCATCACCCGCATGCCGGTACCTCGGGCGGCCACCGACGGCATGCGACAAATGGTCTGCAAACGCTCGATGAAGTTGCGAGCGTGACGATCTACATAGCGATCGTATCTACTAAACGGCATAGCTTGAATCAGACGGTTACGGCGATGGCCCGAACCACCGATTGCGCTCCAGAACAATCAGGCAAAACTTTGGTTCAGGTTATATTTCGTTCTTCTGATAGAGAAGATAGCGCGGATTGTCATGGGCACGGTCAAAGCCAGCGCACACGAGGCCATTTGAAAGAGCTCGTTTAAAGGCGGCTCGAACTCGTTGTTGCTCTCGCCGGGCAGTCACGACGTCGTTCCGTACTAAGGACGTCCAATCCGATGGAATCGCAATTACCTCAACAGGTAAAGCAGGCAAGCTCACTTCGCGACCGCTCGCCAGCGCATTCACTCGAGCCGAAGCGATGTACCAACTTGCGAAGAGCCGATCACTTTGGATGCCTGGTGCTTGATCCATTTTCTGTGATGGATCCGTAAAATAGTCCGTGCCGTAAAAGTTGTCCGCGTAATTCTCGACAATCACGCCCAGACGGTTGATGTTAAAGTGGGCGTTCCGGGCCTGCATTGGATCCCAGGTCCATTTTATGAAGTTTCTGCGCTCAGCGAGCGCTCGGTCACGTTGCGCCCATTTCAGTCGGGCACCCACGCCCTTATTTTGAAAGTCCCTGGCGACTGCCATCATGTGGGAATAGCCGAATATTTCGTCGTTGCCACGTACGGCAGCAAGGTGATGAACGAATCCAATTAATTCTTCACCTTGAAACGCGCCGAGTGTCCATCCGCCGGCCTGCCGCGAAACTATCAAATGGCGGCGCGGTGAGATTTCTATATCCGGCAACCCAAAAACCTCACGCTGAAGCCACACACAGCGGTCAAGTTCATCGATTGTGGTGCACTCACGAATTACGATCTCCTCCACTCTGCATACCTCCAGACCGACAAAACGCACAAAAGAAAAGCGTTTCAGATTCAGTTTCGAGGAGCTAATTCTCTCTCGATTTTTCTGCTGGTTTGTTTATGTCTTTTGTGCCTTTTTGCGGCTATTCATGTTCGGGTCGCGCCGGCAATTCGATCGTTACCTCTAGCCCGCCACCGTCGCGTTGATGCAACGCAACAGTTCCCTTCAATAATTTAATAAGTTGACCGGCGATCATGATACCAAGCTCATTTACGTTAGCGTCTGCTGACGAATCTTCAATATCAAACACCTGAGATGCGTTTTTCACTGGTTCGCCTTGATCCTCGATGCGCAACACCAATTTTGACCCGTCCTTTATTACTCCAGAAATCGTGACACGTTGATCCGGATTGCTGCGACTGATTCCCCAGGCGAGAAAGTTGTAAATGATTTGACGCAACTTCCCCTGGTCCGAGACGACAGTATTTATGTCAGGCGCTACTTCATAGTCGACTGTTACCTGTCGCTTCTGCGCCTGTCGAGCGACTGCTGTGCACGAGTCACGCAAGGTTTCCTTTAATGAAAACTCATGCAGAAAAAGCTCTCGGTTTCCTTCAAGTCTGGAGAGATCTACCAACTGGTTCAAACTTGCCTGCAACTGAAATCCCGAGTCCTGAATTTTTTGGCAAAACCGCCGCTGCACATCGCTGAGCTGCTCTTGTTCAAGCAATATCTCGCTGAAGCCGAGGATAGACGTCAAGGGCGTCCTCAGTTCGTGTGACATGCGTGCAAGAAATAAGGAGCGGTAATGCGAAAGTCGCCGCAATTCGCGATTTGCTGCCTCGAGCTCGTTCGTGCGCTCCTGAAGCTGGTCAATAAGCTGTTCTACCGTCAGCTGAGGATCGGGAACTGATCGAGACGACTCACCAACGCCGTCTCTGTTGTTCTCGACGTTGCCCTGCTCTTTTTCCATTAAACAGTATCTAATTTCTGATGAAGCTATCAGAACTTCACCTGAGATGTCTGAATTAGTTGGGTAACATCAATATAGAGCGGTGCCAGATGCGTGTCAAAAGTCTTGCTTCTTTTTTGCTCTCGCGGTGCGCTATCATCAAGGCGATGACGCTTTCCCGCTGGAACTGTTCTTCAGACCCGCTCACGGCGCAATGAATGGTCAATTAAGCGACCATCGGGTCGCCGAACTTATCCCGGAAATACTCGAGAAGAAGCTGTCCGGCAGCTTGCGGCTGCAGAACGGGCAATCTCGCATCGTCTTGTACTTTGAGAACGGGCGGATTGTCTATGCTGCTTCAAACGTGCGTAGTTTAAGGCTCGCCGAATATGTAAAAAAGCGCGACCTGCTAAAAGAAGAGGACTTGAAGAAATACAATGGGAAACACTCGGACCTGGCGTTCGCGTCAGCGCTGGCGGCGAATGGGGCTGTTCGCCACGAGGATATTAATGAACTTCTGAAGAGCGTGGTAACTGACATCGTACGACTGGCGTTACTGTGGTCAAAGGGGACATGGCATTTTGATCAACGCTCCCGTCTTGATGAGCCGATTGAGTTAACTCTCAATCCTGAGCTGTTAGTGCTTGAGTGCGCTCGCCGGATCGCTGTCGACGTTGCCGAGTCTCGTTTTTCAGACATGGATGAGTTGATTTCCGCCGGCAATAAATCCGCACTGGATGGCCTTGACCCGACCGAAGGATTTTTGCTTTCGCGTGTTGATGGCCCGATCAGGCTTAGCGATCTCGTTGCGGTAAGCGGCCTTCCGGAGGCTAAAGCCCTACAAACGATCTATGGTCTAACTTTGGTTGGTCTCCTGCAGCGTGAAAACCGACGCGAAGCTCTCGCGCGAACGCCGGCTGTCCCTGCGAAACGAGCTGCGCCCGAGACGCCGGTCATCCCGCAGAAAAGCGAAGAGCAGGAGTTGAACGATTTCCTTGGCAGGATGGAGGTGGCGGAAAACTATTACGACGTGCTGGAAGTTGGATCAGAAACGGTCGCCCACGATGTTAAGCAAGCATACTACGGTATGGCACGGAAGTATCACCCTGATCGCTTTCGCGGAAGAGCTGACCCTGATGTACACGCGCGACTCGAATCTGCGTTCGCTCGAATCACCCAAGCCTATGAAACGTTAATGGATGCGAACCGAAGGAAAGGTTATGACCTAAGACTCGCGGCTGAACAGAAGGCCAAGAATCTCGCGCGTGCAGCGCCGAAAGCCTCAACACCGGTACGAGAGCAGAAACAGCAAACCGGGGAGGCTGCCGATCAGTCCGAGAGTAAAGAGACAGAAGACATTTTCAAGGAAGGATTCGCCGCCCTGGAACAGGGCCAATTTAATGTTGCGCTCGGTTTGTTGGCTGCGGCTGCGCGTGCGGTTCCGCAAGAAGCGCGCTATCGTGCATACTACGGAAGGGCGCTCGCAGCACATGCAAAAACACGACGGGCCGCTGAAGCTGAATTGCAGGCCGCGGTAAAGATTGATCCCAGGAATGCCAGCTACAGGGTGATGTTAGCCGAGCTCTACAGTGATCTCGGTTTTCCGAAACGAGCTTTATCTGAGGCGGAAAGGGCACTCAGGCTGGATCCAGGAAATTCTACTGCTCGTGAGATGGTGCATAAATTAAAGTGAGCACTGGAACATTATCGAAGATGTCCTCAGTCATCAAACACATTGACTTTGATGCGCGTGAAGCTTTCCAGCAGCTCGCCTCGGCAGCCGACGCTTTTGAGCGATACGCAAATCCCCACGCGTCTCGCCTTGCTGCTATTGCCGCCGAGCTGGCAAGGATTTTTCATATGGCACGCCAGGACCGGTCTTCGTTGCAAGTCGCTGCACTACTGCATGACCTTGGAGAAGTCGTGATGGAGCGCGAGTACATTCATCGTAATGGAAAACTCATCGATGAGGAACGAATAGACCTGGCTCGCCATCCGGTGATTGGCGAGAAAGAAGCCGCGCGGGCCGGGGCAGATCGGCCTGCCCAGCTGCTGGTGCGTTGGCACCACGAATGGTGGAACGGCAGCGGATATCCAGATGCTTTAAGACGCGAAGAGATTCCACTGGCGGCGAGAATTCTGCGGGTTGCTGATTCATATGTCGCCCTAACGGACGCCAGGCCATTCCGTCCGGCATTTACAGAACAATCAGCCAAACGAATGCTAATGCAGCGTGCGGGAATAGAATTCGATCCTGCAGTTGTAAAGGCTTTCCTGTCACTCCCTCAAATGGCGGAATTACAGTCATACGCTCAAATGAAAGATTCATTATGGTCTAGCGAAACGGGTGAGTCGCAATGATCACAGCAGCTTATAGCTCAACTCAAGGCGGGTTACATGTGCCGGTCACCTTTCCGAATGGCTGGCTGGCGTTCGAGCTAAGCGTTCTCAAGCGCCTGAGATTTGGTTCAGTCGCGCTTCCCTTCACTGGCGAACCTGATCTTGCAGCTCACCTGAAGCGTTGGAAAGTACGCGTGGCAGTAAACGATCCGATGTTATGGTGCTATACGAAAGCCACGGCACTTGTAGAAAACCCAAACGAACGTTTGGATGAGTTTGATCTCGCGACGATACTTGATGAAGCATATGTGCCGCGAGAAAAGTTGGACAATTTATCACTGCGAAACTGGTTCAATGAGGCCGATGCCTGGTGGTTCGATAATGTAAGGTTCAATGCCGAACGTTTGCACACTTCATACAAGCGCGCGATTGCGCTTACTGCTGGAATGATGGTGGGCGACTACGTTCTCGCGTTTAACGATGAGACGAAATCAATGCGTGAGCCACTAGCATTGTCCGATGTGTTTCGGCTGATATTGCAGGAAGTTTTGCCTGTGCCCTACGACAATTCACTGCGCAACAAGAGCGCAAATCAGGATCCGCGTACATTTTTGGCGGAGCGTTTTCATACGGATTTACTATTTTTGCGACTGCCGGCAGCAGTTGTTCAGACTGATCCAATCCGAGGCACTATCAGAGGCTGGCGCGAGGAGTGGCTGCGCGGTGGTAACGATTTTTGGGATGAACTGGATCGACTGCGAGCGGGTAAATTGGGTTCGCGAACACAAAGCAAGCAACAATATCTTGATTTTGTCGAAGATCTTCTGCGAACTGCGGCTCACATACCGGCATGGGCCCTCGCCCATACGGAGAATGGATTCATTTCAGGTGATGAACTGGTCGAGACAGTGTCTCGGGTTAGGAAGGTTGAAGCCGTTTACTCAAAAGATTTTTCGGACGTGCTTGGCGTACGTGCATTAATTGTAACGGCCATCAGCTGACCGCGCAGAAACGAATCGGTATCCCACGCCTCGCACGGTCAATAGATGACGCGGAGTCGAGGGTTCATCTTCAATATAGCGACGCAACCTGACGACGAAGTTATCTATTGCTCTGGTGTCAGTATCCTCATGCAAACCCCACACCTCTTCCAGGATAGCTTTGCGCGAAACGACAGTGCCTTGATGCCGCACGAGGTAACGCAAGAATTCGGCTTCCATCAGCGTCAGCCGGATTGTTTCTCTGCCGGTTCGCAATTCAAGGTTCTCAAAGTCGATGGTTTTTCCGGCGAACGTAAAGACCTCCGCTTTCCGGTGCGCATTCGGCGCCTTCGACTCAAGTCTGTCGCGATGAAGCCACTCACGCCTTCGCAGCAAAGCATGGAGGCGTGCTAACAAAACTGCCAGCTCGAACGGTTTCGGCAGATAGTCGTCGGCTCCTGATTCAAAACCGCGCAGCACATCCTCTGCTCGTCCTCGCGCAGTGAGCATTAGCACGGGCACAAAATTTCCGGCGGCGCGCAACTCATTAGCAATAGCGAAGCCGTCTTTCCCGGGCAACATTACGTCCAAAACGACCACATCGAAAACCCTCGCCTGATCGATCAACAGCGATAGCGCCGCTTCGCCGTCGCTAACCGTGGCCACTTCATAACCTTCTGCTTCAAGGTTGAATCGCAGCCCGTCCGCCAGATGCTTCTCGTCTTCGACAATTAGAACGGCACTCATGATTAAGCCCGAGGCAGCTGAATAGTGAACGTGCTGCCGTGCCCCAGACCGGCGCTCTCGGCGAATACTCGGCCTCCATGTTTTTCTACAACAGATCGAACAATGAACAGGCCCAGGCCCGTGCCGTTTACGCGCGCCATGAATCGACCGGGCACTCTATAGAAACGTTTGAATATCCGCTTCAGTTGAGCGCTCGGTATCCCGATTCCACGGTCAGCAATACGTACGGCTACGCGTTTCTCGTCAACAGTCGCCAATTCCACGCGAACGCAAACCTCCTTTTCCGAATATTTGATGGCGTTATCCAGCAGATTTGATACAGCCGCTCGCAATTCGTCAGCGTCTCCTGCGACTTTCACAACGTCGCCGTTAGGAGATTCGACGAGCTTGAGTGCTTCCTCATCGAGGTTATAGCGAACGCGCGCAAGGTTAAGACACTCAGTCACAAGTTCGCGAAGGTCAAGAATAACAGCGTTGATGCGACGACGACGATGACCTGCCCGGCCGGCTCGCAAGACCTGGTCAACCGTCTGCAACAATCGGTCGCTATCTGCGAGCATCACGTCATAGAACTGGCGTTGTTGAACTTCGTCAACTTCACGCGTTATCAGTGTTTCCAGGTACAGACGAATCGATGCAATCGGCGTTTTCAATTCGTGAGTTACTGCATTGATAAACGCATCGTGTTGTTCATTGCGGCGTATTTCGCGAATAAGGAAGGTGGTATTTAGCACTAATCCGAAGATAATGAGGAGAAAGAAAATTATGCCGAATACGAGGAGCGCTACTTCACGCCAGTTGAGCAGGATCCAACCGACATTCAAAGCAATCGCGACAGCAACCAGGCAGGCGCCGAGCGTAATAAAAAAGGCGACAGACTTTTGACGGCCGCTGACGCGCATGGTCCCCTGATTGTATCAGGAGCAAGTAGAGGTAAACACATTGCCGTATTGGGGTCAGTTTCGCGTTGCCGATATTGGTTCAGCTGTGTTCTAAGCAGCCTTTCGCAATTCCGCCGCCTTTACCCCCAGCCTTTTGTTGCCGGGAAGCCGAACATCCTTCGCCAGGCGGACTGCTTTCAGCGCACGTATTCCTATCCAATTCATATCAAGTTCATACCAGGCAAGTCCATGGCGTGCCGAGCGAGGATGCGCGTGGTGGTTGTTGTGCCAGCCCTCGCCAAACGTCAAAAGTGCTACCCACCAGTTGTTGGTCGAGTCGTCGTTGATAATGTACCGCCGGCTGCCCCACATATGCGTAGCCGAATTCACCAGCCAGGTAATATGCAAACCCAAGGTCACGCGCAGACACACTCCCCACATCATTACGGACCAACCACCAAACGCCAGCAACAATAAGCCGCAAACAATCAGCGGAACAAAATACGTGCGATTTAGCCAAACATGCACACGGTCCTTCATCAGGTCTGGTGCGTATCGCCACATCACTGCTTCCTCATGTTGCTGGGCCGTACCGCGGAGAATCCAGCCCATGTGTGACCACCAACGACCATCGCGCGGTGAATGAGGATCCCCAGGGACATCGGTGGTTGAGTGATGAATGCGATGCGTAACCACCCAATTGATAGCACCGCCTTCGAGGGCGAGCGTTCCGCAAAGTGTTAGAAAATACTCAACTAGCTTAGGTGTCTTGTAACTGCGATGCGTGAGTAGCCGGTGAAACCCCATGCCGATACCCAAACTGCCCGAGATCCAGAGCAACGGCAGAGTGACCAAAAAAGCACTCCAACTAAACATGAACAAAGCCATTACCGCAGTTAGATGGAAAATGACCATGAAACTGGCAGTTGGCCAGTTAATCTTACCCTTTTTGCTCGGCCCAGTTACGCCCATCGATTGCCTCCGCAGTGAGAATCGCACTCCCGGCAATCATGCTAACAACTTGGACAGGCAACGTTTGTAATACTTATGTAAGTAGCCGAAAACCGGTGTTAATCAGACGTAGCGGTAAATGCCTTGATCTTTGGTTCAATGTCCGCCGGCCTTACTCGGTCTGGAAGTCTCAGTTTGTTTGTTGCGAATAGAAGCAGCCAAACCACTCCCGAGGATGCTGAAAGCAGCCCGGAGAGACTCGTCAGCATTTGCGTGGAAATGAATTTCAGGGACCACCCGGCGACGGCTGTGGAGAAACTCCATATCAACAATTCACTAGCACGATCGGTTGTCGAAACTCGGCCTCGGAGTTGATCGGGAACAAGCCTCATCAATAGCGTCTCCTGAACAGCGAATTCCGCCCCGAGCAACACCCTTGATACAAACAGAAGTAAACAGGCAAGCACCAAACTTGGAACAACTCCAATTAACGAAAATAAGATTCCCTGGAACAAAAGCGACCAGCCGATGAATCCAGCAATTCGCCCTCTCATCTCAAAATAAAATCCCGCTCGCCGGGCGATCATCATTCCTACGAAAAGACCGAGACCGGAAGCGAAATACAAGGCAGCTACCGCGGAATCGGCGCTCACTCCGTGCTGACCTGCGAACACGATGCCGCCGAGACGATCAGAAATGAGATTGATGGCGCCCCCACCCGTGGCCCAAAGAATGTTTATCCCGAGAATAGCAGCTACCGCGGGATGGTGAATGATGTATGACCAGCCCTCGCGAATATCTGAAATGTAACTGCCACGATGACCAGGCACGGCAGTCGTCTGCTGCCTCGTTTCATGATCTGGGATCAACCAGACGGAGTAAGCCGAAATCAGGAACGAAACGGCGTTCACGATGAATGCGGCTTTGTAACCAACGTTAGCTGACGTGAAGCCACCGAGGGCCGCACCCAACGACATCAGCAGAAAACGCGAAGAGAACATAAGCGCATTGCCCGCCAGCAAATCTCGGTCGCCAGTGATGTTTGGCACGGCCGCGTTCTTGGCGGCCTCGAAGAAAGCGCCGAAAAAAGAGAGAAGTGCCGTGCAGACGTACGCGATCCACAAATCCTCTGGTCGCTTGACTAGAAGAAACCCCAACGCAACTGCGACACGTGCCAGATCGGTTGCAATCATGATAGTTCGTCGCGACCAGCGATCAACGAAAGCTCCAGCCAAAGGTGCAAACAACGTGAACGGCACGAGCCGTGTCAACAACAGTATCGTCGTAACTTCCGGTGCTTTATTGGAGACGACACGCACGAGCCCCAATGCGGCAATGAAATTGAACCAATTACCGAGCTCAGAAATTGCTTGTCCGATCCACAACCGCCTAAACGAGCGGTTGGCCCGGAGCAACTGCATGTAAGTTAACGAGTCCATACCATTAAAAAAGCCGCCGGTTTGACCGGCGGCTCGCACACTGTGCGAAAACTGTCACCGGATCACTTCCCCCTGAATTTCGGCGCTCGCTTTTCAACAAATGCCGCGATGCCCTCCATGGCATCCTGTGTCTGTCCCGACTTGATCTGCGCCTCTCGCTCCAATTCAAGTTGGGTTTCATAATCGCCCGTGGCGCCCGCCTCCATCAGAGATTTAATTCGACCAAGAGCCGAGGTTGGTCCATTGGCGAGCTCCGTGGCCAATCTGAGCGCCTCACCCATCAAATCTGTATCTGGAAGAACGGCATTAATCATTCCCCATTCCAAAGCTCTTTGGGCAGTGACGATCTCGCCCGTCATCAAAAGCTGGTTAGCGCGCCGCCATCCAATAAGTCTTGGCAGAATGAATGTGCCGCCGCAATCGGGAGTTAAACCAACCTTGATAAAAGCCTGGTTAAAGCGCGCACTCTCGCCAGCCAAAACAAAATCGCACGCCAAAGCGAAATTGCAGCCGCCGCCAGTCGCAGCGCCATTCACTGCGGCGATAAACGGGACGGGTGTCTGTCGAATGAGCAATATGCATTTATTGATCAAACGCAATGGCTCGTCGAAAAAGGCTTCGGCACGCCCTTGTTCACGCGCAATAGTCTGCATCTCACGAAGATTGCCCCCAGCACAGAATGCTCTACCTGCGCCGGTCAATACGATTGCGCGAACGTCATCGCGGATCAACTGTGCGACTGCTGACTGAAAGTCCTGGCCCATTGTCACCGTCAGCGCATTTAGCGATTCGGGCTGGTTTAGCGTGATTACGCCGACGTTCTCGCGTACTTCAGCAAGAATAGTCTTGTAGATTTTTTCAGGTTCAGGAGTCATTTCTTATCTCATAGCGCTAAATCCTGTCATGCGTAAGGCACACCAACACCCCGCAGCTGACTATTGGGGCTGGCTGTTTGTGAGCTAAAAGTCCCTTGAGATCGAAATGCTTAGGCTCTTTGCTGCGCTGCGCGATTGGCGCTAAAACAATCGCCGCACAGTACCGGTCTTCCAGTCGAAGGCTTGAAAGGTACGGTGTCATTTTTCCCGCATTGATCGCACGTGATCTCAAATCGCTGACGCTCTCCCCCTGGCGCTTTTGATCCACCAAAGTTCGCGCGACGCGAATCCCGGCAAGGCTTGCAGCGTTTCGGATGCGTTAAGTTGCGTTCCTTATAGTACTCCTGCTCTCGCTCGGTAAACTGGAATGCTGACCCACATTCTGCGCACGTTATTTCAAGGTCTGGCATGGCTCTGCTGTCTCCACGAGAGCAGAGCTGAGGCTTCCGCTCTCTTTGTGTCGGAGCGCTGGCGCCGATGTGATTCTCCCACCCTATCGCGATCGAATGGACCGAAAGAGCAGCACCGCTCTGGACGCCATCGGGTTTCGCGTTCCAACTAGTTAGTGGGCTTGAGTTTACTCCTATGCCGGGAATCGTTCAATGAAAATAGCAAGAAATGAGCCAAGTAGGATTCGGCAAACCTTGGTTCAGACTGGGCCAGTTTCGTCTGTCACTACGGTTCGCCGCTGAGTTCAAGGACATGCGCTCGCACTGTTTGTCCTAGCGTCTTCAAGTTATACCCGCCCTCAAGACAGGAAATGAGGCGGCCCTCACAGGTGGTTGCTGCCCAATCTTTGAGCACTCTCGTAAATGAAATGAAGTCCTCGTCTTCCAGCATCAATTGGCCCAGCGGGTCACCTCGACGGGAGTCAAAACCGGCAGAAATGATGATTAGATCCGGCGTAAACCCAGTGGCCATAGATTCAAGTGCGGCTTCGAACATGCGACGCTGCTCGGTAGCCGGTGTTTGGGCCTTCACAGGGATGTTTAAAGTAAAACCGGCGCCGCGTCCTATCCCGGCTTCACCGCGAGCGCCGGTTCCCGGATACCAGGGATACTGATGCATTGAGAAGAAAAAAACCGTGGGGTCGTCGTAAAAGATGCCCTGCGTGCCGTTCCCATGATGAACATCCCAGTCAACGATCGCTACCCGTTCAATCTGAGGATATTTTCTTTGAGCATAACGCGCGGCGACAGCGACGTTGTTGAATAAGCAGAAACCCATCGAACGTTCCGCTGTCGCGTGATGGCCGGGGGGCCGAACGGGAACAAAAGCGTTCCGCGCTCTTCCCGCCATTACTGCATCAATAGCCTGGCAAGCTGCCCCAGCACCCCGTAAAGCTGCTTCCATTGAATACATTGATACGGGCGTATCCCCGTCCAGGTAACCGATCCCCTCAGCCACGACACGCTCAACAGTCTTATAAAGCTGCGAGCTGTGACAGGCCTGAACATCGCCGCGTGGTGCTTCTCGTGCTTCGATTTCCAGCAAGTTGGTCCATAAGCTTTCGTCGTCGCGAAGCGCCTTCATTACCGTGCCATACCGCGAGGGGCTTTCAGGGTGACCTGGTCCAGTGTCGTGTTCTTGAAAAACGGGATGGTGAACTAAAGCGGTTGCCATGTGAAAAAGATTATGCGTTTGCCAAGATCGGTGGTCAAACAGAGCACCGCTTTCACCGTTTGGGAGACTTAAAAGCGTACGCTTGCATACACGGCGCGTACGAAACACAAATTCCAGAATTCAGAATGGTGACCCAATACGCGCTTGGAAACTATTGTCATTGTTGGTTTATCCGGTTATTCGGGTGGCGCGGGAATGCGGATTGCTCTCAACTACCACAAGCTCAATCTGACGGGAAGGGCCGTCACCGAGTTTTGTTTCATATGGTCCAGATGTAAAGACTTGTCACTCGAAAAAGGAGTTGAGAAACAATGTCATATAACGAAGAACAGGCGAGGAGAAGCAGAGTTGTAGTAGACACACCAAGTGGTAGACGAGAAGTTGAACAGACGGAAGCTGTGCGTGTGCCCGAGCGTTCCGGCGTGTCGGCAACCACTGTAGGTGTTTTAGTCGTGCTCGTAGTTGCGCTCGTGACGATACTCGTGCTGTTGCTTTTGAACAATCAATCAACTGACACTGTTAATGCCAACATCGCGGCGCAGCAACCAACGCCGCTGCCGCAAACCACCATTGTTCAGCAACCGGCACAACAACCTCCGGTAATCATTCAGCAACCAGCACCAGTAACACAACCTGCACCCGTGATTGTTACGCCACCCGCGCCAAGCGGCGGCACGGCAAGTGGAACCGATGATTCGGCGGTTCAAGCCGCAGTGGACAAGAAAATCGCCGACGATCCGACATTCTCAACCATGGGCATTACTGCATCTGTCCTGAACGGAAAAGTGATGCTAATTGGAACTGTAAAATCGGAAGCACAGAAGGCAGAAATCGAAAAATCGGTTAAGAGAGTAAAGGGGGTTAAAGCGGTTGATAACCAAATCACTGTAATCCCGTAATTTAGTGAAGCAAGCAAGGGCGTCGCCAAGGGCGGCGCCTTTTGCGTTGCGCAGTACTCATTAACAAACAGCGAAACCTCTCGTAGCCAACGAACTCTTAATCTGAAGATCACCCTGTTCGCCGCGCAGTTGAAGTTTCCAATCCTGCCCGTTCCCGAAAAAGCTAACTTCGTCAATCAAACATTCGGCTGATGGTGTCATGAGTTGTTTCACCGTCCCAGCTGAGCCTTTGCGGCTGAACAGCATGTCGCAGTCTGCCTTCAATAGTTTCTTAATCTCATTATCCACATCCAACTCATCTATCATCACCGAATAGGGCAACAATCCCATTTCACCATCGAGATACACTCGCCAGAAAAACCCGATATCCAGCAACAAATAAATTGATTCATCGAAAACAAAATGACCCAGGACGGTTGCGCCGATTACGTGGGCAATCACGTGGTCCTGGTGAGTTGATGTAGCTTGTTCAGTCCAAGTCATTTCTACAAAAGCTGGTATTGCTCACTTATCATAATGAACCAGCGTTTTCGCCTTGCCTGCTGCGACGAAAGCAGATACCAAAGAGCCAATCCCACCAATCACAATGGATACCGGCGCTCCAACTAACGAAGCGACGAGCCCGGCTTCAAGTTCTCCCAACTGTGGGCCACCCATGAAAAAGACCATGTTAATTGAAGTCATCCTCCCGCGAAGATGATTTGGGGTGCTCAGTTGGCGGATAGTCTGGCGCAGGATTGTGCTAACGGTGTCAGACGCTCCCGTTAGCCCGAGCATAAGCAGCGAGAGCCAAAATATCCTGGAAATGCCGAACGCGATCGTTGCCAGGCCAAATATTGCGACGGATGCGATCACTAACTTTCCCTGACTACGAAAGTGGCCCAGGCGAGCCATAACAAGACCGGTCACAACCGAACCAACGGCCGGTGCTGCGGCTAGCAAACCAAGACCTCTCGCGCCCACGGCCAGAATCTCCTGCGCAAAGATCGGCAGTAATGCAGTGGCCGATGCGAAAAACGTTGCCGCAAAATCCAGTGTCATCGTCTGCACAATCACCGGTGCATTCCAAACAAATTTTAGCCCCTCTTTCAGAGCGGTGAATCCGACGCGTGTTGCTTGTTCAGCTTCGGGGAAAACGCGCCCGCTTGTTTTCATCAACATCAACGCCAGTATTACCGCAAGGAACGACACTGCATTAATGCCGTAAACTACTTCAGGACCAGTGCTCGCGAGGAGAAAGCCCGCCATTGATGGACCAGCGATCATTGCCACGTTGAAGACAATCAGACTCAAGCTGACCGCGTTGGGAAAATCGCTCGGCGGGACAAGTGTCGGCATCAAAGCCTGCCGTGCTGGAATGTCAAAAGCGGTTGCTCCCGATGCAATGCCAGTGAGGATGTATATTGGCCATACGCTTCTAATTCCCCCGATTGTGACTAGCGTCAGGAGAGCTGAACTAATCAGCATCACGCTTTGGGTCAGGATCATTAATCTGCGTCGGTCGGCCACGTCGGCAACTACCCCGCCGAGAAGTGAACACAGGATTATCGGAAGTCCTTTAAACAGACCGACGAGTCCAAGCGACAAAGCAGATTTTGTTAGCAGGTAAACGTGCCAGTTGATGGCGACAGATTGCATCTGCGACCCGGTTACCGAAACAATCTGGCCTAACCAGAGCAAGCGAAAATCTCTGTGCCGTAATGCGTTGAAAGCTGAATGGGAACTTTTTGGGGCGACTGGTGGCTGTGTCGTCTGGAGGTTAGGCGCGACCATCAACCCATAAGTTACCTGTTTGACTTAAACCGCTCAACTCGACGGAGAATACCTTTCTTATACAAGAATGCGAGCTTCGACGTCAGTCGAAGCTCGCTTCGTGCATGGTCCACAGCTACGTTGGTTAATTATCGATGATAGTGGCGACGATGGCGTTTTCGTAATTTATAGGTATAGAGGGCGCCACTTCCTGCCCCTACCAACGCGCCAATTGCGGCACCCTTACCACCGCCGGCCAATCCGCCGACTGCAGCGCCACCGGCTGTCGTTCCAGCGACCGTCAACTTGTCACGGTGCTTCTTCCAAAAACTGCGATGACGTCGGTAACGATAGCGCGTCTGTGCTGTCACTACAGGCGTCAGTGACGTGATGGGCTCGAATGCAAATGAGAGAGTGAATAAGACTAAAACAATTGCCAGAAACCTCTTTACTTTCTGCATTCCTGTTAAAGTGCTCATACATGTCCTCCTAGAAACTGTCTGAACAATTGCTTCGCAAAGGGCGTGCCTTCAGAAATTGCGCTTTTCCGCAGTTTTTGCTGTTTTTTCCGTATTCTTCGGAGGCGGGGAACGTACGGTAGTGTTTCACCGGTGTACCCGATCGTCCTTTGAAATGAGAACGAAAAGGAGAATCCCACTCAGGGCAGAAACTAAAGCTTGGCGTGAATGAAACGTTGAGTTTGGAGGAATTCCGTCTTCACTTACACTTGCTGTATCCACAATCCCGGCAGAAATCACATCCACTTGCATGTTCGAGCTGCCCGTGACACTCAGGGCACACGCCGATCATGTTTGACATGATTGCGCCCGTGATTTTGGAACTGGCAGTCCCCTGCTCGTGTTGCTTGCCGATCGCGCGTGCTGAATCCGGATTGCCAGTAAGGCGACGGTTCGTAATCATGACGCACTCAGCAACCGCCTGCTCTGGTGAGGTCAACAACCGTTCGTTGAACCAGACCGCGTGAGTTCCAGTGACCTTATTCAAACTGTAAGCTACTTCCGCCGCATCAAAGCCGCCTCGTAGCATCTTGGAAGCAAGCAAGCCCACGCCACCGCTGATTGGACCGGTCGCGAAGACTTCCTGAATCATGCGTCCGTCGTGATTGACGGTTACATACAAATTCTGGCCGTCGAAAGGAATCTGCCATGTAGCGCCGCGTAACTCTCGAGGACGCTCGATACGAATCGCCGTCTGTGAAGGAGCTCCTATCCCGGCTTCTGCCTGCTGTTTGGCAGCTGCCTCCGCGTCCGCCTGCTCCCTGACGAGTGCGCCTGCTTCAGCCCGGGCCAAACCTTCCGCTTCAACATCTGACTGACGTCTTTCCTCCAAGGGTTCAACCTGCGTCTCAGGATTACAGGCGACTTCGCCTTTCTCGGTGGCCTTCATCGAAGTCAGCACCTGATTCTCGCGCGACCCGTCTCGGTAATAACTGACCGCTTTACATCCCAGCTGCCGAGCCAAACGATACAGGCTGTCAACCGACTCAACGGTGTCGTCAACCGCCCCGTTGCAGGTTTTTGACACGCTGTTATCAACATTCCTTTGTGCGGCAGCCAACACGTGAACGTGTTGTTCAGCGCTGATATTCATTGCCGAAATAAAATAGGGCGGCAAATCATTTTCGTGCTCGACGACAAAAGCCGCCGCTTTGTTGATCGATTCTTGATCGGTTTGGTCCACATCCAATCCGAGGGCCTGCGCAGCGAGCGTATGCACATAAGTTCGAGTTCCGAGCGTGTCTTTCCGCACATACGCCCATGAGAAATTAGGTTCGATCCCTGATGATGTTTCGGCGACGAGCGAGATCGTTCCGGTCGGAGCAATCGTTGTCACCTCATAGTTACGTGGCGTCAACGTTACATCGCGTGAAATCCCGATCTGATTGTAAAGAAAATCGGTGTAGGCCTCGCGATTTGGTTCGAATTCCGGAAAGACTCCCTTTTCCGCCCCGAGTTGAATGCTCGCATTCCATGCTTCACGGCGCATGAAACCCATCACCTCGTCCATTAAGTCTATAGACGCCGGCGAACCGTAGGTTACCTGGAGGTTAAGACACAAATCCGCAAACCCCATGATGCCGAGCCCAACGGGCCGCGTGCGGTTGACCACATCGTTGATTTCCGGAAGCGGCCACGCGCACGTGTCTATCACATTATCCAGGAAACGTGTGCAGAGGTGCGTTACGTCTCGCAGACGATCCCAATCGATGCGTATTTCCGGATCGTAAAACTTAGCCAAGTCGATCGAACCGAGGTTACAGGAATTCGAAAAGTGCAGAAACTGTTCGCCACACGGATTGCACGAATAGATTGGGCCCATCGATTTCATCATGTGATTATGACGATTGACTTCATCGATGAAAGCAATCCCGGGTTCTGCATATTTATGAGCGCTTGCAACTATGCGGTTCCAAACATCAGGCGCATAAACCATGCCTGGTTTGGGCGGTTCTTCAATGGTGCACTCCTCAAGGTCCGCTGCGAGAAACGCCTGCCGATCCGGGAACGGGACGGTTGATCCATCGGCTCGCCGGTAGATGACGTATTCGTCATCACGGACCGGATCATAGATTGAATCGGTCCATGGTTCTCCGTTGAATTCGAGTTGAAACCATTCTTCGTTGTCTACCGCTTTCAAGAACTTATCCGTGACATTCACGGAGATATTAAAGTTCGTCAGCGAATGCTGATCGTTCTTAGCATGAATAAACCGAAGGACATCTGGATGAGTGACGCGCATCATTCCCATGTTTGCACCGCGCCGCACTCCACCCTGTTTTACGACATCAGTTACCTGATTGACGATGTTCATGAAAGAAACAGGTCCTGACGCCACCCCTCGCGTGGAACTGACCATCGCCCCTGCCGGCCTGAGGAATTCATACGTCATGCCGGTGCCACCCCCTGTCTGGTGAATCGTGGCCGCAGCCTTGGCATGTTCCATAATGCCGACTATCGAATCCGGAACGTCCAAAACAAAGCACGCCGCCAACTGTCCGTTTGCCTTTCCGGCATTCACCAAACACGGCGTATTGGGAACAAACTCGCGCGCGAGCATAACCTCAGTCATCGCGGCAAAGAATTCGTCTCGTTTAGCTGGATCCTTTTCCGCAGCCGACACATGTCCAACCACACGTCTAACAATATCTGCCCATTCCTCGATGGGGCGGCCCTTTGCATCTTTCAACGAGTAACGCTTGCTGATTACACGCCTGGCGTTTAGCCCTAACGGCTGGACCTTACGCACCGGGGCGGCGGAGCTTGTTTTGTCTGTTTTCTGTGGCACTCGTTTTCCGAAAGCTGCGCTCATCTTCATCACCTTTCCCGTGGGGGACCTCACGAGTAAACGGGTTTCAAAGACTATTCGACGCTAATATCGCGTAGGCGCGCCGATATTAAGATTGTGGGACGGGTTGTACGGTTGGCTAAATTCTAAGCGAAAAGAACCCTGTTTGGAGCGCTCAGAGGGGCCTGCCGCTGCTCCAAATCACCTCGTCTCGTTCAAGCGGAGCGCACTATACACCCTCGCCTGACCAGTGTCAATATCTTGTGGTTATCTTTTTTTTCAATGCTATAGAGTGTGTTTCTTGAGCCTTCACCTTAAGTTCTAAGTTACTGACGAGCGGCTGTTTTTGCAACCTTAGCGCCCGTTTGGAACCCGCGACGACGGTTCAGTTTTCCACTTTCCATTTCTCATTTTCATTGGCAGTACAGATTGAGTCTATCCGTCAATTCTTTGCTCGTGAAACCCGGCGTGCTGACGCAATGCATTTGCCATGAAACGCGCAATCTGAATGGAAATGAGAAATGGAAAATGGAAAATCTATTCGGCGGCGCGCCTTTTAAGTATAGCAATGAGGGCGTCCATAGCTATTTGGAGGAGCCGCTATTGAGGAGAAGTTCGTAATTCCCGATGTCGCGGTTGTGGCTGTCCAGGGCGGCAAACGTGTCCGAAGTTTCTTCCAGCATCTGCTTCGTCATTGCAATCGAATCGCTCAGTTGTTCGAAGTCCAAAGCGGACACACGCTCCGGGGTCGGAAGTGTGACGACCTGGTCGTTCACCAGACCAAAGAAGTTTTCGATCGATTGCAGCTGACCTTCAACCAGCTTAACTGAACGTTCGATATCGTTGAACGCAGCAACTCTTCTTTTGAGAATCTCTACGTTGGCCTGTTGAATTCGTTTTTCACGATCATCTCTGGCTGCTTCAACCGAGCGTTCTGCCTGTTGCAATTGGTTCTGAACTGCCTGGCGATTGATAGACCGCAAATGATGCTTGCGCCGGCGGTACACATCGAGCAGATCGACAAAGTCCTCCCAGCGCTGATCAAGACTTTGAATGTTGTGGGGAATTTCTTTGCTGCCCGTAAACTTTTTGTAGTTCGAATAAATCTGGTTCTTCATCCAGCGAAGATACTCGACGGCCTCGCGCTCACGTGGATCAAATCCTTTGATAAGAGCTTCGCGCTGTTGTTCGCGTAATTTCAGAAGGCGCTGTTTTTCGCGCCGGTCAACCAGTCGGCGATAAAGCGAACTTGCAGGCACAGTGGCAAGATAAAGAGTTTCGGCAGCTAGTGCGGCGACCAAAGGAGTGACGTCCTGCACATAGGCGGCAGCAACGGCAAATCCCGCCATTCCCCAAAAATTGATCGGCTCTTTAAAAGCCTCCTTGAGGTACTTGAGATCGATCTTCGGAAATTCCGGCATAACTTTTTGAAAGCAAGAAGACTGAAATAATGAGTCACCAAGCGAGACGACCTACCGTTTCATCCACTGCGTCCGCCGTTATTGACGACCGCGCCGGATTGCTCGGGTGCGGTTGTCTCGCCTTCCGCGGGCAAGGCCTGGGGAGCAGGAGAACTGCCTGACGAGAGCAGCCCCATCTCACGTTTATAAGCGAGCAACTTATCCTGTAGCTGCATGTCCATTGCCTCACGTTCGATGTCCTGCATCTGATTATCCACTGATGCCGAACCCAGCTGAAGCTTTGCCTCGGCTGCTGCAGCTCGTCGATCAATCTTGTCGCGCATCTCATTAAAAGTTGAGGCGTCGTCCCCGATTTGGAACGATTCCATCGTTTGCGCGAGTTGCTCTTGCAGTTTGGCCTGTTTCGACTGGTTTATGAGCTGCATAGCCTCGGCAGTTCGCCGCTGCATCTGCAAAACATAGTTATCACGCGCCTTGAGTGCTTGTTTCGATGCGAGGTTCGCGTGCTCCAGTTGCTGCGTGGTCTTTTGCAAATCCATTTGCGCTTGTTGCAATTGACCGATATACGCAGTGGCTATATCGTCCCGGCCCATCTTTACGGACGCGCGGATTTTTGAATCCAGGTCGACGACCTGCGTCTCGAGGCGGTCTTTATTCTTGGCCAGCAACTTTTCCGTTGCCATTACCTGCGCAACAGAGTTGTTTAGTTCCGGGACGCGGTCGCGCATGTCCCGAATCGTCTGCTGGAGAATGAGTTCAGGATCCTCAGTCCTCTCGATAATTCCGCCGAAGAGCGCGCGCATTGAACGCTTTACTCTGCTCCACAGTCCCATTTTTCAGCTCATCCTCCAGCGTCAGATTTAAGAGAGCTAAAATATTGTCGATTTCCGATCGCCGATTTCCGATTGAAAGACTTGGCGGATTGACGACTTGTCGATGACAACAGCCTCTGCGATAACAACAAATCGGCAATCAGCATATGGCAATCGGAAATGTTTCATATCTGCCTGTCAGAATGTACGAAACCTCGGTTTCACCGGTTCAACTTACTGATAAAAACGTCCTTAGGAGTATAACAGGACTTCCGCACAGGCTCCACAAAGCCCCGGCTTTTCGGGTCTTTGGCAGGTCGCCCGGCGTAATCGAATCCGGCTTCGATTTGCCGTGCAAAGATGCAAGACGAAAACGATTTCTAAGCTCGGCCCGTTGTCGACTGCGGGATCGTGAACCTGCCGATGTCTCGCCGGAACTGCATGCCCTCCCATTGGATGTTGTTAACTGCGGCGTAGCAGCGGCCGAGCGCCTCAGCGAGCGTCAATCCTGCACAAGTAACACCCAACACACGGCCACCCGTCGCCACAAAGTCTCCGCTACTGGACTTTTCCGTTCCGGCATGAAAAACCTGGATATCATCCGGCTTCAAGTCACCTAACCCGTGAATGACGGCTCCGCTGTCGTGTTTTCCCGGATATCCTCGGTTTGCGAGGACCACACAAGCGGAAGAACCTTTAGTCCATTGCACGTTTGTCATAGCAAGACTACGTTCGCGGGTCGCTCGCAGGATCGTCAAAAGATCACTCCTTAATCTCACGAGAATGGCTTGCGTCTCGGGATCACCAAAGCGAACGTTGTATTCCAGCACTTTTGGTCCATCGGCAGTTAACATTAATCCGAAGAAGAGCACGCCTTTGAATGGGAATCCTTCACGTTGCGCACCTTCCAGCGTGGGTTCGATAATCTCCGAAATCACTTGCTCTAAAGTACCGGCATCGAGGATCGATGAATCCGTGATACTGCCCATGCCACCGGTGTTCGGACCCGTGTCATTCTCACCGATGCGTTTGTGGTCACGGGCCGGAGGCATTAATACGTAATCGCGCCCATCGGCGAATACTAAGACCGATGCCTCTCTTCCCACTAAAGCTTCCTCAATCACGAAAGGCTTGTCTGATGTTCCGGCGAGTCCACTGCCAGCCAGCTCACTGATTCCCTTCTCAGCTTGACTCTGAGAGTTAGCGACTATCACTCCTTTGCCGGCAGCTAACGCACTGGCTTTAATTACAACGGATTGGCCCAGTGACGTGACTTTGCGCGACCGCACGATGTCCAAGGCTTCATTTGGCGAATTCGCGATTCTGTAAGCTGCTGTGGGTATTCCGTTGCGCGCCATAAATTCCTTAGCAAACGCCTTACTGCCTTCCAGCCGCGCCGCAGCAGAATTTGGCCCGAACACGTTAAGTCCAGCACCTTCAAATGCATCCACCAAACCTGCAACCAATGGGCCCTCAGGACCGACGACCGTCAAGTCAATGCCTTCGGATTTAGCAAACTGGACAAGCGCCGCCTGTTCAGTTGGCTGGATCGACACACAGCGAGCCATTTCGGCGATTCCACCGTTTCCCGGACTACAATAGATTTCAAGCTGCGGATGTGTTCGCCTCAAGGACCACACAATCGCGTGTTCCCGTCCGCCTGATCCTATGATGAGCGTTTTCATACCCAATACGAATTAATGAAGTCTTGCCAATTGCGGATTCAAAATGGAACTGATTGGACTGCCACGATCCATTCGAAATCTCCGGATTGTTGGAACCGCGGATGCTTGCACGTGGCCGGGGGAGTGTCAAGTTTGAGAAAAACCTCCTAGTTTTCCTTGACACATTTTCGTCATAGTTATACTTTTCCCAGCAATTTGGAAGGGCTTCACTCCTTTTCGCCCAACCAAATGACCTTCCACGAAACAGAGAAACGTTCCTAAGCCCGCCAGGCGGACTGATGACTGAGTGAGCGACCCGAGGGAGAAAGTCGAACATGTCACAGCTAGAACCCGCGACCGAAGTTCTAATGACACCGGAAACTGAACACCAGGATCGCGCAATCAAGTGCGTAGATTGCGGCGAGGACTTTATCTGGACGGCTGGAGAACAAGTATTTTTCCACGACAAGGGTTTGAGAAATGAGCCAAAGCGTTGCAAGCCTTGCAAGCAGGCAAAAAACGAACGCCTCGCAGCGATAGCTGCCGCACAATCCTCAGGGGTTCGTCAGCGTATAGAAGTTTCCGTGCAATGCGCGCAATGTGGACAGCAAACGACAGTTCCGTTTTATCCCTCTCAAGGACGACCAGTATACTGCCGTTCATGTTTCCTTGCCGGGAGGAACTCCGAGTCCGATTCACAACTCGTGTAACTCAAAAATTAACCGCCAACATGCACTATTGGACGGCGATTAGGATCTTTTTCTGCCTGTCTTAAAACCTCATGCGTCACGGGCGCCGTGTCACCTTCGCCGAACGCTATGTACTTGAGCAAGTAGCTAAGCGGATTACC
>JBKPCC010000006.1:0-42057 GCA_046727215.1 Acidobacteriota bacterium
TGTGGGTCTGTTTCAAGATGAGAACGGTACGATTTGGGGGATCCCACTAATAATGGGGGAAAGCCAAACGGTGCTTGCATGTGCACCCGCTCAACTGCGCGAGCTACCTGTTACTGACACATTGCCGGCGGACATTTCGGAGCTACTTGGCGCGGCAAACGAACCCAGCGGTTGGCGTGGCGGCACAGGGCGCTTAGAACTATGGTACCGAGATAGTCAAGACGTGGTCCATTGGCACCCTGTTTCATCTGCTGAGTTAAAGCCGCCGTCACTCTGTATGACGCAATCACCACCCACAATGCCTTCAAGGTTTTACCGATTGGCGAAGGCATCCAATAAATAGAGGCGGTCTATCGGGGTCAAATGAAGAATTAATACGGTGTGCGAACGGGTCGTCCAGGATAGAGTCCCGGTTTCAGTTGTCCGTCTTTAACAACTACCACGCCGTTCACAAGAGCATATTTGATGCCTTCGGAGTATTTGGCCGGTTCATCATAGGTGGCCCTATCGGTCACACGCGCGGGATCGAAGACCACTAAGTCGGCATCAGCTCCAACACGAATTCTTCCCTTGTTCTTCATCGAAGGCACGCGACGTTCGAGTCGTTGAGCCGGCATGAGCGTCATTTTGCGTAGAGCATCCGTCAAGGTTAATGTCCCTCGCTCCCGAACGTATCGGCCCAGAACGCGTGTGTAAGTGCCGGCTGTCCGAGGATGTCCTTTTCCATTCTCCAGGATGCCGTCGCTTGCAATCATCGTCAGAGGATTCTTGAGAGCCGTCTCGACTACGTCCTCTGTCATCGAGAACACAGCTACAAATCCTCCCTGTTTTCTGTACCGCTCGAAACTCTCTTTGGTGAGTCGTTCACCTGTCGCGGCCCATTGCAGGTCTCCGTAATCGATCCCGAAGACTTCACGCCAGCCTTCGTTGAAAATTGCGGATTTGATGTCGGTCATGCCGGCAGTATACGGATAACATTCAGTTGTGACGTCGAGATTTCGAGATCTCGCTTCGGCAATCATCTGAAGTAGCTTCGGAGTGGCTTTACCGCCAGTACTGTGAATATGCACAACGTGAAGTGGGGCGCCTGTGATTGCGGCAGCAGCGATTACCTCCTCGAGAGCTTGCGTGCTGCTCGCCGGCTCCTTCAATCCGGCATTGCGCAGGTGAACATGGCATGAGGCTCCGAAGCGCGCAGCAACGCGAAACATTTCTAAGATTTCCCAGTGCGAAGCTTGTGGCACATACTGGATGCCAAATCCGACTGCAACTGCACCGCGCTGAAGACCGTGTTCAAGCTGCGCTTTCATGTCATTTATTTCAGCGTCTGTAGCAGCTCTTCGTGCGGCTTCGCCGCTTGGCAGGAATTGAACCGGGTCGTGCATCGCAGCCATCCTCGCCGCAAGGTGACCAACGCTAACACCATAGTTGATCGTGGCTTTTCCCTGCCGCTCGGCGTACCAACGATCCACATCGCCGGTGCCAACTTCCAGTTCCAGAGCTGTTGTGACTCCGTCCATTATCTTGAAACGATAATTCTCTTCGGTCTGTCCATGCTGATGCAGGTCTATAAAACCAGGCGACACAATCAGCCCTCTCGCATCGATTACTGTTCGACCGCTCAAGCTACCGTCTGTGATGGTTTTGATGACTCCATCTGAAACAGCGACATTACGCACGGCATCAAGTCCTGACTCGGGATCGATCACACGTCCATTCAGAATAACAACGTCGTAGATATCTTTCGGGCTTGAGTTAAAAAATGAAGGCGCAGTGAGAACCGCCAGCAAGCAACCGACGATTCCAGCTTTGCACGATATGTTTTTTAGTTTACCTTTAATCAACCTGTTACCCTCGTTCATCCACAGAACCAGAAATCCTATTCGACATGGGAGATCATTGGAGATTGGACATTTGCCATTTGCCATTTCTGATTTTCCATGTCTCATTTCTCATTAGTTTAGGTCCGATATGAAAAACCGACCGCCAGACCCGTATTTGCGACCGAACGCAAATGACAAACGTCAGTCCAATCTCCAATGTTTTTTTCATCCTCAATCTGCGTAAATCTGTGGACGTATTAATCTATGGACCGGCTTAATTATGATACTTTCTACCGGCGCTAGAACAGGTCAATCGGATTCCTTTCACTGATTAATGTCGGAACAGCCATTGCCTAACCCCACACTTGTTCGAGGCCTTGGTCCAGTAGCAACCACCGCGATCGTTGTCGGAAATGTCATTGGAACGGGCGTCTTTTTAAAGTCCCGAGTGATGACTTGCAATGTCGGAACGCCCGGTCGCGTCATCGCAGTTTGGGTTGCAGCAGGGCTGCTGTCCATGGCTGGAGCTTTGACCTACGCCGAATTAGCCGCCATGTGGCCTCGTGCCGGCGGTGAATACATCTTTATTCGCAACGCCTACAATTCTCGATTGGCCTTTTTGTATGGCTGGATGCGGTTTTTCGCTTCAGGTGCCGGTTCACTGGCTGCACTCGCCGTTGGATTCGCAATTTTTCTGAACGTGTTACTCACGGGCGCGCTTGACATCACCTATTTCAGTGTTGAGTTTTTCGGCTATCAGCTTCCATTTGGCAAACTTCAGATCGTGGCGCTGAGCTCTATCGCATTCGTGACCATTATGAACTGTGCTTCGGTTTCGGTCGGCGGGAGGTTCGCAACCGTGCTGACCGCAGTCAAGGTCGCGACCATCGTAACCCTTGGTCTCGGCACATTGCTCTTGGCGCCGGGTAACTGGACTAATTTTCTTTTGGCAGACAAAGGCGGTCTATGCGAAGGAGTGGCAGCCGCAGCCCGCGGCGGTAGTGCCGGTTTTGCCGCTGCCATGTTGGGAGCTCTGTGGGCCTATAACGGTTGGAACGAGATGCCTTTCGTCTCAGGTGAAGTGAAGCATCCAGGCCGCAACATTCCGATTGCGCTCATCACGGGCATGGCAATCTGCATGACGCTCTACGTTTTTGTAAACGGAACTTACTTCTATGTTCTAACACCGACGGACGTCGCAAATGTTCGGGTCACGTCATCGGTTGCCGCAGTTGTTGCGGAAAGTTTTCTAGGGCCAATTGCTGTGAGTTTAATAGCCGCCGCGATGTTGACCTCAACTTTTGGGGCGCTCCACATTGCGACCATGGCCAATTCGCGCGTGCCGTTCGCGATGGCGAATGATGGTCTATTTCCGAAAATTCTATCGCGCGTTTCCAAACGTACTCACGTTCCTGTACGCGCGCTACTTGTCCAGGGTGTATGGGCCGGCGTGCTCGCGCTTTCTGGTTCATACGACACGTTGACAGATTACGTGATCTTTGTGAACTGGATTTTCTCTGGGTTAATTATTGTTTCGGTGTTTTTTATTCATCGTCGTCTGCCGCGAGTCGAAGGGGTTTACCGGGCGTGGGGTTATCCCGTGATTCCTTTACTCTTTCTCCTCGCGACATCGTGGTTGCTTATCAATACCCTGATCACATCGCCCACTCGATCAGCAATCGGTCTTGCATTGGTGGCACTCGGGCTTCCTGTGTACTATGTGAACCAGCGCCGAAGGCGCGATAGAAGTTAGCCAGGCCTTATTGCACCTTTCCTCGGCCAGCTACTTCCCAAAACGTTTCTACTTGCTCGCCTCGGACACCATAAATCCTATTGTGCATGTTAACGGTATTGCAGACGTGATTTGGAATAATTGTCAGCCGGTCACCAACGCGATACTTACGCGCTGAAAAGTTAACGTTCATATGACCATGCTCTTCGGATAGATGTTCCAATTCAGCATTGGGATCCCCTTTGACAATACCGAAGCCTCGGCCATCACCCGCTAGATGCCGATCTGACGAAAGCGTCTTTGAGCCTGAATCAACGATTGCACGGCCCGAGACACTTGTGCTGACTACAGTCGCAATCACTGAGAGCGCGCAGTCCTCAACGCGTGCAATACCAATCCCGACCATGTTCCGATCATTAAAGATATACATACCTGGCCGGATCTCGTTGACTCCAGAAAACAAGTGGCCCTCAAGAGCTGTGGGCGTCGAACCTCCGCTTACAGTGTGTAGAGGAATCCCTGCCCGTTCGAATTTTTTTTGTGTGCGACTGAGCAAATCATTCACCCCGGTTCTTAGTTCAGCACGTTCCTTTTCCGCAACTTGAAAATGTCCCGGGAAAAACATCAAACCCTTGAAATCTAAACCCGGCAGCTCGGCAGCCTTCTGAGCGAGAATCAACAGTTCGTCTTCATTCGCGAGGCCGCAACGTCGAAACCCGACATCAACCTCCGCCAGGACACCAACACGCGCATTCTTCCTGTTAGCCTCGTTTGAGATTGCCTGGGCTACTTCCAAAGAATCGAGCGCCACGGAGATTTGGGCGCGTGTTGCCAATTCTGCGAGTTTCTCGGCTTTTCCCGTGCCGAAGACTGGATACGCAATAAGAATGTCGGTGATGCCTGCTTCGAGCATGACTTCTGCTTCACCAATTTTCGCAACGGTGATTCCGCGCGCTCCATGTGCTATTTGCCGTTTGGCCAGCTCAGGAATTTTGTGCGATTTGGTGTGTGGCCTTAGTACGAGATTTTTACTTCGGCAATAATCAGCCATGCGCGATAGGTTTCGTTCCATCACGTCCAAATCAACGACGACGGCCGGCGTCTCTAAATCAGATACGAGCAATGGGACCTCCAGTAAACTTTTACACCACTGCGTTGCGCGCAATTACCTCGCGGTAGAAGTCCGCGCTCAGTTTAGGTGTGCGCTTTTGTGTTGCATAGTCGACATAGTGGATTCCGAATCGGTTTGTGTAACCATCGGCCCACTCAAAGTTGTCCATAAGACTCCACAGGAAATAGCCGCGTACCGGTACTCCTTCAGCGGTCGCGCGCCGCAATTGGGTGAGGTAGGCACGCAGAAAGGTAACGCGATCTGTGTCGTACACGCGGCCGTCACTCGCTGGTTCGTCTGACGACGAGCAGCCATTTTCAGTTATGTAAATTTCCTTAGCGCCCCAAAGCTTTGACACGTGGCGCGGTCCCCAGAAGAGAGCATCCGGAGCCACGTAAAGCCAGGGCGAGGGTGCGTGCGGGAATGATTTCGGACGCGGAACCTGGGCGTACCCAACCGGAGAAGATTCGTCAGCCCGCACGAACTGCGACGTGTAGACGTTAATGCCTACAAAGTCCAGCGGGCTCGAAATGATCGTTAACTCCTCGGCGGTGAACTTCGGAGCGTCGGCGCCCGCTGACTTCAAGTACCAATCGGTATACTTCCCTTCCTCGATTACGGTCAGGAACTGCGCGTTCAGCTCACGCATTGCACGCTCGGCAGCTGCTATGTGTGCGGGCGTCTCGATCACAGGAGCGGGAATGGTGATGTTCTCCGCGAGGCCGATCTTCGTGCTGCGCTTCGCGCTCGCTCGAATTGCTTGCACGGCGAGGCCATGGCCCAACACCGCATGATGGCGTGTCTGATTTAGCCGACCAGGAGTGAGTTTCAAACCCGGCGCATGTCTGCCCCAGCGATAGCCGACCTCGACAAAGGCGCCGAACTCATTTATCGTGAAGATGTGTTTGACGCGGTCCGTTAGGCGCTCAGCAACGTAGCCCGCGTAGTCCCCGAAAGCTTTTGAGGTCTCGCGTCCTTCCCACCCACCGAAGCGATCCTGTAACGACTGCGGCAAATCCCAGTGATAGAGAGTGGCGAATGGCTGAATTCCGTTGGCGAGCAATTCGTCCACCAGACGATTGTAGAAGTCGAGCCCTTTAGGATTCGCAGGACCATCGCCATTGGGGAACACGCGGGGCCAGGCGACGGAAAAGCGGTATGCTTTGACACCGAGTGCTTTCATCAACTGTACATCACTTTTATAGAGGTGGTAGTGATCGTTCGCTACGTCACCATTCGCGTTATTAACGACTTTCCCAGGCGTGTGTGCGAAAGTGTCCCAGATCGAAGGTCCACGCCCGTCTTCGTTGACCGCGCCTTCTACCTGATATGCCGCGGTTGCCGTTCCCCAAATAAAGCCGGGCGGGAAGTCATGCCCCGCTTTCGCCCCTGCTTGGGTCGTGCTTTGCGGTGCCGTGTTACAGCCAAGAGCGGGTAGCTCCACCGCAGAGGCGAGTGCGGCCGCCCCCGCAAACTTCGCGAATGTGCGTCTTGGGATTCTCTTGCTCATTCGTCAATTCCTCCTCTTTCGGGCATATGCATCGCCATGTCGCAGAGCGTCTTTCCAATGAACAGCCGGTCGGATCAGCGCTCGTCAAGTAAACGCAGGGGTGTGTCGAAGTTCATCCGGCATGGATTATTCACTGCGCCAGCCCTTTTTCGCGCAGCTCGTATCTCGGGAGGCAGAGTCCGCTCATCCAGTTTTGCAAGAGCGCATTCGTCTTCTATTATGCGACTTTGCAGAGTTTGGACTTCGGAACGCAAAACAGCCCAGTCTTGCTGACTCACACCGCGGGAATCCACTCGCCCGACGCGGGACTGCTGTTCGAGATTGCGCACACTCGCCTCGATTGAATAAAGGCGCTGTTCGATTTGGTTGAGGCGGGTCTCTAATCGGATGACGTCCTGTTGCGTAGTTGCACCGTAGTCGCTGCGAGCGGCTGAAGAAATCGTCAAGATAGCTACAGCGCTCAAACCTATCACAAAAATAATGGGCACTGCCCACTTCCGCTGCGATTTGCGATTTTTGTATTTCATGAATTCACCTCGTTAGAAAACAACTTCTTCAGTTGAGTTGCGGCTAAGCCACACCACTCTTGTTCTAAACCATCAAGGTTGAAATCTTGCACAATTGTACACGGAACTCGTTGATCGAGAATCGCAGATCACTGGCCCTTGTTCGTGTCAGTTAAAGGTAAAGGGATTCTTCTAATCAGTTGCCACGGGAAGAGTTACATCTGAGCTAGGGACATGACGCAACGAGGTTTTCTGGCGACGATGAACCAACAAGTAGAGGGCGGGCAGAACAAGTAACAACAGAACTGGAGCCGTCAGCATTCCGCCGACCACCACCCTGGCGAGCGGCTTCTGTGTCTCGGAGCCGATGCCGGTCACTATCGAAGCGGGCAAAAGTCCGATCGCCGCCGCGAGTGATGCCATTAGTACGGGCCGTAACCGCAGCTCCGAGCCTCTCTTAACGGCTTCGCTCAGTATCATTCCCTTTTCGCGCAACTCGTTGATGTGTGACACCAACACCACTCCATTCAACATCGACACCCCAAAGAGCGAGATGAAACCAACGGCCGCCGAAATGCTGAAAGTGGTGCGAGTAATCAGGAGTGCAATAATGCCGCCAATCAAAGCCGGCGCCGCTGCACCAAAGACCATCAATGAGTTGCGCAGGTTGCGGAAGTTTGCGTATAGCAGGCACAGGATCAAGATCATGCTTAAAGGGACCACGATCTCAAGGCGTCTAACGGCTTCCTGTAACTCCTGAAACTCGCCCGCCCACTCGAAGTGATAACCTGGCGGCAAATTAACTGACTGTTTAATTTTTGCGTTGGCTTCGGCGATTGTGCTTTGCAGATCTCGACCTCGAACACTGAACTTGATTGGAATGTAGCGAGCGTTGTCTTCGCGGTAGATATATGAGGCCCCGGTTTGCTTGGTGATGTCAGCCACATCCCTCAATGGCACGGGAGCGTCGTTAGGAGTGTTGACCGGGATTTTAGTAATGGAGTCAACATTGTTCCGAAACTGCGGCAGGTATCGAACGACCACATCGAAACGTCGCTCGCCATCAAGCACCTGCGTGACTGCTTGTCCGCCAATGGCCGCCTGGACCACGCCATTAACGTCGTTTGGCAAGATGCCATAACGCGCGGCGCGTTCGCGATCAACTTGAATCAGGAGGTTAGGTTGGCCCAATTCGCCAAACACGCTTAGGTCCGCCACCCCGGAAACCGTCTTCATAACCTGCTCGATCTGATTAGCGGATGATTCCAACTTCTGTAGATCGTCACCGAATAGCTTGACCGAATTCTCACCTTTAACGCCGGACATTGCTTCTTCGACGTTATCCTGGATGTTTTGAGAGAAGTTGTAATCAACTCCGGGAATACGCTGAAGATCGGCGTCCATATCACGCACGAGTTCTGCCTTGGTCACGCCTTTAGGCCATTCATCACGTGGTTTCAGGTTGACAAAAAATTCGGCATTAAAGTAACTCGTGGGGTCGGTTCCATCATCAGGCCGACCCAATTGGCTAACGACCGTAGTTACCTCAGGATACTTCCGAAAAATTGATCGCATCTGATCTGTTAGCGTAATCGCGTAACTGAACGAAATCGTATTCGGCATGCTGGCGCGCACCCAAAGATTTCCCTCTTCCAGTTTGGGCATGAATTCAGCACCGAGAAATGGCAATAGCGCTAACGTGCCGGCCATCGCAACGGCAGCGAGAGCGACGGTAAGAACTGGGCGCGCCAGCGCCGTTCGGAGGAGTGGAGCATAAACCCGGTTGATCAAACGTACCAGGAGTGTCTCATGATTGCCCGCGCCTGGTTTGAGGAGTAACGAAGACATCACCGGTGAAAACGTCAGTGCCAGCAACAATGCTCCTGTTAAAGCAAAACCATACGTCAGCGCCATTGGGCCGAAGACTTTGCCCTCGACACCCTTCATGGTAAAGAGCGGCAGGAAGGCAGCTACAATGATTGCTGAAGAGAAGAAGATTGGAGCGCCAACCTCCTGAGCGGCTTCGACCGTTGCTCGTCGCCGACTCAACGAAGGAAATTCCAGGTCGGAGGTATGGCGAAAAATGTTTTCAACCATGATCACCGACGCGTCGACGATGATGCCGAAATCGATTGCGCCCATTGAAATCAGATTCGCCGAATCACCTCGCAACACCATGCACACGAACGTGAATAGAAGCGAAAGTGGAATCGACAACGCCACAACCAGGGATGCACGAAGATCACCAAGAAAGGCGATCAGAATGAAAGCCACAAGGATCATGCCTTCAATCAAAGTGTGCGTTACAGTACGCGTCGTAACGTTAATGAGATCTGTGCGGTCGTAGTAAGGAACGACGTGAACTCCGGCCGGTAAGATGCCGTGATTGAGTTGTTCGACCTTTTGCCTTATGCGATCAAGTGTCGGAAGAGATTTCTCACCTTTTCGCATAAGGATGATGCCCTGCACTATGTTAGGGTCTTCGTCTTTGCCAACCTGGCCCAACGGCACCTTCGGGCCCACGGCAACTTCGCCAAGCTGTTTCAAATAGAGAGGAATGCCGCTCTTCGCTGTAACAGCGACATTACCTATATCGCTCGCGTCTTTGAATAGACCTATGCCGCGGACGTTATAACTTTGTTCGCCAAGCTCCAGATAGTTTGCGCCGACATTTGAATTGCTGTTGGCGATTGCTGCTATTACCTGCGGCACTGATAACCCGTACGTGATTAGTTTGTTCGGATCGAGATCGACATGAAACTCCTTGACGGGCCCGCCGAAGCTCACTACATCGATTACTCCAGCAATCTGTTTGAACTGTCGTTCCAACACCCAATCTTCAAGGATTCGCAAATCCATCAAGCTCTGGCCGGAGCCGATCAGCTGGTATCGGTAAATCTCGCCGACTGCCGATTGAGGAGAAAGTTGAGGCTGGACTCCGGCCGGCAGTGCAACCATCTGTAATCGATTAAGAACTTCTTGACGATCGAGGTTGTAATCAGACTCAAAGGTGAAATAACACTTTATATCTGACAGCCCAAAAAGAGAGATCGAGCGAATGTGATCGATTCCCGGCATTCCGTTGAGTTGCGTCTCTATTGGCAAAGTTATTTGACGTTCCATCTCTTCGGCGGACCAGCCAGGGTTCTGTGAGATGACCTCGATAGTAGGCGCCGAAGGATCAGGATAGGCCTCTATGTTGAGATACCTAAAGGCATACAGGCCTCCAATCAACAGAAAGACCGAAAGAGCGACCACGAGAAAGCGCTCACGCAATACAAAATCAATAAGCTTACCTATCATGACGTCTTTCTTCTGGTGCGCGATTACTGAGCCAGTCCCGCAGATATCAGCAGGCCGCCATGGACCACTACGCGTTCACCTTCTTTTAGACCGGAACGAACAACAACGGCGCCATCGATTTCGTTTCCCGTCTCAATCGTGCACTTGGTGTACTTCCCCGCGGATTCCTCGACGAATACCGAACGCCGACTACCCTCAGTGATTACTGCCGAGGACGGAATTGTAATTACGCTTTGTGGGACAGCCCCGCTCAGGATCGCGCTAACGAACATTCCTGGCTTTAATCGTCGGTCCGTATTAGTAACGACACAGCGAACTGCAACGGTGTGCTTGTCCGGATCGATCGTCGAGCCCAGTTGATCGACTCGCGCCACGAAGGTTTCATTGGGATATGCGGGCGTAATCACTTTCATGGATTCCCCCTGTGAATGTGTGCAAGTTGATCCTCGTAGATGTCGGCATTGATCCAGACTGTTGAAAGATCGGCGATCATAAATAATGGTTCGCCTGCCCCAGGTTGGACCACCTGCCCAATACCTGCCTTGCGTTCAATGATCGTGCCTGAGATAGGCGCGACGATTGGCATGAGGCGGTTGACTGCACGAGCGCCTGATGACAATCGCTCTATATCCGCTTCTTTCATGCCGGCGCTTTGCAAACGCCCGCGGGCTGCGGCAAGGCCTGATTCGGCACGTTTAAGTTCATCAGCTGCACGTGATTCGTCGGCTTGTGCTTGTTGCAGGTCCCGTTCGGGGATGGCTTCAGCAGCCGCAAGCCGCTCGCTTCTTTCGCGAGTTCGACTGGTGAGCTCAAGGGTTGTGCGCGCGCTACGCTCAGCGGCTAACGCCTGCTGGTAATCTGATTGAATACCGACAATGTCCGGAGTATCGATTGTTCCAATCACCTGGCCCGCTTTAACCATTGATTCAACGGCTGCGTCGAGCTTTACGATGCGTCCAGAAAACTGCGGCAAAACGGGGGTCACTCTGTTGCCATTGAGTGCGATCTTTCCGGGCGCGGTTACATTTGTAAGTACGGAATGCTTTTGCACCACTTCAACAGCGACCGCGGCGCGTTGCTCGGGTGTCAGTGTTATTTCCGCTGTGGTATCAGCAGCAGGCGTTTCTGTTTTCGTCGCATGCTGTGCATCTCGATGCAACAGATATCGCGTGAGGGCGATCGAAACGAGAACAAGTGCAGCAAAGAACGCAAGCCCAATGAAGACTGTTCGCCTGCGCGTCAAAGTTGTGCGCCGCCTCCGCATCCCTCTCGTCGTTTGAGTTTGAGTAACAGGCGGGACGGCTGTCGCAACTTCACCGTCCGTATGATTATCTGATGTAACCTGGTGACTGCCTGATCCCGCGGCTTCGCTACTTTGCGAATCATAACTTTCACTTCTTTGCGACGTCTCTTCAGTTACTTCTGCTGTTGCGTCCCTCATGTGATAACTCCTGACTACTTAACAATCGTCGTTGCTGTGGCCATTTCGAGTTGATAGAGACTCATTAGGAAATCGAATCGCGCCTGGTTGTAACCAATCAAAGTTTGATTGTAAGAGCGCTGCGCATCGAGGTAATCCAGCAGTCCTTTCGCTCCGTCGCGGTAGGCCATCTCTTCGATGTGTCGCACCTGCGCAGCTGTGTTCAGCGCTCCATCAGTAAACAACTGCAGCTTTTCCCTGCTTACGTTGTAAGCGGTAAATGCTTTCTCAACATCAGTGAGAGCCTGGTTTCGAACGGCGGTTAGCTGTGCCTGTGCCTGAAGCTTCGTGGCTGTGGCCTGGGCAATGGCTGCGTTAGCAAAGCCACGTGTGCGAATTGGTACACCGACGACCATCCCCACCGTGTTGTCGGATCCGTTGCGCGAATACTGTGCTCCGAGAGTTATGTCCCGTGCGCGTTGTGCCTGCGCCAGTGCTAGACCTTGTTCGGCAGCTTTAAAGGAAAGTTCAACAGCCCTTACGTCAGGTCGATTTTCAAGAGCTACTGTTCTGAGATCATCGATCCAGAGGAGCGTTGGAATGATATCGAGGCTTCCTTCGATAACGTCGAGGCTCGCGTCGATGCCTGGCACAGCGCTCGGCATCACTGCAGTTGGAGATAACTGCGTCGCGTTAGCGAATGACGGTCTATCGCCTGCACCAATCAGGTTGAACACATCGCGGAGCGCTTGTTCAAAAGTCTGTTCGGCGTTGCCTACGTCATTTTGAAACTGCAATCGCTGCAACTGCACCCGCTTGAGATCAACACCGGCACTGTATCCCTCCTTGACTTGCACAAACAGAAGCTTCTCAGTCCCGCCAAAATGGTCCAGATTCTCTTTGAGTACCCGCAGATTTTCGCGCGCGAGAACAGCGGTGAAAAATGCCTGTCTCAATTGAAATATCTGCTGCCGGAGTGCGTCGCTTAACTGCGCTTCCGCCGCCTGAGTGTTCAGGTCGGCCTGGGACATTCGCAACTGTCGCTTATTTCCCCGCTCGATTAGTTGATCCACTTCGAGCGTATAGGTGCTGTTTGCCGCACCATTCTCTTTATTGGTCGTAAAGAACTCCGATGGGTTTTGGAATACGCGTGGAATCGTGAACTGGGCCGCGCTGAATGTGAGATTTGGATGTGGTCTGAGGCCCGCTGCGATGCGCTGGGCGCGCAAAATGTCCACGTTGAAGCGAGCTGCGACGACAACAAGGTTTTTCGCCATCAGAAGGTCCGTGGCCGATTGCAGTGTTAAATGACGCTGCTGACCTGGTTCGTTCGATTTAAGGGCTGGCGGGGCAACCGCTGTGGGATCTAAAGGTTGCAGCGTTGTGGTTTGCCCCACAGCAGAAACACAAATACTTATCAACAGGACAATTGCCTTTATACGGGAAGAGAATCTGTTCATTGGTCTTAACTATGAGGGCGCAGAAACGACTACTATGAGCCGTAAATTTCGATTCACGACAGCGCACACCATTTACAAATGCATAAGGCTGAGTCGCCTGGCTGCAAGGCCGCGCCGTACTGCCAGTTTTGTTGTGATCTGTATTAGGAGAAGATCAGCGGTGGACCACGCTTATGAAGATAGCTGAGGAAGGCCGGCCGTTCACCAGGAATATTTAACCCAGTGAGAGGCTTGATTTGAATCGTAGTGCAAATGAATCGGTGGGGTGTAGGTAATCCGATATCTAAGAAAGATGATGACGTTAAACTAACATTCGTTTCTCCAGACTGTAGAGAATGTTGGTCTGAAGGCTCGCTGTTACTTAAGATTTCTTTAAGCTCACCAGCGTAGGGAGAATTATCTTTTGCCTGAGTAAGCTCTCCCTTGCCGTTGTTGATTAATACGACAACCGTCTTTTGCTCCCGACCGGCAACCCAGATGAGATCCACATCGCCATCGCCATCGATATCCGTTGCGATAAGCTTGCCTTTATCGAGACTCTTGGAAGCAAAAGTAAATCTGCGGGTGTGCAAATTGGCGAACTCGATATCAACGGTTTTATCGAACCCGTCTGAGCGCAGATTTACGTTATCAATTGCGTAGTCTCCATCGAGATCAGCCGAAACCGGCAACCCTATTGCAGAGAGGATTGTTGGGAGTTGTGGGATTGGTGTTGCGCGTGAAAAGCCGCGGACGATCGGTAGACAGGAAAAGCTGATCAGCGCCAATAGCACTGCAGCGATTGCTTTTCGTGGATTAATTCCGGTACGCACGAAGGACAAATTCTAACATAGTAGATGAGCTAAAGACACCCCGAGCAGTCGCGGTCGGAAAGACCAACGTGCGGCGAGAAAATGTGGACCGATCACAATTTGTGATCGGTTCAGTTGAGCTACGTCCGCCGCTGTCAGCTGAAACATAAAGTCCTTGGGAAAGCGTTCGCGATTGCGTCGCACTGCCTGGATTTAGGGCCGCCGTAGTCACGTCATACAGTCGCGCCAAGTCACGATCCAACATCACCTTCTCACCACGAATCAAATAAATAGCATTTTCAATTCTTTCAATCGGGATGAGTGCTGTGTTATCCAAGGAAACTCTCCGTGAGACTTTTGGCGCGCATTTTACAAAGAAGATTTTTTGAAGGCCAGATAGAGTAGTTGCGCTAAAAATCCAACTCAAACTTACCGCGGACCGAAATACCGAGGCTATTAAAAAACTGGCCGGCGTGAAGGCTGTTCAGATTGTTCTGAACGTCGCGGGGATTGAAGTGATCAGTGATGTTGAAGACGATGACGCCAGCGCGCACTTTCTTATCCAAGACTGGCATGGTGAAGCTTTTCAGAATTGTACTGTCGAGTGAGAGATACGTTGGAAATCGAGAATGATTAGGAGCGCCGACAAAGTTGAGCCGCTCATCAACAAATGAGAATGGAAAGCCTGAGCGAATTTCGAGCGCCGGCATTACGACTATGCCATGCGGCATTTTTATCTCGCCGTAGCTCAGGAAACGATGTGGAATGTCAAACGGTAGAGTGCTGTAAACATTTGGCCTGACAACAATCGCCGGAAAATCACCCAGGATGTTGTCAGACGTATTTAGACTTCCCTGCGCTTTGGACCAAGTGTAGGAAATGGTCCAGTTATGGAAACGGTTGCTGTCATAGAGCGCAAGCAATTCAACTTCGTCGTATCGAGCATTCCCATCACTCTTAAGAATCAGCAGACCCTTTCCATTATTACGCGTCTTGGGGACAACGATTGGCAAGTCTTGCGTAGACCTCCGCAGGTATCCGGTCCGCAACGTTAAGTGTTTTCCGACGCGCCGGTCCAGCTGCAGGCTCCAGCGTACGCTGTGCGCATCTTCCAAACGACCACTAGTCACATTCATGAAATGGCGCGGCCCGTCGATGACTGTCTGGCCATCAGGCGCAAAGATTGTAACAATTCGGGTAGGAAAGTTGGTGGCGTTCAGCCCGATTGGAGTGCTGGCAGGGCGATCATCATCATCATTGAGACTCTCTGGGTCGAAGTATCTGTTAGAGAGTGGACTGCGGTTGTAGAAGACCCCTATTCCGGCGCGGATGATCGTGCGATCGTCGCTAAAAGGCGTATACATTAGAGAGATGCGCGGCGAAACATCCACTTGCCTCGAAATGTTATTTCGATCAATTCGCAAGCCGCCATCGATCGTGATATTTCTGTTTATTTCCCAGCGATCCTGAATGAACCCGGCAACTTCAGTCAGCGGGCGATCGATAAACGTCGGCCCAACGAAATTAATTCGCTCACTCAAGGTCTGATCTCGACGTCGAATGTCAACTGAGCGGAAGTCGAAACGTCCCGAGAGCATTGTGTGCGCGAAGTCGCTGCCCATCTTTACTGAGTGGGATCCGGCCAGGTTGAATGTGCGCAAAAAGTATTGTTCTTGCCATTGAATACGGCCTGCAGAACGGCGTGTATCTGCAAAATAATTTCCGGAGTTCTGATCGGGAACCAGCGTGAGAGCCTTGGAACCCTGGCCAAAGACGTCAAGGCTGAATGTTTTGTAGGCAAACAGAGAAGTAAGGAATGATTGGTTGTGAAAAATCGACTGTTCAGATATTGAGAACAGCGTTCCGTGTTGATTGGTATTTGCGGTTGTATTTTGCGGATTGAAGGTATTTAGTCCGACAAACCGCTTCTTTTCGGGGAAAACGGCAGCGACGAACTTGAGGAGGTTATTGTTGTTGATACTCAAATCGAATTGCGTGAACGAGTTGAAAGCTTCGGAAGTAGAATTGTCGTTGGGTGACGTTAGGCTCGTTACATAAGTCCGCGAAAACCGATATTCAAAGGATTGCAGCAAGCTGAGGCGATGCTTGATTAACGGCACTTCGAATGTCAGTCGCGGTCGAAAAGAGTCAACTCTTCCGCTAAAGATGTTATGGAAGACCGGGAAGAAGCGCGTGGCTCCAAGCTTGAACTTATCACCGCCCGCTTTGGTTTCGAGATTACTTGCACCTCCCATGGCCCGACCGAACTCGGCTGAATAGGGATTAGCTTCGATATGTACGGCCGCTGCGGCCTCTAATGGGATGTCGAACGCCAAGTTCCCGCTCACAGGATCGGTAACATCAGCGCCGTTGACTGTATAAGCACTCTCCCCTGAGGCAGTTCCCTTGATGTGATCTTTGCCATTTACATCCCGAACGATACCGGGCGTCAGCGGTAATGCGCCCTGGTAATTGTCCGCGCGCAAAGGAAGCTCTTCCAACTTATCGGCGCGAACAGTGTTCGAAGTGACAGGGTCACCGGAACTCAGTAGCCCTTCCTCCTGCCTGACTGTGACTGCTTCCGTTACTGAAGGGGTTAAAACGATTTCAACCACGGATGCGTTGCCCGCTGGGAGGCTAATCTCTTTCGCAACACGAGGAAATCCTGGGGCTTCAACTATCAGTGTGTAGTTCCCCGCAGGTAGACCACGAAAGGAAAAATCACCGGTCGCACTGGAAGTGGTTTTGAAAGTGGACGTAGGAAGGTCGCGGTTTACTAAGGTCAGACTTGCGCCCGGCAATAGCTCGGGGCGGGCTGACGTTCCTTCGGCGGCGGCGCTAACCGTACCTTTAAGACTTGCCGTTGCACGCTGCCCCTGCGCAGTGTTGCATATCGTCGGGACAGCCAACAACACGCAGAAGACGACGAATAGATCACGCCGCGATCTGCTCATATGTCCTCCTGGGTTAACGGAAGACCAACACACGCCCGATCCGATTAACAATAACATTCTCAAAAACGGATCGGCGCAACCGCGGTGAGGAAGGACTATTAAGAGATATATGAGGGTACCGCAATTCGCAGCGACAACTCAACTCCAAATGCTCTCTGTGCAACCCCCGTGTTCTCTCTATCTGCGGTTTGCTTTCTATCGCGTTACGCACGACCACAGAGAAACAGAGAACACGGAGGTTGAATAGAGAGAAGAAATCGCGCCACGCCGGGGCAAGAGCACCTGCAAATTGCACGCTCCGCCCGCTAAAATCCCTCGCAGCTTCAATCCAATAGAAGAAAACGACAGAACCGTAAGCAGACCAACACATCCATTCGAGATGATGTCAAGTCGAAGGAGTCAGAGATGGAAATTAAAAGAAATGGTTCACAACCTTCCGTCAAAGGACCGGACCAGAATTTTACCGGAAGTGTACGCATTGAGCCGTTGTTTGAGGCACCCGATCCTGCACGGGCCCGTTGTGCGAGTGTCACGTTCGAGCCCGGCGCTCGATCAGCGTGGCATTGGCATCCGCTTGGACAGACGTTGATCGTCACGTCCGGTTGTGGATGGGTGCAAAGCGAGGGTGGACCGAAAGTGGAAATCCGGCCGGGCGATGTGGTCTGGTGTCCGCCGAAGGAAAGGCACTGGCACGGTGCGACACCGACAACGGCCATGACGCACATAGCGATTCAGGAGGCGCTCAATGGCAAGGTCGTTGAGTGGATGGAAAAAGTAACCGAAGAACAGTATCTCGTTACGCCCAGTACGTCCTGACCTTTATCGTGTCCTATTAATCATGTCTCGCAAAGTCCCAGAGTTGATGATGTCGGATACCCTTTACCATGAAAACATTGACACGCGCTTGGCGCGCATGAATCTTCTATTTGAACTCGAGGAGCCAAATGTTCCCCGTCGTCTCCGCGTACTCGTAGACGATCTGATTGCCAAGCGGTGACCATGCCGGATAGCGAACGAAAGCGTTGAGCTTAGAATAATTTGTAAGTTGCCTTTGCTCCCTGGTGCTGCGCGAGACCCAATAAACGTTCCATATGCCATTGCGCTCACCTGCGAAGGCAATCTTGTCCGAATCACGTGACCAACTGTGAGGCCAGCTCTTACCCTGATCGAAAGTCAATTGGGTTGGTTGTCCGCCTTCTCTCGGCACTATCATCAAATAAGCATTTTCACCATGTTGCTGCTCAAACGCGATGAGCCTACTGTCAAGTGACCAACACGGGAAACCCATTAATTGGCCGTCAAAGGTCAGTTGCCGTTTTTGTCCATCACTCACATCCGCAAGCCACACATTCAATGCCCCATTTTGGATTAGGTTGAAGGCGATTTGCTTCCCGTCAGGAGACATTTGAGCGAACTGCACGCCATCACCTAAATCGAGAAATCGCTCCTCCTTGCCGGTTCCCAGCGAGATTGTCCAGAAAATCAAATGGTTGTTCTCTCGGTCTGAAAGAAATGCTAGTTTGTTGCCGTCGGGAAACCAGCTTGCCTCAGTATCGGTTGCTGGATTGTTGGTAACTTGCGTCAGATTTGAGCCATTAGCATCAGCGATCCAAATATCGGCGCTGGTACCGGGACGCCAACGGTTAAGGGCCAGCTTACGTCCGTCAGGCGAAAAGCGCACAAGATTGTTTCGCAGGCTGGTATCGCGCGAGAAGACTGCCGGCACCCCGACGGCATTGTTAGTTTCCGGTGACAAAGGAATCGTCCAGAGATTACTTGATGTTCGAGTCGCACTGTAAGCCAATTTAGTTCCGTCGCTGGAGATTGCCAAATTTCTAAAAGATACGCCGGCGCTGCCTTGGAGTACGATTACGGCTTCGCCGGCTGGCTCGCCAGTCGAGGATAATGGGAGCCGCACCAACGCCCCGCTAGACCTCTCCTCGATGAAAAAGATATGTCGTCCATCCAAAGCGTAGATTGGATTAACACCAGCCGCTAACCTTTTCACCTCACCTGTGGCGACGTTAACTGACCAACAGGAGGAAGAAATGTAGTCTGATTGTTCAAACGCGATCCGTTTTCCATCAGCAGACCAGGACGCGCCCGAGTGGCCGCCAGCCGGAATGCCCGGGCGAGTGATCTGTCTCGGATTGCCGCCTTCAGCTTGTACGATCCAGAGCGTTGAGGGCGCCATCGCGCGAGAGTTGAACGTCTCGCCCGGCGTTCCGGACTGAAATGCGATCATTGAGCCATCAGGTGACCACACAGGTCTAGCACCAAAGTCAGTCATTTGTTTTGGAGCCCCACCAAGTGCGGACACCACCCATATCCCTCCTCGTACCCTCGAATAGTAGGCGATGCGTTGACCGTCCGGGGACCAGGAAGGATGCATGTTTTGCTTGCCATCACTGGTGAGTTGTAATTCACCGCCTCCAGATGTCACTTGCTTAACATAGATTTCGAAGCTTCCGTTTTGATCCGAACTGTAAGCTACAGATTTTCCGTCCGGAGATAGCGACGGGAAGCCATCCAACCCAGGCGAGAAGGTAATTTGCGATGTACGCAGTACCTGAGGCGTCGTAGCGTCCGTTCGATTGAGCACAAACCTGTAAAGCCACACGACTCCGGCAGTCAGTAAAACTGCAATCGTTGCACCAGCGAAGACAACACTTTTCTTGTGGCGCTTGATCTCGGCACTCAGTGTGTGAGTAATCGTCGAGACCGCCGTTTTGATTTCACTGGTCTCGGAGAGCGGCTTCTGGTCGGTCGAGATCGGCACAGGATTCGTCTCGTCAGGCGTTTCAGCGTTTCTCGACGGCGCCACAGAACGATCGAGTTTCGCCTGGAAGTCGAGATCTTCCTTGAGAGATTTCAAATCGAGCAGCAGATCTTTAACAACCTGGTAGCGTTCCTCACGATCTTTTCGAAGTGCTTTGGTTACGATGCGCACTAACTCCGAAGGCACCTCAGGCATTACGTGTGAGAGTGGTTCAGGATCGTTTTTCAGAATAGCAGCGAAGACATCACTGCTCGTTTCTCCGACAAAAGGCATTTTGCCGCTGACCATCTCGTAAATGACGGCCCCTAAGTTGAAAATATCCGAGCGCTCATCAACCGTTTGACCTCGGGCCTGTTCGGGCGACATGTAGCCAACCGTTCCGAGGATCGTGCCTGAGCCCGTCCTCACTACTTTTCTAGTTGGCATATCACTGAAGGATGTAATCGATCGCAGCTCGACCAGTTTGGCAAGACCAAAGTCAAGCACCTTCACATACCCGTCCGGCCGAATCATGAGGTTTTCCGGTTTGACATCGCGATGGACAATTCCAGCCTTGTGGGCGGCGGACAGGGCATCGGCAATCTGAATTGCAACATGTAAAGCGTCATTGAGATGTAAAGGACCGTAAGTGAGGTGTTGGCGCAGAGTCTCGCCTTCGACAAATTCTGCGGCAATCATTAGCGTTGAGTTCACCTCACTTATTTCATAAATCGTGATGATGTTCGGGTGATTCAGCGCAGACGCCGCGCGTGCTTCCTGTTCGAACCGTCGCAAACGGCTTGCATCTTTTGTCAAGGCGTCAGGCAAGAGCTTCAGGGCGACTTTACGTCCCAGTCTCTTGTCGTGCGCGAGGTAGATTTCTCCCATTCCTCCCCGACTAATGAAGGATGAGATCTCATATGAGCCAAGCACCTGACCAGGCTTGAATTGGGGCTTTTGATCGATGATTGATTCGGGAGCATCTGCGTAGCCGGGCGATTCGGTGAAGCTGCCTTGTTTCTCGTGCGCGGAGATAAGCGAGGCAACTTCGCGAAGCAGCTCCGTGTTGCCGTGGGTCGCCTGGGCCAGATAGCTTTGGCGGTCGGAGGCGGGAAGCTCAACGGCAGCGTGAAACAGGTCTTTGACTAATTTCCGGTGTTCCTCGTTCATTGGGGACTCGCTTTCAGATTCCTGTTATCTCACGTGTGTGTTCCCAGGAAAGTCCCTCACATTTGATGCTCGCTTCTGATTAACTTGCGACGTACCCGGGGGTCGACGGCCTTTTCCAGTACGCGTTAGACCGCATGACGATATCGTGGCCGAAGATGTTGTGCAAGAATCCCTCTTCGCGATGAGTTCTCGAGAGGACTTTCCCGTTAAATCTAGTTAGGATCTGAAGCATCCACGACTTCCCCCTATGGTATTTTCGCCTTCTTGAAAAACAAGGAGAGATAAATGAAGAAGCGCAAACTTGGAAACAACTTGGAGGTCTCGGCACTCGGGCTCGGCTGCATGGGAATGAGCTATGGCTACGGACCGGCCGCAGACAAGCAGGAGATGATTAAGCTGATTCGAACGGCCGTCGAACGTGGTATCACCTTCTTCGATACCGCTGAAGTGTACGGCCCATTCACAAATGAGGAACTCGTTGGCGAAGCGCTTGCTCCCTTCCGCGCTCAAGTGGTGATAGCCACCAAGTTCGGTTTCAAAATCGGTCCTAACGGAGAGCAGCTTGGAATGAATAGCAGGCCCGAACACATCAAGAACGTCGCCAATGGCTCACTCAAGCGACTAAAAACTGATGTGATCGATCTGTTGTATCAACACCGCGTTGACACTGAGGTGCCAATCGAAGACGTCGCGGGAGCGGTGAAGGACTTGATCAAAGAAGGCAAGGTCAAACACTTCGGCCTTTCTGAAGCAGGAGTGCAGACGATTCGTCGAGCACACGCAGTCCAACCAGTCACAGCACTTCAGAGCGAATACTCGCTGTGGTGGAGAAAGCCCGAAGAGGAATTACTGCCGACGTGCGAGGAGCTCGGAATCGGGTTCGTTCCCTTTAGTCCATTGGGTAAAGGCTTCCTCACCGGCAAGATCGACGAGAACACCACGTTCGATAGTCACGACTTCCGCAACATCGTACCCCGCTTTACGCCTGAGGCTCGGAAGGCGAATCAAGTTTTGGTTGATCTGCTTCGCCTCATCGCAGAACGAAAGAACGCGACCCCTGCTCAAATCGCGCTCGCCTGGCTGCTGGCCCAGAAGCCTTGGATCGTTCCAATCCCGGGTACAACAAAGCTGAGCCGCCTCGAGGAAAACATTGGCGCCGTTGAAATCGAACTCGCGTCCGATGATCTTCGTGAGATCGATAACGCCGCGTCAAAGATCACAGTGCTAGGGGCGAGATATCCTGAAGAGATGGAACGAAGAACGGGTTTGTGAGCGGAGGTATGACATGAGCGATAACATTGAAGGGAAAGTCGTCGTGATCACGGGCGCGAGCAGTGGGCTGGGCGAAGCAACCGCTCGTTTCCTATCCCCGCAGGGCGCGACCGTTGTGTTGGGTGCCCGACGTAGCGATCGCATTCAATCATTAGCGGAGGAACTGAAGGCGCGTGGCGGCAAAGCACTCGCGATAACCACTGATGTCACCCACTACGAGCAGGTTAAGCAATTGGTTGACGCGGCGGTGCAAACGTTCGGTCGCATCGACATAATGCTCAACAACGCCGGGTTGATGCTGCACTCGCCTTTCGAGCGTCTGAAGATCGATGATTGGAACCAGATGGTCGACGTGAACATTAAGGCAGTGCTGTATGGCATCGCGGCCGCACTACCATACATGAAGCACCAGAAGTCCGGCCATTTCATCAACGTTTCCTCCGTTGCGGGACATAAAATCCGGCCAACCGGCGTAGTGTACGCGGCGACAAAACATGCCGTTCGCGTCATCTCTGAAGGACTACGCATGGAAGTGAAGCCCTACAACATTCGCACGACGGTGATCTCCCCCGGAGCGGTTGAGACCGAGCTGATTGACAGGATCACTGAGCCGGACATCCGTGAGAGCGTCCGCAACATGAGTTACGAGATGGCACTCCCGGCCGAGACGTTCGCGCGTATGGTCGCCTTCGCCATTAGCCAACCGGACGACGTGGACGTGAATGAGATCGTGTTCCGGCCGACGCGCCAGGAGTTTTGAGCGGTGTGTTTAAAGAAAGGGATTAATTGAGCAAGCGTGTGCGTGCGAGCCGCCTGAGAGATTAAAACAATCCTGCGCCGGCACTCGTCTGGTACGCATACCAAATCCCAAAACAAATGCTAAGCACTGCTGCGAGTGCCTGCAGTCTGTGATGAATATAAGTTAGGTTTCTTGAGCTCAGCGCGAACGGCAAACCAATCAACCCCGACATCAGGAGCATTCCGAGGATCGACCCAATGCCAAAGATCGCCATGTACGACAGTCCAATCCAGGCCGAGCTAATCTGTGTCAAAACCAGGAGCGTCAAAGCTCCTGAACCCGCGAGACCATGCATTGTCCCGACCAGAAGCGGTTTCCATCCAATGCGCGTTGTCGCGTGTGAGTGAACAGCATGCGAAGCCGGTTCATGCTTCGTTTCGTTTTCATGAAAGTGAATGTGGGTATGTGACGGCCCGTCATGACTGTGTTGGTGCACGTGCACTGTGCTTCCCTTTCGTATTGCTCGCCAGAGAGCACTAATGCCCAAGCTAATGATCATGAGTGCGACGCAAAACTCGAGCAGGCCGCTCACTCGATGCGGTACGCCGATACGCAACGACAGTACAATCGCCCCGACCACTAGTAGGGACGTCGTGTGCCCTACGCCCCAAAGGGCGCCGATTACCGCGGAACGGAGGACATTTTTGTGCTCGCTGACAATCGTAGAGACCGCGACCACATGATCCACTTCCGTGGCGTGCTTCAATCCAAACACCAATCCAATAGTTAAAATTGCAAGTGTGCTGAGTGAGCCAAAATTCTCTAGCATATTCTCGGTAGTTGTTCGCCTACGAGCATATCAACAATGCGCGTACCGCCACAACCAGTACGCATTGAGACGATACCTGGGTAGCCTACAAATGCTTCACGAGTGCTAAGGCGCACGCTTGCTAGTCGCAGCACCATTGGGAACATTAATTGCTCATTCCCTCGTCGCGTCCGAGTTCAACGGTGTAGTCATTGCCTTCCCAACGGTTTTCATCCACCCAAAAGAACGTGAATCCAATTGGCGTGTTTCCCTGCAGCACTAAGATGTCTACAAAATCAATTCCAACTGCCGTACCTGTTGACCAGGTCTCAGTCGCATGTTGCCAATCGTCGTTCGTCCACCGCAGGAGGAACGGCGAGTTCGCTTGTATGCGCAACAGCGTGCCTGGAACAATAGTCCGCACCTGACGATTGTTTTTCCAAATTTCGATTGGTCTGCGGCTGCGCTTGTTGGCCACGTACCGGTCGTAAGCGGCCTCGATTAGATCAAAGATTTTGCCGTCCGCGACCGAGCGTTGGAGCTTCACGTATTCGGCATGCGACCATAAAAGAGGTACGGCTGCGCCGGTCGGTCCACCGAAATACAGATGGCGCGAATCTATATCCGGCGCATCCCAGATCTGTTCCGGTATAAGACCAACTCCCTGCGCGAATTTCTCAAGCGATCGCAGATAAGGACCCGCGTCTCTTCCCGCAGCAATTTCATAGTGCCCGCGCTCACCGGTGAGCAACGGCCACGGTCGCCCAGTCCCCCAACTTGCATACGATCCACCGTCATCTCGTTGGCCATAGCCGTCATGGTTGTAACGGCGCCAGCATGGTCCAAACGGGGTGTTGACCCTGAGCACCGCATCCACGACGCGAATTGAATCCTGAACGATCGGGTCGTGCGCGTCACGAATACCGTAACGAACCAATTCCAGAAAGCCGGCGTCGATAATTTCCTTCGCTGGAAATTCGGAGCGCGCACCCGGCGGCTGGTTAGCCAGAGTCACTGTTCCGTAGTTCGGATCTTCATCTGCACACTTATTGATATCAGCAGGATTGATGCGAATGTAGTGGCGCGTTATCCCGGGCACCAGCGTTCCTTGTGTTGTCACTGTCCACCGTTCGATGTGAGACTCAAGAAAGTCCGCATAATCGCGAACGAATTCGGCGGTGACATCCTCACCTCGATCTGTGAAAAACTCGGCCGCGCAGATCAATGCAGCGATATGCACTGCCAGCGTTGATGGCGAGTAGCCGCTCGTTTCCTCCCAGCGATCCTGCGCGGTTGCTGGTCCCTCGCGAATGAGAAACCCGCACGCTCGGCGAACCATCTCGTAAGGATCAAAGTTGCCCAGTGCTTCGTTTTTCCAGAGTCGCCATCCCAATAGAAGAGGAAAAGCAACCTCGTCCAACTGAACGCCTGGCCAGTATGGTCGGCCATCAATCCAAAAATTCTGGTGGAACCCGCCGTCCTCTCGCTGCGACACGGCCAGATAAATCAAAGAACGCAACGGCGTGCTCAAGTCACCTACAGCAAGCAAGCCAGACACGGACTTCACTAAGTCGCGCGTCCACACCAGGTGATATCCCCCAAGTTCGTCATCGCTCTTTTCGTCGCCCCACGGAATACTGAGGGAAGCGATCATTGCTCCTGGATACGTCTTGTCCTCATGGGCCAGGAGTAAATTAACGCTACGTTCGAACAATTTAGAGTTGTTCGCCGCTGAGGCTAACGCAAATCGCTTGGATGTTCGATGCCACTGGTGAACGAATGTTTCGCGTATCTGGTCGAACGGGATGCTCAGTGACTGCGCAAGAGTACTGAGGGCGTCATGCTGTGTAGTACCGAACGCCAGGCCCACGGTGAACTCGGTCGCGAGAGAGAGATCGATACCCGCAGTCAAAGCAACGTTGCCGTCCGGAGCTGACTCGTATTGCCAGTCAAGTTGGTAGTTGTCAGCGAGGTCGGTCCAACCATCATTCACCCCGACGTAACCCGCGGAACATTCAGTAAACGGAATGCTGGCACCGATAACGAGCCAGGTGTTTCCTTTATAGGCAGCGAGAAGGTTCTGTCCCCGCACACGTAGTACCTGTCCATTGTTGTGCCAGCCACCAATCTCCAGGTGCGGTGCGCAAAGGACGTACATCCGCAACTTCGGCAACAACTCCGCGGGTGCTTCCAAGCTGGTATGAACCAGTAGACAAGTCTGATGCGGGTCCCCGATGATAGTCTTGCGAATGCTGTAACGACCTTCCTTCTCTCGGTTAGTCACTTCAAAGCCTAGTGCCGCCTCTGAAATGCAATCGATCTGCCCGACAAAATTCCTTCGTTCGTCGTGAAAAAACGTTTCACCATCAGTAACCAGGAATTGCAGGTCGCGGATCTGGGGAGAGTCAATAGTGGGGTAGTAGACCTCGGTTATGCAGCCAAAATCGAGCGTATACCAGACACGGCTGGAACTGGAATAGGCTGTTCCGATGGCTACTTTCGCTCCGCGAGTCCACCGCGGCTCAATCCCAGGACCACCCGGCGCGACACGTTGAGAGCTATCATTAGTCATGAGCAAATTAAAACCAAAAGCAGGTTTAGGATTAAATTCGGTACGCAGATCTACTACAAAGACCGGCCGGAAGGAAATCGTTCTTTGCGTCTGTGTGAAATTCATCAAACTGCCAAGCATTTCGCGCAGAGATCCAAAGGGGGGAAATTAAACTACCGACCCGATACTCTACTCTAGCCTCAGCGGCGCATTGCGGATAAGATAGGCCCGCTTTCGCCCAGCTACTCAGTTATCCAAGTAAATTAGCCTAAGAATACTGGCCTGTTCCCATTGAATTTGGTTCTCCGAACTGCTTCACCTCATCTTGGATGGCAGCGATTCGCAAGTGCGGCCCTTCCTTAGAAACGAATATAGGTGAAGCAATCCGAAGATCGAAAAAGGCAGATGCCGTGAATACTACTGGAGGAACGGCAACGTGACACCAAATACGACGCTGTCGCACTACCGCATTCTCTCGAAGCTAGGCGCAGGTGGGATGGGTGTAGTGTATCTCGCAGAGGACACGAAGCTCGATCGCAAAGTGGCGTTGAAACTTCTACCTGCTGAAGTGGCGTCAGATCAGGAACGCATGCGTCGCTTTGTGCAAGAAGCCAAAGCTGCGTCCGCGCTCAATCATCCCAACATCATCACGATCTATGAGATTGGTGAAACCGACTCGCGTCACTTCATCGCGACTGAATTCATTGACGGAGAGACGCTGCGCCAGCGGATGAAGCATGGGCACTTAAACCTAAACGACCTCCTCGAGATCGCCATTCAAGCGGCAGGGGCACTGGGTGCAGCACATGCTGCCGGAATCATCCATCGCGACCTCAAACCTGAAAACATCATGGTCAGACCTGACGGTTACATCAAAGTCTTGGATTTCGGACTGGCCAAGCTTACCCAGCCCGAAGGCCCCGCCGCTGATACCGAAGCGCCGACGAGAGCTCTGGTTGACACCGCTGCAGGCACAGTGGTGGGAACGTCGTATTACATGTCGCCCGAGCAGGCGAAGGGAAAACGCATCGACTCACGCACTGATTTATGGAGTCTGGGTGCAGTCATCTACGAGATGGTGGCCGGGCATGTTCCTTTCGAAGCTGAGACACCCAGTGAAGTCATTGGACTCATACTCAATAAAGAACCTCCACCACTGGCGCGTTACGATCGGGAAGCGCCGCCGGAACTCGAACGCATCGTCTCTAAAGCGCTGACAAAAAATTTCGATGAACGTTATCAAACAGCGAAAGACCTCTTGGTTGATCTGAGGAGATTTAAACGGCAACACGATCTGGAGTTAGAGATCGAGCGGACCGTTCCACCAGAGTTCAGAACTAGCGGCAGCGTTATCCCGCACACGGGCGCTCACGCGACTGCTGCCTCACAAGAACGTGCCGCCGCCACTGCGAGCAGCGAAGTTAAGCTGCGAGTATCAAGCGCCGAGTACGTCGTTAGCGAAATTAAGCGACATAAGAAAGGCTTTGCGCTCACCGGGGCGGTAGTGTTTGCGCTCCTGCTGGCGACCGTGGGCTACTTCCTGTTCGCTCGCCGGACAGCTGCTTTAACTGACAAAGACACGATCCTGCTGACAGACATCGTCAATACTACGGGCGATAGCGTTTTTGACGGCACGCTCAAACAAGGACTCGCCGTGCAACTCGGCCAGTCGCCTTTCCTGAACCTCTTTTCCGACACGCGTGTGCGACAGACTTTGCGCTTGATGGGCCATTCGCCTGACGATCGTGTGACAGCGGAGATCGGACGAGAGATCTGTCAACGTCAGGGGCTGAAGGCTTTAATCACCGGCTCCATTGCGTCGCTGGGCAGCCATTACGTGCTCACACTGCAAGCGGTCAGTAGCCAAAGCGGCGAGGTGATTGCCAGCGAACAAAGCGAGGCCGAGAGCAAGGAACAGGTGTTGAAGACTCTGTCTCAGGCCGCGATTAAATTACGCGAGAGACTCGGCGAGTCGCTCAACTCACTTCAGAGATTTGATGCACCGCTTGAAGTCACGACCTCTTCGTTGGAAGCTCTTAAAGCCTACTCACTCGGCGCTGAAGAGTCGAACCGTGGCAAATGGCTGGAGGCCATTGGGCATTTCAAACACGCTCTAGAGGTGGACCCTAACTTCGCCTCCGCCTACACCGGATTGTCAGTCTGTTACGCCAACACTGGTCAGCCCAAATTGGCGGCTGAAACGCTGGCTAAGGGTTATCCATTGCGCGATCGCGTGAGCGAAGTTGAGGGTTTTCGCATCTCTTCGTTCTACTATTTTTATGTCACTGGAGAATTAGACAAGTATATCGAAGTGCTGGAGCTCTATAAGCAGACATATCCGCGCGATGAGAGACCATACGTCAATCTTTCGGTCGCCTACGATCGTATCGGTCAATGGGAGAAGTCGGCACAAGAAGCAGGTGAAGCAATTCGCATAAATCCCAATACAACTGCGCCGCATGGCAATCTGGCGCGCGCGCTCATGCGGCTCAAGCGTTATGACGAATCCATGGCGGTTCTTGATCGCGCGTTTAAGCAGTTGAAGCTTGACAGCGAGCATCTGCACACCTGGGTTTATAACATTGCCTTCATTCGCAACGATGCAGCGACCATGAAGCACGAAATCGAGCAGATGTCCGGCAAGCCGAATGAGTACATAGCACTCGACTGGCAAACCAATTCATCAGCCTTCGGCGGGCAGTGGCGGTTGGTCCAGGACTTCTCACGTCGTTCCATTGACCTTGCGGCACACGGCAACGCGAAAGAGGTGGCCGCGCAGTATGCGTCTGAGGAAGCGCTGCGTGCCGCGGTTTTCGGTCAGTGCTCGCAAACCAAGTCGGCGGCGGCCCAAGCACTCTCATTCGAACGCAACCAAGTGTCGCTGACGCGTAGCGGCCTCGCGCTGGCATTGTGTGGTGAGGTCGGACAAGCACGGTCGCTCGTGGATGAACTAACCAAGCAGTATCCTCACTTCACAATTGTTAATGACATTTGGCTACCTCCGATCCGTGCGGCGTTGGAAGTCGATCGTAACAATGGCGCACAGGCGGTTAAGGAGCTTGAGGCTGCGAGTCGTTATGAAGCTGCCGGAGAGTTCTGGCCGCAGTACATGCGCGGCCTGTCGTTTCTGAAACTCGGCAAAGGTGCAGAAGCAGCAGCCGAGTTTCAAAAGATTGTTGCGACTCGTAGCTGGGCTCCGATGTCGCCGCTTTATCCGCTTGCACATCTGGGACTGGCACGTGCCACCGCCTTGCAGGGAGATACGGCAAAAGCGCGCAAAGTCTATGAAGACTGCTTCGCGTTGTGGAAAGATGCTGACGCTGATATTCCGGTGCTGATTGAGGCAAAGAAGGAGTACGAAAAGCTGAAGTGAACTGATGCATTGTCGATTGGCAATTGGCCCGCATCCGATGAGGTCAGTTTCATTCATCCCAACCTTTAGAGGCCGCGCAAAAAATTGTATCGGAAAGTGAAGCAATTTGAGTTTACAAGTTTCTTCTATGGGTTTTCATCCAATTCTAACCAACGCACGCGCAGTGTTCTTTGACGCTGGAGGAACCATCGTACATCCCGATTGGCGACGGCTGGTGCAATTAATAGAAGCAGAAACAGGACAAGTATTCACGCCCGCTGATATGCACAAAGCGTTTTATAGGATGTTGAGGACTATTGACGCAGAGTTGGCCAACGGAACCGATTTAAAACACATGCAGGAACCTCATTCGGGTTTTATGCGCACGTTCCGCGTTCTGGGCATCGATGAATCGGTTTGTAGCCGTCTGCGAAATCAGCTCAGCTTAGAACATCAGAAGCGGCATCTTTGGTGTGAGCCTGATTCCGATGCACCTAACGTAATCTCCCAACTAAAGAATTCAGGCCTCCGAATCGCGGTCATCTCGAATACGGAGGATGGCCGCCTTAAAGACTCACTCACCTTAGCCAATCTTGCGTCTCATTTTGAAGTTCTGATTGATTCGCATCTCGTCGGATTCCGCAAACCCGATCCAGCTATTTTCCATCTTGCGCTCGAGCGGATAGGTGTAAAGGCAGGCGAAGCTCTTTATGTTGGCGATTCGTATGGATACGACGTTAGGGGAGCGCAACAGGCGGGACTCCAATCGATCTTGCTGGATCGATCCGACAACTCCGAAGAAACGCATTGTCCGCGTATTAGAAAGCTGAGCGAGCTAATTGATTATTGATGATTAATGCCCGTTGTTCAGCGAAAACCTTTTATTAAAACTACATCATCAATGGTGGGACCGCGGCCGAAGAATAACTGTTTGCCGTCACGTGACCATGTGAAAGCGGCGATAAAATCTGACGTAAATCTGGTCAGCGCTTTTGGCCCATCCGCATTTAGCGGTTGACTGTAGATGTTAGACGCAGCGCCTTTGGTATCTACATACAGGATTGAACTTCCATCCGGCGACCACTTAAGTCCAGAACTGAAATTAAACGTCGGAGGCAGATCCAGCAGCTTGCTGACGGATCCGTCATCACTCGAAATGATCGCGATCTGCCATTTGAAACTCTCATTTTCCTTAGGTGTGAGGCAGGCGATCATCTTTCCATCAGGTGAGATATCCGGTGATGCGTATTGGCTCTCCGTTACTCTGATTACCTCGCCGCCATCAATAGGAACCTTCCATAAGAACCACTTGCCCTCATGCAGTGACTGATACACAACCGACTTGCCGTCGGCAGATCCGGTCGGCGAGATTGCAAAAGTTTCGTTGTGCGTAAGCTGTTTTTGGTTTGCGCCATTGAGATCGGCCCGCCAGATGTCGAACGAACCGCCCCGGTTCGAATTGAAAACAACGTAACGACCATCGCGCGTGATCGAGGCGTTGAATTTGATGGCGCCATCGCTGGTCAGCTGTCGCTTGTCGCTCCCGTCAGCTTTCATCGTCCAAATGTCGTTGCCCGTGCCGGAATAATCGATATAGATAATTCGGCCATCACTTGTCTTATCTAGTGAGAAGACGCCTTCATATTTTCCGGTTGAAATCTGCCGCGCCTGTGTTTGATCTTGACCGGGAGCAGACTGCCAAATTGTTCTGGAGATGTCTTCCTGCACCGTAACGATCGTCCGGGAGTCGGCAGTCATGCTGAGACTAACACTCCCGTAGCCATTGAGATCATTGGTTACGCGATGCGCCGCACCATCGGGATACGAAACGTACCAGATCTGCGAGCCGAACGAGACGATTGAAGAGGTGCCCGCCAGTATTAGTCCGCTGCCGTCTTTAGTCCATAGAACGCGATATATTTCGCTCCACTGCGGCTGTGTAATTGCGCTTTCCGGCCCACCGTCAACGGAAACTTCAACGATTTTTGCGTTGAGTATTTCTGGAACAGTATTAGCGCCGACGGCAATGCGCTTTCCGTCCGGCGACCAGGCAGGGCCATCTTTCGCATAGTAATCAGGAACCTTTCGTTTTGAGATGATACGTGGGGTTCCGCTACCATCCGCATTTGCAACTACAAGCCAACTCTCACCAGTTGCCGGAAAAAGCCGCACGTAGGCGATCTGTTTACCATCGGGAGAGAATGAGACCGGGCTCCAAATGCCGTCGAGAACCTTTTCAGGCGTTCCACCAAGTACCGGGATTTTGAATAGCGCTCCATCGGGGTTGGTTTGACCCGCAGAGTTGAAGTATACGAACTCGCCATCGGGTGAAAACGTGGTTCCACCACCGTCCATCTCCGTGGGGCCGACGATTCTAATCAAACTGTTCGTTGAGATCTGCCTGACATAACAAGAACTCTTGTCTTGATCCTGCGTCCAAAACACCACGTACTTTCCGTCAGGAGAAATCGCCGCGCCGCCAGAGATAAGCTCATTGCCAATCCGGCCTCCGGCCGTCAGACGATTGAAATTAATCACAGGCGAGGTTGGCGGTGAAGCTGGAGTCTTCAACGTTCTTAGGAGCAAGAATCCGGCGACGATCATGACAGCGAATACGACAACAGTTGCCATACCAGTCGCCAGCTTATGCCGTTTGATTCCACCAACGATGTACTCTGCACTTGAGGTTGGTCGCGCAGAAGAGATTGCCGCAGTGGTACTTCGCGCCGGAACCGTTCCATCCTGCGAACGGCTTATATCGCTGACAGGTCTGATTTCGCTCTTGGACCGTTGTGAGACCTCATACTCAGCCTTGAAATTTCGAAGATCGATCAGCAGGTCGTGCATTGTCTGGTATCGCTCATCGCGATTCTTGCGCATGGCCTTCTTGATGATCGTTTCGAGTTCGATGGGAAATTCGTAATTGAACCGAGCGATTGGCTCGGGCTGGGAGTGGGCAATGCGATCAATAGTTTCTGTTACGCTCGTCGCGTTGAAGGGAGGTCTGCCAGTTGCCATCTCGTAAAGCACCACGCCAAGCGAAAAAATATCGGTGCGGTGATCGACTTCGCGACCCAGCGCCTGCTCAGGCGACATATAGTTGACTGTGCCCATTACCACACCCGGACTCGTCCTCACCCGAGTTGCGATTTCACTATCGCTGGATGGGCCGGCGAAAGGAAAAGGGGAGATTTTCGCTAACCCAAAATCAAGCACCTTTACTTGCCTACGGCGCGTAATCATCACGTTTGACGATTTGATATCACGATGCACAATGCCCTTGGCGTGAGCCTCGTCGAGCGCATCGGCGATCTGAATTCCAAATTCAAGCAGCTCAATAGTGGGAAGTGGCTGACCATGTATCTGAGAGTCGAGCTGCCGGCCTTCCACATACTCCATCGCAATAAAGTGTGAATCGCCGTCTTGTCCAATGTCGTAGATGTGAGCAACGTTTGGATGTGAAAGCGCGGACGCCGCCTGGGCTTCCTGCAAGAATCGGTGAAATCGCTGGGGCTCGTTTGTTACACCAGGTGTCAGGATTTTAAGTGCGACGGACCGATTTAGTTGGGTATCGTTGGCCAGATACACTTCTCCCATTCCGCCCTCACCTATCTTCGAACGGATTTGATATCGACCCAGCGATTTTCCGGGAGGGACGGCGTGTTCCATTGGCGGTTAGTATATGTCCGAGCGCAAGACGGTGGCAGCTAAACATCTTCAAGAGTTAGCGGGCGAGGCGTCTGACCATCAATGTCGGTGAATCCATATACTCCTTCGCCAATGACGCAACCACGAGAACGCGTCCTGTCTTCTCCATAACATTTGAATCCGTCGCGAGCGCTGGTTAATCATTGATTTGAATGAAGATCAGAGCAAAATGTTAACGACAGCGGAGATAGAAAAACCAGAAAGCGTTTAAACGCTTTCTGAAATACCAGCGGGGAGTCCACTCACAGCGTCAAAGCTGCGGTGTGAATGAGACGACTCTTCCCTCGAAACAACCGTATGCTGTTTAATCCTTATATGCGGCTCCTTGCTTTCCTTTTCCTAGTCGGTACTACCGTTGTGAGTGCCTGGGCACAATCTACACCTCCGGTCGATCGCAATGTTGTCCTCAAAGCATCGATTGCGACTGAGCAACGAGAGTTTCGTATGGGTGAAACCATTCCGCTGCAACTCAGCTTCAGCAGCACCGTCAAAGATCGTTATGAACTCAATATGGCCCAGTACGACCGAAGCGGCCGTATGGAGTATGAGCACTTTGCTATTACGCCCGAACAGGGCGCGGTTGACCCATTGGTTCCCCACAATTGGGGCGGCGGCGGAGTAACTTCCTTCCAGTTTTTGAGTTCAGCACCCTGGTCCCTCAAGCTAAACCTTAATGAATGGGTGCGCTTCACTCAACCTGGAGAGTATCGACTCGTTATCTCCAGCACGAGGGTCATAGCGCGGGATTTATCAAGTCCATCGGGAGCTTCACCAGTGACAGCACGTTCAAATGAGATTACGTTGAAGATCGTCCCGGCAGATCCCGTTTGGCAAAAGCGAATCTTTAAAGATGCCGTGGCAATTCTGGACGCACCGCCTGCGCTAAAAGCAGACCAAAGGGAAAGATACACGACTTCACGCAGGCAGGCGATGGAAACGCTTCGCTTTCTGGGCACCGTCGATGCGACGCGTGAGATGGCCAAACGCATGCGCGGCAAAGATTCCACAGGCCTTGATTATCTTTGTATGTTGGGTCTGATCTCATCACCGGAGCGGTCACTCGCTCGTACTGCTCTCGAAGAGGAGCTTGCTGATCCAGATCATCCCGTCGACGCTAACTTCCTCTATACACTCCGAACGGTTACCGCCGATGCGAACGGTGCCAATGCGGATTGGCGGGAAGCCCAACGAAAGGTGGTGGAAGAACTGCTTGCAGCATTGCCAAGTAAGCGAGGGAAAGCGTTGTCGGTCAGCCTCAGCACGGCTGTGAATCAAGCCTGGGACTTAAACTTACCGCCGCAAACAATAGCGAAGCTGATCAGCCAATTGATATCGCTGTTCGATCAACTCCCATTGAATGAAAAGAACACGTTGCTCAGTTTCCGTTGGGAAAAGATCAAGAGTCCCGCATTACTTCCGATCCTGAAGCGGTACGCTCAATCGTACCGTGATTTTCCAGAAATGCGAGCTGAGCCTGCGTATCACTCCCTGCAACTGAGTGCCACTGCATTACGGCGTTGGTATGAATTGGATCCTGTGGGAGCGCGAAGCACCATCATTGCCGAAATCAGCCGACCGCGTCCTCGATTTAATGCGCGTGTTCTCGGCTTGTTGCCGGATAAAACGCTTCCGGAAGTCGACTTTCCGTTGGCTGAGCATTTCGTGGCCAGCGACGACTCGGATGGTAAATCAAATCTCGCATCACTTATCTCACGCTACGCAACCGACGCGATCCTTCCGCAGATTACCGAAGAGCTGGATCCGAAGGTCGGGAAATGGGCCTGCGACATTCAAAACCCAATCCTCGCATACGTTTTGCGCGTGAGCCCTGTGTTTGCACGACCACGAATTGAGAAAGCGATTGCTGCTCGCGGTAACAATTTCTCAGCTTGCAATCATTCGCTGTTTCAGATGGTATCTGAAATTCAATACGATCCACTGCTCGAAGAAATCGGTATTAAGAGCCTCAACGACCCTGATCCGGAAGTTGCGGAGACTGCCGCAACTATGCTCGGAAATTTTGGATCACCTGCTTCCGAATCTGCTCTGCTCCAGCGGTACGAGAGTTGGAGCGCGCAGTGGGAAGGGCGTGAATCGGACCTGGAGGTGTCGTTTGCGGAAGGTCTCAACGAAAAAGCTTATCAGCTCGGGTTGGGTATGAACTTGATGCAAGCTCTAGCCACCGGGAAAGCGTGGTTTTTAGACCAGGCCGAGCTACAACGACTTTTACAACTGACTAAGGTTCGCCGTATCCAGCAACAACTGGAAGGTTACCTAAAGACTTGGGAGGATCAGCCGTTCTCCATATTGGTTGACGTCGGCTGGTCCGGATTTCATGCGCGAGTCGCCCAGTACGAATTACATTCGATTGATGGTCTAAAAGATAAGCTCATCCAATTTCCTGAGGGGACAAAGTTTGTTCTTTCCATTTCCGCCAGTGACTCTTCGGTGGCAGATCAAATCAGCGCCGAACTCCGCGACTTTCTAAGCAGGCATGGAATGTCGCTGACAGAAAAAAAGAATCCGACCTAAGTACCATTGCACCGCTGAGGCCGGACTCGCGTGTTCAACCGTGTTTGAGGTTAATCATTCGTTTGGAGTGATGGAATTGCGGTTATTCGGTGCTATCGAAGCTGGGGGCACAAAGTTTGTCTGTGGTGTTGGAACGCGTCCAGACGACATCCAGTTGTCTTCCTTTCCTACGTCATCACCGGACGAAACAATCAAGAAAGCAGTCGAGTTCATTCGAGAGGTAGCGGGAGCAAGGCTTACCGCAGTCGGAATCGGATCTTTTGGTCCTATTGACTTGAATCGGTCCTCGCGAAAATACGGTCACATCACATCTACACCTAAACTCGCATGGCGAAATTACGATTTTGCTGGGAGCGTGGCACGCGCATTAGGAGTGCCAGTTGCTTTTGACACTGATGTAAATGCTGCAGCACTCGCCGAAGGTCAGTGGGGCGCTGCTCGCGGCATCGACAATTTTATTTATCTCACTGTTGGAACAGGTATCGGAGGCGGGGCCATTGTTAATGGTTCGTTGGTCCATGGTTTTGTCCATCCCGAGATGGGACATATTCGAGTGCCTCACGACTTGAGCGCGGATCCGTTCGTGGGAGTCTGTCCTTATCATAATGACTGCCTTGAGGGGCTCGCTTCCGGGACAGCCATTACACAACGTTGGGGGATACGTTCGAATGCGATTGCAGACGATCATCAGGCGTGGGAATTGGAAGCTCATTACCTGGCACTCGCGCTGACAAATTTTATTTTTACCCTATCGCCAGAGCGGATCGTAATGGGAGGCGGGGTGATGAACCGAACTCTGCTATTTCCAAAGATTCGCGAAGAGTTAAGAAGCTTGTTGAATGATTATGTGCCGAAGCTTCGTGACAATATCGACGAGTTTGTAGTGCCACCTGCGCTGGGAAACAATTCAGGTGTATTGGGCGGCATTTTACTGGCCCAGGAAGTCTGTTCCACGTCGCAAAAATGAGTATAGGCCGCAAACAACACACAAAAGCTCGGAACAGTTTCAGTCAAGATCTTTTGCGCTTTTTGTGCCTCTTTGCGGCCTTGGGTTCGCCCCCAACCGATCAATATTTTCCACCGTCGCAAATGACCGCGTGTCCATACGGTCGATGTACAACGTGCCGTTGAGGTGATCTATCTCGTGCTGCAATATGCGGGCGTACCAACCTTCGGCTTCGATCGTTACGGGTTCGGCGTGTTCATTAAGACAGTTTACGATCACTCGGACGCTTCGACTGACCACGCCAACAAAGCCGGTTAAACTAAGACAACCCTCGAAGAACTCCGCGGTTGAGTCGCCAACGATGGACATCACGGGATTGATGATGACGTGAAAGTCGATTGACGATCTCTGACGCTCCGAAATCTGATCCTGCGAAAGATCTTTAATGTACTCTGGTCGATCCTCAATTACCGCGAGCTGTATCGACTCGCCGATTTGAGGAGCAGCGAGGCCAACTCCGGGTGCCTCACGCATCGTCTCGCGCATCACGTCAATTAGCTGTCTCGTGGATGCACTTCTAATCTCATCAGGCGTTAGAGGACTACCGGCCTGTCTCAAGATCGGATCGCCTACTTGAACAATCTTTAATGTCATCTACGTTTTAATCCCACCACCTTTGCGAATATTCGCGCTCCTATCTAACCAGCCTGCAATCGCAGCAAACACTAAGTAAGAAATTAGTGCGGTAAGTGCGACGGCTTTATCAGATGTCGGCGGAGCACCAAAGAAGACAAGTGCTTGGATCGCAACCAACACAACACCAAATATGATCATGCGGTTAACACCAACAGTCTGGGCTGGTTTTGTTCCGCGCAAATAAAAATAAATTCCGGCAAAGAGTACGACTATTTCAAGTGCAAATGCCACAAACGGATAATTCCAGAGGCCAAGGCCGACTTTCAACGTGTTGTCGTATAGAGGGAGGTCCGGACGATGCACTACAAGGTCGAGTATCCAATGTGAAAAGACAGCCACTCCCACAATTATTGCAGCCCGCCCAGTATTACGCTTGAGGAATAATTTATAGAGAACAATTGCGAGAATTGACCAAAGGATTGTTGCTACCAGGCTGTGAGTGTAAGGCATGTAGTAAAGATCAAGTGGGTTGGTAGCAGTAATACCAGGAACGATACGAACCTTCTCAATGCCCATCAGTACAAAGATCGCCCACATCACGTCGATCCATTGCACAGCAATGAACAGAATCGAAAGCGGTACGGTACGGTTGACCGCCTTTCCCGCCAGACTTACTCCGTAATGACCTACGAACACGTGACTTCGCCCTCAATGACTGCTTACTATTACGCTGTTCAAGAAAGAAAAGAAAGAATTTGGCAATGGGCTTGCCTAGTTTCAAATGGCAGATCGGGCAAACATAAGGAGGAAGCAATCACGAACATAGGAATTATTGGTAGCGGTCAAATTGGCGGCACATTGACGAGGCGCTTTAGCGCACTAGGTCACAAGGTTTTCATAGCCAATTCACGTGGCCCAGACTCCTTACGAAGCCTCGCGAACGAGACTGGCGCGACGCCAGTATCAGTCAACGAAGCCGCCCGCAGCGGAGAAATCGTAATCGTCACTATTCCTGAAAAGAACATCTCGAACTTGCCGCGTGACCTATTCGACGGAGTGGCAGATAACGTGGTGGTGATCGACACGGGCAACTATTACCCACAGGACCGCGACGGCAGAATCGAAGATATCGAGCAGGGAACAACAGAGAGCCGATGGGTGTCGCAGCAACTCGGTCGACCAGTAATAAAGGCTTTCAATACGATCCGTGCAGATCACCTTCTACGGTTGGGTCGTCCTAAGGGCAGTCCCGATCGCATTGCCTTGCCAGTTGCAGGAGACGACAACAAAGCGAAAGCCAAGGTTATGAAGCTATACGATGAACTTGGTTTTGATGCTGTCGATGCGGGCGGGCTAGATGATTCCTGGAAACAACAGCCCGGCACGCCAGTCTATGGCGCGGATCTAAATGCTGAGCGAGCGAAGGAGGCATTATCGAAGGCGAACAAGGAGCGTAAGCCTGAGTGGCGCGCAATGCAAAGGAAAGCGACGTCGTAAGCGAGCCGACAGGATTTCGCACGCGACGGGCGGAACCTTGAACCACGTTATAGAATTCCACACACGGCAGTGTTGGATCGTCCAGACCCTCTCTACACAAGGATCGGCCTAAAGAAGGGTACGCGGATTGTAGAAACAGTCGATCTGCCAAGTGTTTATTCGTCGTATCTATAGATTAATGAATTCATCCAACTAATCCTGATAGACAAGGAGAGGCATATGGAGACCGATTTTGCGAATATTGCAGGAATGTTCAAGACCAATAGTGACATCGTTAACAAAGCTATCGCGGACGTCACGCCTGAGCATTGGTTCCAAAAGCCTGGCGAAGATTCAAATCATCTGATGTGGGTGATGGGACATCTGGTGGTTCACCGAGGGCGTGCGCTTAAAACTCTCGGTGTCAGTTGGAATAATCCATGGTCAACACTCTTTGACCGCGGCGCAGAGCGGGCCGCTGACGCGGAATATCCTTCAATTGACGAAGTGCGAAATGCCTGGATTGACGTATCAGCCGAGTTATCTTCCGCTCTCCGCCAGCCGCGCGCAGATATACTGGCCAGGCGAGCACCCGCTGGTCCGCCGTCATTTGACGGCAAGGTGAGTGGAATCGTCGCGTTCTTTGCGTATCATGAAGCCTACCACGTCGGCCAGGTGAGTTATCTGCGAAAGTGGCTTGGATACGGTCAAACTGTTGGCTGAAAAAATGACTGTTGAGGTAATGCGGTGCAGAACACTAACGATCAGAAGACGACGCTTGCTCCAATGCTCTCAGTTCGAAATGGCGCGCGGGCTGTGGAGTTCTACAAGTCAGCCTTCAACGCTGAAGAACTATTTCGGATAGAGAACGGGGGATCGGTCGTGGCGCACCTCTCGGTGGGCACGTCTACGTTTTGGGTGGCGGATGAGTCTCCGGAATATTTGAACTTCAGTCCCGAGTCCCTCGGCGGTGGCACAGTTCGAATGGTACTGACTGTCAACGATCCTGATGCTGCCTTTGATCGCGCAGTGGCAGCAGGCGCGAGTGCGGTTTCTCCTGTTGAGGATAAGCCATATGGCTGGCGTGTCGGGCGCATCGTCGATCCATTTGGACATCATTGGGAAATCGGAAAGCCGATCTGAGCTCGACGAAAAGGTGAGCAAAGTCAACTGGGAATAGCTGGCCCGTGAATTCAGGTAATTTCAAAGGCTGGGTATGAATAGCGCACGTTTGCTGATTGTCGTTCTCCTCCTCATTAGTCTGATGGTCCTCAATCACTTACGACTGATCTGGCATCGTTTTTACAATGAATAGCGCTGCTGCGTTTTCACCTCCAATTCTTCACACGCGGCCAGCCGGTTTGCAGGTTCCATTTTAAACCTCTACAGAGAAGAATGGGCATGGTCTCGTACCGGAAAGCGTAGGGGTTGTGTTGCGTTGCCGCCACCGAGACTGAATCGAACTGCTGTCGTGCTTCGTTTTCTTCTTCACCAATCAGAATCACAATCTCACCAGTGTAGTTTCGCGGACCCCAGAGAAAATAGGTTTGATGGCCGCTAATAGCTTTCGGTAAACCATAGCGCGGACCAAAGAAGTCGATTGCCGCCGCTTGACCATAGTTATTACAGAAAATCGCAGTTCGCGCTCGCTCGTCGGGCGAAAGTGCGTTGTAAACCTGGCCGACCGAGGCGACCATTTCCGGCCAGTTGAATTCATCGGCGTAGTATTGCGGCAGTGCAGCGCCAACGAAACTCCGCTCGGTCTTTGGGACATCAAACGGCAACTTTGATTGATAACGAAGAAATGAATCGATGGGCAGTACCGGCAACACCAAAGGCAGCAACGGCACGATTCCTACAAGCAGCCAAACGAAACAAAGGGATTCAAATCCGGTGCGGAGTTTTGGGCGCGCGAAAAAGTACGACCTCAACAGGCGTTCCGTTGCTACTGCTCCTCCCGCGAGCAGCACTACATACGCCGGCGCCGAGTAATAGTCTTTTCCATGCGTCAGCATGAAAAATGCGATCGTTATTAGGAATGCCCAGCCGAGCGCGCGGTAGGATTTTGCAGCGGACGAAAAGAAATAAAAGAGCAAGCCGCCAAACCAAAATGGAAAGCTCACTGGGTTCATCATCAGGATCTGCTGCAACAAATATTTACCGGGCGGGAGGATCACGTCTTTTCCGGTGGCGCGCACGTTGTGCATCAGCTCAAGGAAGGGCCAGTGGTTTTGAATATTCCAAATCAGATTCGGCAAGAAAATCAACAGAGCAGTGGCGCCGCCCAACAAAATCCATGGCGTAAACAGAATCTGGCGCTGACGAGTCAGCAAAACTCCGAAAATCAACGCCGCGCCGAAAATGACAATTGAGTACTTGTTTTCCAATCCGACGCCTGCGATCGCTCCAAAGACCAGCCAGAGCTTCGGATTAGGCGTCTTGATCAGACGCACGATCACGTATGCGCAGCCTGTCCACAAAAGCGGTTCCAGCGCATTCATCGAGAACTGGTGATCGATTACCCACCATACACCCGGCGTCGCTGCCAGCGTCGCGGCAAACACAATCCCGAAGCGTTTCGCCCCAATTTCACGAGCGAACGCCGCAGCGAGACCGATGCGACCCGCGCCGGCAAGTGCGGGCCAAAACAGCAAAGCCGGCAATGAAGTACCCAATGTATGGCGAGCGATCCACGCAAGAAGAGCAATCAATGGTGGCTGATCCACGTAACCAAACGCGAGGTGCTCCGAGCATGCAAGGTAATACAAGGCGTCGCGGAAATAGCCGTATCGCGTTGAGGTTGCAAGATGTAATGAAAAATAGATGAGGGCGATGATGTAAACCCAGGGCCACAGTGAGACGCGCGATAGGTCGGCGTTTTGGTCCATGCTCACGGATTCTCGCCGGACATCATTCGTTATGTTCAAGGTAGCAGTAGCATCAAACAGAAAATCCGGTTAAGGCAAGCCTTTCTGAAGCCTCTGGTATCCTACACTCAATGCGGATAAGATTTCGGGGCAATTAACGCCCCGCGAAGAACGGCTAAAACGAAGCAAGCGGTTGAGAGTGCACTGAAAATAGATGAGACGCTCGCCGAAGCGCACACCATGCTTGCAATGGTTCTACTCCAGTATGACTGGGACTGGTCGGCTGCTCGCCGCTACCATCAACACACTAGCGGAGCACTACCAAAATTTTGCTTGACTCTCGAAACGCAAATGATGAGCCTGTATTTTTGCTGGTACAACTTCTGCCGCATTCACAGTTCGATCCGATGCACGCCAGCAATGGAAAGCGCCCCTTTCCATTAACGTTATTCATCTGTTCTCCTTGCTCTACCTAAACTATTGCCTAAAGTGGATAGCCCAAAAAACATCAAAGATCAATTCCAACAGCGTCACAATTGCTTTTTTAATAGCGCAGTAAAGGGGTCGAGCGGAGATAACACTCAACTCACCCGACTGCTCACTTTGAGTGAGTGAGTGCTGTCTCTTATACA
>JBKPCC010000007.1:0-15004 GCA_046727215.1 Acidobacteriota bacterium
GGTCGTGCCCAAGACGCGTTGAATGAATTAGACGAGTACCTGCGTATGGAGCCGAAGGGACCATTCGCCGAGCAAATTCGTGTTAGCGCAGAAAAGCTGCGTAAGGTGCTCGAGGCCAACAAGAAGTAGGCTGTAATAACAACGTGTACACAAAAAGGCCGCAATTCTCTTGCGGCCTTCTTTTTTAGTGAATTGAATGGTGCGATCTCAACTCACATTGAAATCAAGCAGGTGTCCCATCTTTTCTTTCTTCGTACGGAGATATTTTTCAGCGCCTTCAGAAGGATCGATCTGAATGGATACACGTTCGACGATCTCCAGTCCCGCTTCCTCCAGCGCTCTTAGCTTCAATGGATTATTCGACAGGACGCGGACCTTGCACAGTCCAAGATCAAATAGAATCTCAGCGCATTGACGGTACTCTCGTAGATCTACACCAAGGCCGAGTTGTTCGTTGGCTTCCACCGTGTCAGCGCCGTTGTCTTGTAAAGCATAGGCGCGAATCTTATTGAGAATTCCAATCCCTCGCCCTTCCTGCTGCTGATACACAATGGCGCCGCGGCCTTCTTGCTCAATCAACTGCATCGTCCTATGCAGTTGCGGACCACAATCACATTTGGTTGAACCGAATACATCCCCGGTTAGGCATTGTGAGTGGATTCTGACCAGTGTGGGAATATCCGGCCGCAGCTCGCCTTTGAACAACACGACGTACTCTTCGGTACTCGACAAAGAACGATACCCGGCGATCTTGAATTCACCCCATTCCGTAGGCAGTGCAGCGACAGCTACACGTTCCACTGTGAGCGACTTAATTGAACCCGCACATGTTGTGATGGTTTTCTCGTGCGAAACCATATCGTGTTTCTTCTCCTGCCATTGATTATAGGAACAAAGTTAAGCAGCCTCAAACGTGGTCTTCAGTGCGGTGCCACCTATAACCTGTTCCGATGGCCCCTGAACGTAGCATCCGCTCGCTTCGCTCGCCGTTCTGAGGTCCCTATTGCCTCACCGCAAATCGCAGGCTAAGATAGCCCGGCTGAACCCCATTCAGCCTGTCCGTTAGGCTCGTCCACGCCGACTTTCATGAATACCCGCAACGATAAGAATTCCGGCAAAACCGAATTATATTCAACAGAGGGACAACCGCCTGCGCTTGGACGGCGGCGACCCGCCTTGATATCCCTTAAGGGTGAACAGATCGCATTTCCGATTCCACTGGAACGCGCCGAAGTCATCATAGGCCGGGCAGTCGAAGCTGATGTTCGCATTACCGATTACCGCGCATCGCGGCTTCACGCTCGTATCGTCACTGAATTTGTTCCTCAGGGCGAGACGCGTTGCAGAATCTTCGATCTCGGATCCACCAATGGAACGCTTGTGAATGGGACATTGGTTACGGAAGCGCTGCTTTCCGACGGTGACAAGATTTCGATCGGCGATCAGCTCTTTCGATTCGAAATGCTGGATGACATTGATCGTGAATTTCAGCAGAAAGTTCACCGCTTGCTGGCGCACGACGACCTTACCGGCTTATTGACGAGCAAATCTTTTTTTTCCGAGTTGCGAAGAGAGGCCGTCCGCGCCGCCGCAGAATCAACGCCCCTATGCGTTTTGATGATGGATGTTGATTACTTCAAGGAGGTAAACGATAGATGCGGCCACCTCGTTGGAAGTCAGACCCTGGAGATCCTAGGAAGGATAATTAAGGCCGCGCTACGCGCCGGAGATGTTGCAGCGCGATTTGGCGGCGAAGAGTTTGCTGCGTTCCTCCTCGATGCCGATTACGCTCAGGCACTGGTTGCAGCTGAGCGCGTCAGATCGGCGGTTGAGAAGGAGGAGTTTCCTGCCACGCGGTTGGATGCAGGAAAGACACGAGAAACTCTGCGCATCACCATTAGCATTGGAGTTGCAGCGTTTCCGGACGACTCGACCGATCCTATTGAGCTGGTGGATCTGGCAGACTCTGCGCTCTACCGAGCCAAGCGCAGCGGCCGAAACCGAATTTGCGCTTACAGACCTTCACTCGCCGCGACGGAAAAGCCTCTCCCACCGCGTCGCCACCCAACCTGACGTATTACTCAACTTTACCTGGCTTTAAAGGCCATGCCCGAGAACTTTCCGAACTGGCGATGGATTTGAGCGTGTATTCGGTTGCGCGGTGGTCTCTTAACTGTAGAGGTGTCCCTCCGTCGGCGGACTGTTAAGAAGCAGCCGTCGAAAATTAAAGAAGGGGGCACCCACGGAGAGACGCCCCTACAGAATATCCCTGGTTGCGCTGGTGTCAGTGGGGCGGTATCCTTCTCGGGTAAGCCTGCCGGCGATCATAGACTTAGGCCAAAAACGGAAGCCATTGGCCGAAGTCCGAAAGAAACCTAAGAATTGAATAATCGACTTAATTTAGCAACCAAGCCATTTACGAATCGCGCGTTGCCGTGGACGGTAGCCGTGTCGATCGCCTTGCTTTCCCTTTTCTTCCTCGTGTTCATTGCTCGATCCACCGCGCAGGCAAACGCGAAGGCGAACTCCATCCAACTGGAGATCAATAACCTGAGCCAGGAGGAAACAGCGTTACGACAAAGAGCAACCGAAATAAAAGCATCTCTAACTTCAGACCAACAACAAACGCTTGCTGCCGCACACAGTCTCGTGGGTAGAAAGCGGTTCTCCTGGTCGAGACTCTTTGCCGACCTGGAAGGAGCGCTTCCGGCAAGTGTCAGAGTATCGAGAATAAGCGTAAGAGACGTTGCCGCACGTGGCAGTCAAACCGTCGCAGAACTCGACCTGGCGGTTTTTGCTAAATCATCATCAACCGTCACTGAGATGATCTCGCAAATGGATCATACGGGAATTTTTCAAGCTGACCTCCGCTCACAGAACCTACAAAAGGGAAGGGGAGAAGCAGGCACAGAATATGAACTATATGTGATTTATACTCCCCGCGCCGGTGCTCCATCCAATTCCGATCAGGCTGCGAATATCGCCTCTGTCGACTCGAACGGAGGAAATCGATGAGTCAGCCTCAAAGCGATAGCATTGCCCTGCAGCGCGACCAGATTCGGCAACGACTGAGCCGATTCCGCCAAAATCGCAGGCATGGGTCACTCGGTGGAATTGAAATCATTGGTCTCTCTATCAGCGTAGTTCTTCTGATAATTGCAATATTCAGCCACCTCTATTTCCTGGTGCCTGCGAATGCGCGGCTCGCTGCGCAACAGCGCGAGCGTGATCGGCTGCAGACTTTGTTGCGAAACTCTAAGGATGTAGTACGAAACGATGAAGATACACGCGCGACCGTGCAGAGGATCACGGGGAGCATGGAAGATTTCGAGATGCGACGCCTTGCTGAGTATTCGCAGGGTCGCATGGATCTCTACGATGAACTGAACAGGTTGATCACTAAGAACGGTTTACGTAACACTTCCGGCCCCACCTATACAACGCTCGAACCTTTGGGATCAAAGGCGGCGAAAAAAGCGACAAGTACAAAATGGCAAAGTGTCTATCCGGGAATTGCGGTCGCTTTGACAGTTGAGGGACAGTATCAGAATCTCCGGCACTTCATACGCGACATCGAGACGAGCAAACAGTTCATCATTATCAATGGAGTTGAACTCGAACGAGCTACCGAAACAAATGCGCCGCTCTCGGCTGAAGGCACGCCAGCGACTCCGCGCGGTTCACTCGTTAGTTTAAGACTTGATTTGGCGACTTACTTTCGAAGGTCGGCACCTGAGAGCGATGCCGCCGCCGGGGAGCAGAAGTAATGCAAAAGACCGACCTGAACAACCCGAACGAGCGTAAGAAGTTAGTTGTTGCGGCTTTTCTCGGAGTGATCGCTATCGTTGTGCTCTGGTGGGCGTTTATTGGCTTTGGCAGCAGCTCTTCTACTCAACAGGTTCAACGGCCCGGAGCCGCGCCACAACCTGCGCCTGGTTCTCGTGCCGCCGCCACCGCTTCGAAACCGCAGACTCCAGCCGAAGTCTCCGGCGATTTGTTGGCTCAGCTAGAGCCCGTTTCGTATCAACAAACCGCGGTAAGTGTCCCGGAACCGAAGCGAAATATTTTCGCGTATTACGAGCCACCGGCTGCCCCGCCGGCACAAACCCCTACGCCCACACCTACACCTACTCCGCCGCTAATGTTGGCTACCGTTTCACCGTCGAACGTATATGCGCGGACCGGAGACTTCACGCTCGAAGTAACCGGTGACAAATTCTCGCCGGCGGTGCACATTGTTATCGATAACCGCGAGCTGCCGACGCGATACCAAAACCCGCAACAATTGTCCGCCGTTGTTCCAGCTGCAGTTATTTCGACACCGGGACAGCGCCAGGTTGTCGTGCGCACGTCTGATGGGAAGCTTTACTCGAACCCATCGGGTTTCAGCGTGACACCCCCGCCGACTCCCAATTACAACTACATCGGCATCATAGGTACAAAACACTACGTCGATGTTGCGTTGGTCCAGGATCGTGGCAATAAAGAGCTTCTCAATGTGCATCGCGGTGATCTTCTGTCAGGAAGATTCCGTGTTACCAGCATCTCGGAGAAGGAGCTGGTGCTTACGGACACGACTTTGAAGATCAAACACACACTGGCAATGAGTGCTGATGGTGACAAGGGGCCGGGACCCTTTGCCCGTCCGACTCCGAAGGTAGTCGACGCTGAAGATGACGAACCTTAGCAATAGACCACACCACAACATATGCGGTATGCCGCTGCTTCGACTGGATGACGCTAATCTGCGTCATGAACGTGGTTCGGACCTCCGGAACCAGGCAGGATACACTCTGGTGGCCTTGCTTGCCGTCATGACTCTTCTCAGTCTTTTCGCCCTGGCAGCTGCACCCAGTATGCGTCAACAGGTGCAAAGAGAGCGTGAGAAAGAGACGATCTTTCGTGGTGAACAGGTAGCGGATGCGATCCGTTCTTACTACCTTTACCGCGTGTCGGTGTTGCGCGCTCAAGGTGAGCAAGCACTTCCCACTTCAATCGATCAACTACTCGAAGGAATACCGGTCCAAGGTGGATCAAAGAAGAGACAGATCCTGCGCGCGAGTGCCGCCCACGATCCACTTTCGAGCACGGGCGAGTGGCGTTTGATCAGAGCACGCTCACAGGATCTCATCGATTTTCAACAGGCGATCATTGCGTACGCAGGTACTTTGCCGTCTACCACAGGTGGCCAGCAAATGGCCTTGTTACAACAGTTTGCGGCTCCCGTTCTGACTAACGTTCTGAACACTGGGACTACCGAAAGCGAGGCCAGCAGGGATGATTCCTCAGATACTTATACTGGTCCATTTGTCGGTGTGGCGAGTCGCAGTCATAAGGACTCAGTGCTTCACTACTACGACATCGATCGTCATGACCAATGGATTTTTACTCCGCTGTTTCGCTAGCTGCGCACGATTCTGATCAAGCACGATCCTCCTACACGATCTTCATTCTGACTCGATCCCAATTAACGTTCTCTACAACTCTTGTTGCACGATCACACAGTCATCGATCGTCATGCAATCGGACCACGAACCACGCTTCAGTTATCATTTTGATCTTCGATTTTCGGCGCTGAGAGGCAGCAAGGGGCAGTGGAAATTTTTCCATCTAATATTAATAAGTTGTTGACATCTCACACAATTGCGTTTATATAGCAAGATGTTGTGCGCCGTTTACTCTAGCCCACAAGACTGAAGTAAACACAGCATCTTGTGGTCACGAAGAAACGTAAACCAAACTCGAAAAAAGGAGCACATAGAAGCTATGGCAACTAAGAAAGGTGGAAAGAAGGCAGCGAAAAAGGGCGGCAAGAAAGGCGGGAAGAAAGGCGGAACCAAGAAAGCCGCAAAGAAGAGATAACTTCGAACCAGCAGGTTACAATAGCAACCTTCACTGGCGCACACACACATCCGAGGCCGTTAAGGCCTGCTCGAAAGGAACGACACTTCAAGCGAAGACGTCGTTCCTTTTGATTTTATGCGCGCTCAGGTTAATGCTTAGTAAGGTGTCGCGTGATGACGATCCGAGTAGCCTTAGTCGAGCCTGAGATTCCTCCGAACACCGGAAACATCGCGCGGCTATGCGCCGCTACGCATACACCTTTGCACATTGTGGGCGCGACAGGCTTTCGGCTTGACGATCGAGCTGTTCGTCGCGCGGGCCTCGACTACTGGCCTCAGGTGAACCTGCTGCGACATGCGAATCTTGAATCGCTCTACCAATCTCTCCCGGATGCCCGGTTCATATACCTGAGCACCAAAGCTGCCACGCCGTATTTCGAATGGGAATTTCAAACTAATGATTGTCTGATATTTGGACGGGAGACTCGCGGCTTGCCTGAAGAGGTTCTGCGGGCAAATTGGGAAAGGGCCCTCACCATTCCGATGTTGAATCCGGAGGTTCGTAGTCTGAACCTGGCGACGTCTGTAGCAATTGTCCTTTACGAGGCGCTGCGTCAAACGGGTGCACTCACGAGGCGTTCAACCTCATAGAATTCCACGGTATACGACCTATTCGACCTATAGGACCTACTACAACAACATCCCCCAATCACCGGCGCCATTTCGTGTTGTCTCGCGAATCAGGTACGATTCCTGGTTTCGCTTAGGTGTTATCGAATCCCGATTTATTACTGTGAATGCATCATTATGACTGCGGAACGAAACGACATCCGAAACATCGCAATCATCGCTCACGTCGATCATGGGAAAACCACGCTCATTGACGCAATGCTGCGTCAGGCGGGCACCTTTCGCGAGAATGAGCAGGTTCGCGAGCGAGTAATGGACTCGCTCGATTTGGAACGAGAACGCGGTATCACCATTATGGCCAAGAACACGGCCGTTCGGTATCGCGACGTCAAGATCAACATCGTAGATACGCCAGGACACGCAGATTTTGGCGGCGAAGTTGAGCGCGTTCTCAAAATGGTGGACGGTGTGATGCTGTTAGTTGATGCAGCTGAAGGATGCTTACCGCAAACACGATTCGTCCTGAGGAAAGCTCTGGAAGCGCGTCTGCCGACGATCGCTGTCGTTAATAAGATTGATCGTCAGGACGCGCGGCCTCAGGAGGTAGTAGATGAAATTTATGAACTGTTTTTGGATCTTGATGCGACGTCGGAACAAATTGATTTTCCGATCTTGTACTCAATTTCGCGCGATGGAATTGCGAAAAGAGAGTTGAATGACAAGAGTGGAAACCTCCAGCCTCTATTCGACGAAATCGTTCGTGCGATTCCACGCCCAAGACAGTTACGCGATGACTCGCTGCAACTTTTGGTGGCGAATCTCGATTACAGCGAGTACGTGGGCAGGCTTGCGATAGGGCGAATTTTTTCTGGCGAGCTCGCAGTTGGCGATCAGGTTGCAGTCGCAAAGCCCGATGGAACAATCAACAAGATTCGCGTTTCACAGCTATACGCCTTTGAAGGGTTAAAACGAATTGACATTGAGCGAGCATCTTTCGGTGAGATTGTTGCCATTGCAGGAATCGACGACGTGCAGATCGGCGATACCATCACCAGCGTCGAGAATCAGCAGCCCTTGCCGGATATTGCCGTCGACGAACCGACTATCTCAATGATCTTCGCCGTAAACAATTCGCCGTTTGCCGGCCGCGAAGGTCGCTTTGTTACTTCAAGGCAAGTCAAAGAGCGGCTCGATAGGGAGATCCTGGGCAACGTCGCCATTCGCGTTGAAGAAACTGATTCGCCCGATCAGTTCAAAGTATCAGGTCGGGGAGAATTGCAACTGGCTATCTTGATCGAGATGATGCGACGCGAAGGGTATGAGCTGCAAGTTTCAAAACCAGAGGCCATTACGCGCAATGTCGATGGACGGCTACTGGAACCAATCGAGCAAGTCGTAGTCGACTGTCCCGAGGAATTCATTGGGGTCGTTACTGAGGCGCTCGGCCGACGCAAAGGGCAGATGACGAAGATGGTGAATCATGGCACCGGCAGAGTGCGGCTAGAGTTTGAAACCCCGTCGCGCGGCTTGATCGGATTCCGCAGCGAGTTCTTAACTGAGACAAAAGGAACTGGACTACTTAATACGCTTTTCCTCCGTTGGGGCGAATGGCAAGGCGCAATGCGCGCACGATCTACAGGATCTCTCGTTGCTGATCGCATCGGTGAGACGACGACGTATGCGCTGTTCAACCTACAAGAGCGAGGTACCCTGTTCGTCCGCCCCACGACGAAGGTCTACGAAGGAATGATCATCGGTGAAAACGCTCGAGCAGTTGATCTGGACGTGAATGCAATAAAGGAAAAGAAACTGACAAACATGCGCGCCTCGACCGCCGACGAGGCGATGCGATTGGTGCCGGTGAAAGAACTTTCTTTAGAGCAGGCACTTGAGTTCATAGGCGAGGATGAACTTGTGGAAGTAACTCCGCAGAGTATTCGTTTGCGCAAGCGAATCCTGCGCTCGAATGAAAGACCGAAACGGAAAGAGAACTAGCCGCAGGGGGCGGTCGAATGCTGCGCTTACCAACTCTGTACCCTATAACAGATCAAGAACGCAGTGGGTTAAGCCACTCCGAGCAAGTTAAGCTTCTGGCCGCGGGTGGCGCCAGGTTAGTGCAACTTCGCGATAAGACGTCCTCTCCGAAACACTTTCACCAGGAAGCCGTGCGGGTAATGGCTATAGCTCGCGAATTCGAGATGCAGGTAATCATCAATGACCGCGTCGATGTTGCGCTGTCCGTCTCAGCCGATGGAGTCCACCTTGGGCAGGACGATCTCCCACCGCGCGCCGCGCGCGAGATGCTCGGTGAAAACGCAATAATTGGCTTTTCGACCCACAATCTCAAACAGGCAATTGATGCGCTCACGGAACCCGTTGACTACATTGCGCTGGGGCCGATCTTCGGTACGTCCACAAAAACGGACACGGCCCCAGTTGTGGGCCTTCATATTCTCCAGGACGTACGGAACGCGATTGGCGACATGCCTTTGGTTGCGATTGGCGGCATCACGCTCGTCAATGCTCGCAGCGCACTCAGAGCCGGGGCAAACAGCGTTGCAGTGATTTCTGCTGTCATCCAGGACCCGAAACACATCCCCGATCAGGTTCAGCAGTTCTTGCATCTCTCCTAACCCTTACCCTTAAACAGATTTAGCTTGCGTTTGGCAGTGTTATGCGCCAGAATCAGCGTTGGCGTGGGATTTTCCGTTTCCTGCCTGCCCTTTCGGACCTCCACTCCAGGTCAAACATCTCCCGGTTGCCACAGATTCCCTTATGAGCTTCTTCGATCTGCCACCAGTCATCGAACGTATGCTGCTGGTTTCCGACAAGATCAGCGATCTCAATTTTTCAGTTGGCCAGCTTCCTCAAGTCGAGATAAACGGGAAGCTAACACCGGTCCAGCCGCTGGGCATGCAGAAACTTACGCCGTACCACACTGAAATCATTGCCATGACCTTACTCCACGGCAACGCTGAAGCGGCACAAAAGCTCGCTCACACGGGGACAGCGGACCTCAGCTACTCACTTCCTTCACGTGCGCGATTCCGCGTCAATATCTTTCAACAGCGCGGTGTTTATTCAATCGTAATGCGGGTCATTCCCACTGACATTCCTACTCTGAAGACACTTGGATTACCGGAACAACTGTGTGAGATCGCGGAACTTCGCAACGGACTGGTGTTGGTGACAGGTCCGACCGGTTCGGGAAAAAGTTCTACACAAGCTTCGATCATCGACATCATCAACGAAAGAAAGCAGTACCACATTGTCACGATCGAAGATCCGATTGAATATTTGCACATACACAAAGGCTCAACGATTAACCAGCGAGAAGTGGGACATGACACGCGAGATTTTCCATCGGCGCTGCGTGCGGCGCTGCGACAAGCTCCAAAAGTTATTTTGATTGGAGAAATGCGCGACTTCGAAACTACGGAAATTGCCCTCGAGGCTGCGGAAACAGGACACCTCGTTCTCTCAACGCTACACACGATCGACGCGTCAAAAACCGTCGATCGAATCATTGGCCTTTATCCAAAAAACGAGGAACCGGTGATCCGTACGCGGCTGGCCCAAACATTCCGTTACATCATTTCGCAGCGCTTAATCCCGCGCGCTGATGGAAGAGGTCGAGTGGCAGCCATGGAAATTCTCCGCTCAAGTCAAAGAACTCGTGAGTACATCGAGATGGGGGAAGCAGAAGGAAAATCCTTGCTAGATGCAATGCGCGATGGAAAGCTGGACGGGATGCAGGATTTTGATACCGTGATTAGAGATTTGATTGAGCAGCGTGTTATCACGCTTGAAGATGGTTTGGCTTTTGCAACCAATCAAAACAATCTCCTGCTTTCCCTCAAGGGACTAACCGCCGCCGAAGATTTTGTGCGTCGCGATGGTGACATGCCGGCGGGTGTCCTCTCTGAGTCTGGTTCTCTACTTGGGATGATCGAGTAACAAACCTGCATTGAGTTCACTCTCACGAAGAAACTCCAACATGATAATTGTTTGTCAGAACTGCTCCGCGCGGATTCAGATTGATGACACCAAAGTGCCATCCGGTGCCTTCACCGTGAAGTGTCCGAAGTGTGCCACTAATGTGAATTCCGGTCATGCTAGTCCTGCGTCTCAAAAGAGTGCTCTCTCCGTTGGTGGATCTCCGTCCACTGAACACCCAAGATTTGAAAGACGGAAACCGGCGCCCGCTTTTGAACCGCATGCCCCGCAGAGTTCAGATGCATCCGACGGCACGCCATCGATAGAGATGGTGCGCGTTCTTATGGAGTTGATGGCGCGAAATTCACAGGCACATGAGAGCTCGTCTGTGCAGCCGCCAAAATGGAAGCGACGTCAGGTGCTAGTGTGTGCAGCGGAGCCGCGCCGCGAAATCATCGCTCGCAGCCTTGCGGAGAATGGAAACCAGGTATTTGTAGCAGAAGACACGCGGCAGGCCGTGGAGAGTATGCGCGAAAACATGCTCGATGTCGTTTTGTTAGATCCTGAATTCGATGCGGCGGAACAGGGTGCAGCATTCGTGACGCGAGAAGTGAACATCCTCCGGCCGACCCAGCGACGGCGTTTGTTCTTCGGTCTAATCTCACCATCCTTTCGCACTCTTGATGCGCACACAGCGTTTCTGAACAATGCTAATGTCACAGTGAATGTGAACGATCTAGAGGAGTTGCCTGCTGTGCTTGACCGCTCAATTCGTGAATACAACGAATTGTATTCGGAGTTTTATAGAGCACTAAATATTCCAGCTATTTAAGGAACCACCAAAAGCGAGATCCCATCGACGGCGCAGTGAGCGTGTTAAAAACGCATTCTTAGATAAGGTCTGACCACTAAACTGGCGCCGGCCCATGTGTCATGTAAAAATCGCGTCGCTTAGGCATTCCACAACGGAGCTATCGACGAATGCGTCTGACGTGTCTTGCCCTTCTTACTGGCTTGTCTCTTATCATTTCAATCGCGTGCAACAAATCCGGTCCGTCGCCATCGACGAATGCACCTCGTGAAACGGTGGCAGCGCCCACCTTGCCGAACAACCAGAATCAAACCGCTCCACCTAAACTTGCTGGCCACGAAACAGCCAAAGTGGATGCGTGCGGATTACTAACCAGCAGCGATATTCAGTCTGTGCAAGGCGAGGCCGTTATCGATTCAAAACTAAGCAGCACGTCACAACGTGGAGTGAATGTCTCGCAATGCTTCTTTACTCTTCCAACTTTTGCCAATTCGATTAGCTTATCGCTGACGACACGAGGAGAAGGTAAAGAGGCCCAGGATCCGAAAGCAGTGTGGAACGACACATTCCGCGAAGAACATCGAGACAGCGACAATCAAAAGCAAGACCGCACCGCTGATGAAGACGAAGCGTCCGCTCCGCATCAGAAGGTTCCGGGGCTTGGTCAAGACGCGTATTGGATTGGAAGTCGTGTCGGCGGCGCTCTGTATGTACTGAAGGGAAATAGCTTTATTCGTATCAGCGTCGGTGGCGCTGGTGATCAGGCGGCGAAGGTAAGAAAGTCGCAGATGCTCGCGCAGAAAATCCTACCGAAGATCTAAACGCTCCTGCGCCTCACATTGTTACGGTCTTTGCGAATTTGCTAATCTTACTTTGCTGAGACCGGAGCACTTCCGATGACTACAGATAAAGACCCAAAATTTTCCCCGGCGACCATTGCCGTTCATGGTGGTGAACGCCCTAACGAACAGCCGTTTGGCGCAGTCGTGTCTCCGGTCTTTCACTCGGCAACATTCGCGTTCCGGGACTTTGAAGACTTGCGACGTTATGCGCGGGGTGAACTATCTGAGCAGTACTTCTATTCGCGGTATGCGAATCCGACGGTCGCAGAATGTGAAAGGAAAATCGCCGACCTCGAAGGTGCTGCGGATTGTGTAGTCACATCATCCGGTTCAGCAGCTACCTTTTGTGCCCTCGTCGCCTCCTGCAACGAAGGTGACGAGATAATCGCCAGTGATTCAGTGTATGGTGGGACCATCAAAATCCTTACTAAGGTTCTGAGTCGCTTTGGCGTCCAGACACGTTTCATTTCGATTGATGATTTAGAGCGATTAGTACAGCTGAAAACGGACAAATCACGTCTGTTTTGGTTCGAAACTCCAACAAATCCGCTGAATCGAATCGTGGATCTGAATCGCGCGGCTGAACTGTCGAAACAGGCGGGATTGTTATCGATAGTAGACAATACATTCGCCACACCTATTCTGCAGCGGCCGTTGAGTCAGGGGATTGATGCTGTAATGCACAGCGCCACCAAGTATCTCGGCGGGCATTCCGACTTAACTGCGGGCGCCATTGTCGGTTCTAGCGAGTTCATAGAACGTGTTCGACAGGTTTCTGTCGCTATCGGAACGACGCTCGATCCCGCAGCAGCCTACCTTCTCGCTCGCGGCATTAGAACTCTTGATCTGCGGGTTCGGGCAGCGTGTGATAACGCCCTAAAACTTGCTCAAGTGTTGACAACACACCCGAAGGTCGCTCGAGTTTATTACCCTGGACTGGAAGAAGATCCTTCTCACAAAATCGCCAAGCAGCAGATGGAAGCTTTTGGAGGCACACTGGCCGTCGATCTCGTCGGCGGCGAGCGTGCGGCAGAGACGCTCTTCAATGCTGTCAAACTCGTCCGCACTGCGCCTTCGCTGGGTGGCGTTGAGACGTTGATTAGTTACCCGATCTATTCCTCTCATGCGGGATTTACGCCTGACCAACTCCAAGCTGCCGGCGTATCGGAGAACACTGTAAGAATCGCCCTCGGGATCGAAGCCGCTGACGATATCATTTCCGATATCACACAGGCGTTGGACAAAATCTGACGACAGTATTTCGATGGCCCACGTTCAAGTTATTTCGACCGAGGTTGCAACGGAGCCAACGCCCGGACATCGACATCTGCATACGGCGGACAGCACGCGGCGGTTAAGTCTGGTTCTGCTACTGACAACGCTCTACATGCTGCTCGAGGCCGCAGGAGGCTGGTGGACCGGATCACTCGCATTGATGGCCGACGCAGGTCATATGCTGACGGACGTTGCAGCCCTGACGTTGGCCCTGATGGCGGTGTGGTTTGGTGCTCGCCCGGCAACTTCCAGCAAGACATTCGGCTATTACCGGCTGGAAATATTGGCGGCGTTGGTCAATGGCGTCGCCCTGGTACTCATATCGGTGCTCATCTTGTACGAAGCCTCGCAACGCTGGCTCTCACCGCCACCGATCCGCGGCGGCGCTGTGATGCTGGTTGCAACAGGCGGGCTTATCATCAATCTAGGTTGCGCCTGGATACTTCGCGGACGACGCGAAATTGATTTGAATATCCGCGGCGTTTGGCTTCACGTACTTAGCGACGCGCTGGGATCGATCGCAGCGATAGCGGCCGGGGCCGCGATTTCGTGGTATGGCTGGTATCTTGCCGACCCTCTATTCAGCGCAATCATAGCGTTGTTGATTGTGTGGAGCTCGTGGACGCTGATCCGCGAGTCTACGAACGTTTTACTCGAAGGGACGCCGGCTCACATCAATCTTGCGGCAGTTGAAGATGCCATCCTAGAAACAGACGGGGTTAATGACGTTCATGATCTGCACGTTTGGACCATCACTTCTGGCCGCGAAGCACTCAGCGCGCACGTCATTCACACGGAAAGTATTTCTCAATCTGAGCTGCTCAAGGTGCTGCGCGCAAAACTCCACGATCGTTTTGGCGTGGACCATCTAACGATTCAAATGGAAACAATTGAGTTTGAGGATGAAACGTTCCATTTCTGTCATGCAGGCACTGCGTGTTTCAGGTCTGATCGGTAATCCTTCTCCGCCTCACGCGCATGCATGCGGATGCGCGCGAATCGTACGCTGGTTGGTAATGGAAATTAATCTTCTGTTGACGCTTGATCTTCGCGAGCAAGCTGCGCTACAGGCGGCGCTGGTAACTCACGGTGCGCCGGATGCTTTGCTGACTTTGGCGCTCACCGGCGCCTGTCGAATCTCGACCCTGCAAGAAGCTCGACAGCTGCACGCGTGGTTGGTGTCGGCCCGCACGGCGGGTGAGACGGACTTCGCTTCGTTGCATGTAATTGAGCGCGCACTGGTGGAGTTTGGTATTTGATGCGACAGCAATGAAGGAACTTTCATTAGCTTACGGCAGCGATGTGCTTCCCCTTACTTTTGACGAAGAGCACCTCCAACTGATTGCATCGGAAGCCAAAGAACTCACCCCTTTGTCCGAGCTGGAAATCGGTGCAGCTATTGACTCACCGATTAACTCGCCATCGATCGAAGACATTTTTTCGGCTGAAGACTCAGTTTTGATAGTTGTGTCGGATGCAACTCGCGCCACTGGCAGCGCACAGTGCGTCAATCTTCTCATCCGCCGGCTGATTCAGATCGGCGTTTCACCCACCAGGATTTCCATTATCTTTGCCACGGGAATACACCGCCCGGTGACGCCGGAAGAGAAAGTGCGCTTACTAACTCCGTTCGTGGTCCAAAGGATTTCAACGCTGGACCATGACGC
>JBKPCC010000008.1:0-92166 GCA_046727215.1 Acidobacteriota bacterium
TCCGGCGCCCCCAGTTCCCAACCCGGCATTGCCCGTCGGGTTTACAAATACCCGTCCATCCGGCGCAGCTATTAATGTTCGAGAGCCTTTTAAGACTAGAATTAAATTGCGACTTGTCGCAAACTCTCGCGCCACGGACACCCGGTCTCGGAGAGCAGCTTTGTCGTCGCTTCCTAAGAGTCGCAACATCTCTCCGGGGTGTGGTGTAATGATGATGGGATGTTCGCTCGTCCCCTTCATTTCTCGAGGCCAGGGAGCAAGGCAGTTTAAGCCATCAGCATCGATCACAAGTGGGGTAGTCCGTTTATTTACAACGAGCTGGACGAATGTTCTGGTGCGTTCGTCACTGGCCGTGAGTCCCGGACCAACTGCTAGTACCGTAGCCTTTTCAGCCAACAACCTCATGTGATCGATCGCTTCATCACTTACTGCTCCACGATCCGTCTCCCGTAACGCAGTCGTCATCACTTCCGGCATCGAACGGGCTGCAACAGATGTTTGCGCCGAAGTTGGTGTGGCGATCGTAACGAGTCCTGCTCCTGCACGCGCGGCGGCGTTGCCGCACAGTGCCGCTGCACCGCTGTAGTCTTTCGAACCTGCGATGATTAGAGCATGACCATGCGTCGTCTTGTACGAATCAGGAGTGTAACGCGTGCTCTCGAGCCAGTCGCGCGCATCGTCCTCGTCAGAGACGAAGAGCTTTGGACCAACTGATTCAATCAAAGCTGCGGGAGAGCCGATGTTCGCGACGACTAATTCGCCACAATAAAACGAAGCCGGCGGCAGGACGTTGGCTGGTTTGAACGCCGTAAAAGTAACCGTCAAATCTGCTTGAATGGTTTCACCGATCAGTTCTGGAAGATCCGCGTTCAGTCCCGAAGGAAGGTCAACCGACAGTACCAGCGGCTTAGTTTCGCGCGCCCGTTCACGCGCTCGCCGGATCAGCGCCAGATGTTGGACAACCTGAAGGTAGATTCCTTGTAAAGGTCGAACGAGACCGGTGCCAAACAGCGCATCAACAACAATGTCATAAGTGCGCCGAGGTCGTGCAATTTCCTCCCACCCCTGAACACTATCGCATTCAACGAAGCTTACGGGTTGGGGTGCTGATTTTGATCCGGCATGAAAGCCGGCGAGTCTCTGTATAGCTTCAAAGTTAGTACGTGCGTCTCCTTTTGTTTCCTTGACCGACCCAAAGAGAACGACATCACTGTGAACACCGGCGTTGGATAAAATGCGCGCAAGGGCGGCCCCGTCACCTCCGTTATTACCTGGTCCACAAAGGACCAGGACTCTTTTGTGTGTCAGGTCGTCGCCAAAACGCCGCGAGAGAGCTTGAAAGCAGGCGTTGGCGGCGGACTCCATCAGGGTCAGGGACGGCAGCCCATAATTCTCAACGGTTTGCCGATCAACCTGGCGCATTTGCTCGGCCGAGATAACTGGTTGCATGAAAGGGATGATAAGGAGAGGGAAGAATCGAGGTCAATCACTGGCTGGGCAGCAGACATGAAAATGGCGGCAGTGGGACCGCCCTTCTACCTGCCGCTGCGTCTTCCGTCCGGTTTTCCAGGATATTTAAGAAATACGGTTAATGGTCGTGACTTTCCAGAAACCCCGGAAAATATTTTGGCGGGCCATACCCCTCAAAAACGGCCCATTTTCAGCATTCTGAGGACACGCCGGACCACAGATTGGGATTCTGGCAGGCCGAGACCGAAGGTTACGGCGAAATATATGAGTCCGTAGGCACCCAGGACAATAACCGCCATGGGAACAGGATGGAGGCCGCCCAGAAGGAGTTTTAGAGCCCATCCAGCCGCCGCGCCAACAGCTGCACCCAGCCAAAGCTGGGCCGCGAAGCTCAGCGGTAAGCCGGTCTTGCCAATGCGGCGATTAAGCGTCCTCCTGAGCAAAACAAACTCGATCCAACCGGCGATTCCGGCGGACGCCGTTAAACCTGCCACGCCCCATTTTTGATTAATGTGGAGCAGCGGTGGTAGAGGGATGGCAAACAGATAGCCCAGCACCGTGGTCAGCGTTACGCGAATGATGGCGTAGCGGAGCGGCGTGCGAGTGTCGTGCAAGGCGTAGTAGGTCGAGGAGTACAGTCGTCCAAGCGTTGAGGCTAGAAGACCAACAGTGGAACCGGCAAGTATTCCCCACACGTAAAGAGCTGCGTCGTGTTTGAATTGACCGGTTTGGTACAGAACGGCAGCAATAACATCACCGAGAGCAAGAAACGCCATCGACGATGGAACAATGAAGAACGCAATCTGTCGTAATCCCCTATCGAGTCGCTTGCTAAGCGCACCGGCAACTTCTTGATCGCTCCCCAATGTTCGCGACATTGCCGGCAGCTCAGCCGCCGAGACTGACATGCCAAACAGACTGACGGGAAGAGTGTAAAGGCTTTGAGCGTAGCCGAGCGCAACTACCGCTCCTTCAGGTAGGAAGCTTGCGAGTATCGCATCGACAAAAGCGCTAATCTGGACCACGCCCCGGCTCATGAACACGGGAAAGAAATTCGTCACGACAGTCCGAACGTGAACGTTTGCAAAATCAAGAACAGGTCGCAGTCGATGGACCAGTTTGATAACGGTAGGCAACTGAACGAAGAACTGTAATGCGCTGCCTAAAACCGAACCCCATGCCGTGTACTCAGCCAGTGGGAATTGACCGACACGCCCGCCGTAAAACGCGAGTGTTGCGATCAATATTAGATTCCAGGCAACCGGTGCGGTGTAGGAGACAAAGAACCGGTGGTGGCTGTTGAGGATGCCAAGACACCAGGCTGAAAGCACAAGAAGGCCGGCACCCGGAAAGAAGATCTTTACCAGTCGAACTGTAAGTTCATAAGTTTCGCCTTTAAAGCCTGTGGCAGCGACGAGGTAAGGCGCAGTCAATACACCAAGCAGTACGATAACTGCCGTTACGAGCGCCAGTAACGCGAGGATTGCGCTCGCGACATGCGAAGCTTCTTCTTCATCATGCTTTGCAAGCAAACGCGCATAGACAGGAATTAGTGAAGCGGAAAGCGCACCTTCACCAAACACGTTTTGCAAGAAATTCGGAATGCGGAACGCAGCGCTGAAAGCGTCGCCTGCGGCCGAGGTGCCGAAATAATGCGCAAATACACGCTGACGGATCAAGCCAACTATGCGGCTGATAAGAATGCCAGAGCCGACCAGAAATGCTGATCTGCCTGTGCTTCGCTGTTCCTTTGCCGGCACTACTGGCGGCGGCTCCACAGCTTCTCCGACCTGAGTAACTGTTTCCCCGGCAACCTCGGTCGCGGGTTGAACAATCGCCGGCGCTGTCTCCTGAATGAGAGATCCCGCATTTCCTGAGTCGCAGGCACTTCGATTTTTGATGGACGGATCGGCGGGTTGGGAAGAATCGCTCATCTAATTAATTTTGTCGGGCGTACCTCTGTGGGCCCCCCGCTGTGCGAGTCTTCCTCCAAAAAGCGGGAACGTACACGGACGCACGCCCCTACAGAATTGTCGCTAAAGATCATATTCCTTAATTTTCGTCAGCAGCGTTTTGTAACTGACACCGAGCTCCTCAGCAGTTTGTCCTTTGTTGCCGTCGTTTGCTTGCAATGCTGCCTGGATCTTTCTGCGTTCGACAAAGGCGAGGGCTCGATGTGCGACCTCGGACAGCGTCCCAGTTAGGTCAAGCGATTGTAGACCTTCAGGCGACGCTGTTTTATTCGGTATCCCCAGATCTTTTGGTTCGAGCGTTAGCGTGTCCGACAGTATGCAGGCGCGCTCAACAGCATTCTCCAGTTCGCGCACGTTGCCGGGCCAGGTGTGGACTCGCAAAGCTTCGATTGCACCGGCACTCAACGTCGCTTCTCGTCCGCGTAATTCTTTGCCGAACTGCGACGCAAAATTCGAGGCGAGCAAAATTAGGTCGTCACCACGTTCGCGCAGCGGAGGAATGTTTACTGGAAAAACTGCTAAACGAAAGTATAGGTCACGGCGAAATTCTCCCGCTTCGACTGCGGCATCAAGGTTCTTGTTCGTGGCTGCTACTACCCGCACATCAACCTCAACCGGCGCTCGGCCGCCAATCCGATCTATCACCTTCTCTTCAATGGCCCGCAGAAGTTTGCCCTGGACCGGAAGCGGTAATTCACCAATTTCGTCCAGGAACACAGTTCCGCTTGAAGCAAATTCAAACTTACCTTGACGGCGATCGCCCGCACCGGTAAACGCCCCCCTTTCGTGCCCGAATAACTCGTTCTCGATCAAGGTTTCCGGAATGGCGGCACAGTTTATTGCGACAAATGGCTTATCGCGACGGTTCGACAGGTGGTGGACGGCGCGTGCAAACAGTTCTTTACCAGTACCCGATTCGCCTAACAGCAACACAGTCGCTTCGGTTTGAGCGACACGCTGAATTTCAGCGACAGTTGTCTTGATCGCTTCTGATTCTCCAATGATTCTGGGGAAGCCGTAACGACGCGACCATTCTTCGCGCAAGAGAATGTTTTCTGTTCGCAACCGAGCCTGTTCAAGTGCCCGGTCGACGAGCAGTAAAAGGTGATTCGAGTCTACTGGTTTTTGTAAAAAGTCGTGAGCGCCGTCCTTCATCGCCTGCACGGCTTCATCGATCGAACCGAACGCCGTCATCACGATTACCGGCACCTCAGCATCGACGGCACGAGCCGCGCGCAGCACATCAAGTCCGGATCCATTTGGCATGCGGAGATCGGTCAGGACCAACCGGTGAGGAACTTGGGAGATTTCACTCATGGCGGCACGGGCATCGGCCGCCTCGGTGACGCTGTAGCCGGCGTTCTCAAGAGTTAGCCGCAAAACACGACGCAAGCTGTCCTTGTCTTCGACGAGTAGGATGTCCGGCATCGGTGGGCAAGTATAAGGCAGATGCAACAGAATTCAGAATTCTTGTTAATTCGTGATTTATATCATGCGACCAGGCCTGCCCGCAGCCATTCCTGAAAGAACCACGGTTTTGGAACTGTATTGATGTGGGGGTTTCATGGGACCCGCCCCATGAAGATCCACAAAAGATCGTCCGCCCCGTGTGGTGCCGCACGCCATGCGTAGGTGGACGGTGAAGCGCCCCGGAGATCGCTAGATCGCCGGGGCGCATTATTGTCCGCTTCAGCATTGGTATCGGTCTAACTAGTTCTCGCGAATTGCCAGGACTCGCGGGGGCGCCAGGCTTAATGCAGTGTCGATCTGAGCCGAATCAAATCCAATCGTCGAATCGCCGCCGCCGCTGGTGTCATAACTCGGTTCGAGGAACGGATGGGGTTGCCCATTTTCCGATGATGGCCAGGACCGCGCGAATCTGGCGACCGCGAATGCACCAAAAATGTCGCCGCTGCCACCACCGTTGCGAACCAGGGTGCCCGTCCCCATAACCAGAATCAATCCGTTAAAACTTGGTGTTCCACTAAGCGTGAGATTGCCAGTAACGATCAGCAAGCCTGCGCCTCCGTCGAGACTGCAATCACCATCAATAAATGTAAGCTGAGGACTCGAATTACTGCCATATGTTCCTGAGCCCGATGTGAAATACCTACCCTTTCGCTGCGCGACTGCTTGTTGCTCATTCAGAAAGGCTCGCGCGTTGTCGGCTGTTTGTAGGAACAATGGCACGTCACTAACGTTGAATAGTTTTACCTGCTGACTTCCGCTCACTGTGCCCGGCTGCGCAGAGTTAACTGCGCCAACAGCTGTGTTGTAGTCGACAATATGCGTAACTCCAATGACTGGAATTGCGGGCAAAGAGCTCGCATGGTCACTTCCGGAATAGAACTTTGAGTTGCTATTGCCGATGGCGAAATTCATCGACGTCGCGCCGTCGTCGTTACCGCGAATCAGAAGAGTGGCAATCGCGTTGTAGTCGAAGATATACCGATCGACCATCAACTCCATTTGCTTTGTCGATCCCTTTGGTCCATAGCCGGTTACCCGCATGAGCAACCGCGTGGGCTGCCTTGGCGGCGAGATGCTGTCGGGGTCACTTACTGCAATAGAGTAACCCATCACCGGAGTGGTGCTGAGTGATACTGCGGAAGCGCCGTTAATTGTTACGCTATAGTTCAACCAATTACTAAGGTCCGAATTTGTGGCGGCGTTTCTAAATGTCGCTCTTGTACCTCCTGGGCTTGAATCAATGTTGCCGCGGAGGACGTTCAATCCGACATTCACTCCAGCTTCCGCCGAATAGTACGCCTGCAACTCTGAGGTCGAATCGACGGCGAGACCAGTCGTAAGGCTGGTGCTCAACAGCAGCGCTCCACCCACGATCATGATAAGAGTAGAGATAAGCAGTGTGGTGATTAATGCGGCACCTCGCTCATCAGCTCTTTTTTCCATTATCTTCATTTGAATTAGGTTCATGTGAATTAGACCTCAGTGCGGGAGTTATGCCTGCTGGATCAAAAGGAATTCAATGCCGCATTTCGCAACGTTACGTCTGAAACCAGCAAAACCGTGGAAGCCGGCTGATAGCCGGCAGTATTGGGGCTGCCGGAAGCAGGTATCTGGACACATACAGCGATTACTACGTAACTCGCGGCCGCAGGATTTACCTCCCAGGCCGATGGAGATGAGATGTCGCAACCCGAAGTTGAATAACTGACTCTTTGCGCGAAATAGTGGATTGCCAGCGAATCCAATCTATTGGCAAGTACGGTATGTTTGGTCCCGGTTGCATTTGCATCGTAGCGTACGAGGTAATCTGTGTTGCTCGCGCCATTGACGAAGTATTTCAGGTCTTCACCCGGATCGATAACGCCATTTCTTGAAGCCGTGCTTGCGGTCGGGTCATACCGGTTTAGATTTGAACGGATTCTTAGGTGCGTCGCATCGGAATCGCCGGCTACGATGCCATTTGTATTCAAATTGAATCCGGCATTCGCAACTTCACGACACATTATATTTAGTGCTCGTTGGACGTCGGCGACGGCATCCGAGACGGAGTTTTCGCGGCTTCGAATTCGATAACCGGCCGCAAGAAGGGTTGTAGCAACCCCCAACATCACCAAAGTCACGGTCATCGCTATCAGAAGTTCCAACAACGAAAAACCGTCCGCTGCTTTTTTTCTCGTGTTCTGAGTCATCGCAATTTTCCTTTTTCTCAACATCGTCAGATACACAGATAGCCTTAACGGTATGGCCCATCCATTTGTGTGACGCGAACCGTCTGGAGGGTGACAGATGACAGAGCGCTGCCTGTTGGCGTCACCTGGACGGTAATAGTTTTCAGAGTTGGCTGGCCGCTAATTGCGTTCGAGTCGGTAATGATCGTCTGAACCGTATAGTCCCGTCCCGCACGAGTGATCGTACTGGTTGTTCCGGTGGTGGCATTCAGAGCCGTATCGGTGAATGACGCATTTCGCAGTTGTTCAATGCTTTGTTGCGCAACAGCCATTGCGAGTTCGCGGTCACTGGCGCTGCTGTTGTTCTTGATTGAGTACGCAAAGATTGAAGCCGACGCCAGAACTGCGACCATCATGATCACCATCGCGATCGAAGCTTCAATCAGCGTAAAGCCGCGTTCGTTTGAACGGCGATACTTTTTCGAGTTTGAATCAGTCATACACATCCTTTCCTAATTCGTGACGCTCACCGTAAGACTGGTCGTCGTTGAGCAAGGAGTGGTGAAAGTAACTGTGAAGTCGCCGCGAGCGTTGCTGTTTGAGGTGATCGTAAAGAATATATTCCCACCGGCAGTTACGGTAGAGGACGTGGGCGAGATCGTTAGATTGGTTGGTCCAGAGGCGTCCACAGTGCCGCTGCCTCCAATGACGGTCAGGATAGCTGACGCAAACCCACCGTTCTTACGAACTGATATCGACGTAGGATTGATGGTCGCTGTACACGGTATCGGCGTCGGAGTCGGTATGGGAGTCGGTACCGGCGTTGGCGTTGGTGTCGGCGTAGGAACCGGCGTTGGCGTTGGCGACGCATTTGGGTCTGGTGTTGGTGTCGGTGTTGGTGTCGGCGTCGGCGTCGGAGTTGGAGTCGGCGTTGGAGTTGGCGTGGGCGTTGGTGTTGGCGTGGGGGTTGGTGTCGCATTCGGATTCGGTTGATCCTGAATCACATCCCCAGATACATTCGTATTCAAATTGGTGTTAGGAATGGAAGCATCCTGGAAGACTTCACTTCCGAGCGTTACGTCTCCAGAACCCGTCACGTCGACTTGAAGGGTTGGATCGGATCCATTGTCCAATGCGTACGTGCTTTCGCTACCAGATGTGGGTCGACCGCGCCAGTTGAAGGTGAGGGTGGTTGGGATCGTTGTAAAAGTGACTCCACTCTCAAGATTGAAGTCTCTTGAAGTCAGCGTATTGCTCCCGCCGAAGCCCATCGTTACTCGGTACGACGTTGAATTGAGGATCTGTACACTTGCCTCGGAGCCTGACTGCGCTCTCCGTCTAACTGAATCCTGCCGAGCACGCTCCAGATAACCTGCAAACTGACGCGCTGAATTGGCGAGTCGAAGAGATCGTCGCGCCCTTTGAATCGACATGGTGGCGGCAGCCGTCACTATCCCTGCTACCGCAAGGACGATCAGCACCTGCAGCAATGAAAAGCCTTCATCCCTGCATGCACGACGTTGGACCAGATGTGCGCGAGTCGGTTTCATTTCTAACCTCCAAAGCTTGATTCGACGACAGGTCGTGAGCGCTTAACAGGTGGGTACCAGCAAGGCGTGACTATGACCCGCACCAAGCCAGTGCAACAGGGATGCCATTTGAAGAAGCCGCGGATTTAAAGGGGATTGACTAAAAGCCCGAGGATGACATACCAGAAAGTGTCACTTTTGGTGACAGTCTTAGGAAGGCAGGTTCTCAAGAGCGGCGAAAAGGGGAAGAGGGGGAACGGGGAATGGGAGAAGGGAAGAAAGGGAGAAAGGGAGAATGGGAGAAGGGGAGAAAGGGAGAATGGGAGAATGGGAGAAAGGGAGAAGATGGCCCCTCCGTACCTTCACCCCATCACCCCTTCTCCCATTCCCCGATTCCCCCATTTCCCCATTCTCCCGTCGCGATAGCGTTACGGCGACGGCGATGCAGCTGTGGGTTTCGCCTCGTACTCGTCGGCGGAGCCTACATGGCTTTTTGTATCTGTTAATTTAATCGCGAGCGTGATCGGAACATAATCGAATGCTCGTGGTCCACCGCGCGAGTTCTGAATTTGCTTCACAAAGGTGTCCTGGTTCTCTCTGAAGCGCAAGACGTTCCCGTTCTGGTTCATTATGACGAACAGCAGTATTTCTCCACTCGCGGTTCGCATTTGTCCGACGAGCGAACTGGCTCCGCCATCGCTGTGGGTTAGCGTTCCGGTTTTCGCTATCACGCTACCACGCCAGGGCGCAGCAGTGAACCGGTCTTCGAGAGTCCCTGGATCAACACCGGCCACGGGCATAATGTCCGAGAGCTTTAACCCAGCCTTGCTGACATCTAGCCGCAGCGCTTGAAATATTTTCATCATCGCTTCCGGCGTCACGCGATTCACGCCCAGACCACTCGTTGAAGAAAGACGAATCTGATCACTTGGTATTCCAAGGCCGCTGGCAAGTTGACGCTGAACAGAGTCGACGCCGCCAAGGCTTTCGCCCAAACGCTCGGCCATAAAATTATTTGAATAACAGAGCAGAACCTTCAGGATGTCTGTAAGTGTGCTCGAGCTATAGCTCAGCAAAGGCTTAGCTCCAGGCGCAACGGGCCCAACCGCCACGGTACCCAGAACCAAAACGCTCGGAATTACCACGGGCGAAGATTTGTCACCTAACGCAATACGCGCCGAGAACCAGGCACTCGTTGCTTCGGTCGTGCGAAGTTGGGCGTCGAGTGTGTCATAAAACTGTTCGGCAGAACGTTTGGGGGACCAGTTAAAATTCAGAGTAAAGCTTGGAGCGACAATCACGTCGCCAGTGATTTTTCGAATACCGATCAAGTTTAGCTGCCGGGCAATATCTACTGCTTGTTCATAATGTAGCGACGGATCACGGCCTGAAACATAAAGGTTTCCCGTGACTGTACCCGACGTCTTGTCTAGAGTCCCATCAGTCCAAAATGCTGTCGTGAACCTGTGCTGCGGTCCGAACGTACGCAGTGCTATCAACGCCGTGCCAAGCTTGACGGCCGATGCTGGATTAAAAAACTGATCAGCATTTTGACTTGCCACAATTCGACCATCGACTGTTTCCACCAGCACTCCCTGAATGCCATAAAGCGGTTTGGCCTCGGCGCTCTCCTGGCTGACGATTACAATGCCCGATGAAGGCGACGGTGAGGTCACGGGCGGAGTCACATCCGGCTTAGGCGCCGGTGAAGGCTGTTGTCCAAGGACTCTGGCAGGGTGGACCAGACCAATGAATGCCAGTATTAGAAGAAGTAATGTTGCTCTCTTGTTACTCATATTCACTTAATGCCCGTCACGTGACGAGCAATCGATGATAGCACGTCTCACAGACGGAAAACGCTTCCCTTGGATGCTCCACCTCATTAACGGGATGGATTAACAAACTGGTCGGCGCGAAGGTCTCTTAGTGCGTGGTACATTTGCGTTGACAACCCCAGAAAGCCGAACCTAGAATCTGAGTGTTGACAAATCACAGTGCAACGCAAGCATCAGTCGTTACTGTTGAAAGCATCCGCGCCACGCACAAGGCGCGAAGAAGAGAGATTCAAGCGAGGCTCGCTGAATTTCATGAGGTGTGGCGCACTGGTTCGGATGCACGGCTCTGGGAGGAACTTGCTTTTTGTATTTTTACTGCAGGTGCTTCCGCCCGGATGGGGTTAAAGGCAATCGAGGCTGTTAGACCCTTCTTAATTCAGGGCCGTCGCGATCAGATGACTCGGGCGTTGAAGAATGCGGGCGCGCATCGCTTTCCAGTAGCTCGTCCGGCTTACATCGTCGAAACTAGAGCCTACCTGCGACGCCACTGTGGTATGGAACTGCGTCAGACGCTCGAGAGTTTTACCGATGCTCACGCGCGTCGCGATTGGTTGGCAAGTGAAAGACGCATTAAGGGCCTCGGCTACAAGGAGGCGAGCCACTTTCTTCGCAACATCGGTTTCAGCGGACACGCCATCCTTGACAAACATGTCCTTCGCTGCCTGGCGGATATCGGCGTGATGGAGACAAATAAACCGCCAACCAGCAGAGAGAGATATCTTGAAGTCGAGCAAAGTTTGCAGCGCTTCGCGCGCGAGATCCGGATCGATTTTGATGAACTGGATCTGGTCCTGTGGTCCATGAAGACAGGAGAAATTCTTAAGTAAAAACGCACTAAAGACTGGACACGCAGTGATACGCTGCGGTTGCTGGTCTGGAAGCAGGTTTTATGTTGTCGCGCAGTACCAAAACTTCTATGGGGACTTTGGCGGTCGGAGGTTTGGCCGCCTTTGCTGTATGTCTTGTATTAATGGGCGCCCCTAGTGTATCCGCCGCCACCGACGAAAAGCTGCGAAACCGTGCCAGCAAGGCGATTCGCAACGGCGACTATCAAACCGCCGAAAAGATCTATCGTGAATTGCTGGGGAAAGATTCGCACGACAACGACGCGCGCTTAGGACTTAGTCTCGCTCAGCTAAAGCAACGAAACCTGCAGGGCGCGTATGATAATGCGGCGAGGGTGATCCTCCTCGATCCGCTTTCTGCGCGAGCGCATGCACTGCTTGGCTCTGCAATCTTGATCGGTGGCGACTTTCGCAATTCGGTCGAGGAGTTTCGTACGTCACTGTCACTGAATGAAGATGAAGCGATGGCCGTTGCCGGGCTGGCAATGATCGACTTCTACGAGAATCGATTGGACCCTGCTATCCGCGGATTGAGGCGCGCTGCCGATCTGGATTCAAGCGAGCCTGATTACATTTTTAATCTTGCACAAGCTGCCGCTCGCACCGAGCGGTACAAAGAGGCGGCAGATTCTTACGAGCGGTTCCTGATAGTTGCGCCGAAGACCGATGCAGATCGACGCGCGCGCATCCGCGGATTAATCGACTTCCTGCGTTATCTCGGTCGTCAAAGTGCATTGTACGTGCCGAATGGAGCGAACCGCACCGTGGTGCCGTTTGAGGCGCACGATAATCGGCCCATTCTTAACGTGCGAGTTAACGGTCAAAAGAACCCCCTGCGCTTTGTCCTCGATACAGGTTCGGGGATGTCCGTTATTTCAGACGAAACTGCTAAGCGGCTGGGATTACATCCAATTGCTCGAGGCGGGATGGCGCGAGCTGTCGGTGGTGGTGGCAAGTTCGAAATCGTTTACGGTTATGTCTCTTCACTGGAAATCGGAGAAGTGCGCGTCGACAATGTACCGGTCTACATCCGGCGTTTTTATGACGATAAGAACCCGGTTGATGGTTATATCGGACTGTCGCTGATTTCTAAGTTTGTGGCGATGGTCGATTATGGCCAGCGGACATTCACTCTGGTACGGCAGCGCGGAGAGGAAGCGGCGTCAGCATGGACCGCAGTGAACCAGGTGACCGCGACGCCTACGGGTTTGGCACCTCCCGCGCCTGCGATCATCCAGGAGATTCCATTGCGCACCACTTCAAGTGGCTTTTTGAGCGGTGAAGTGGCAATCGAGGGATTTGATAAACCGTTGAACTTCATTATCGATACCGGTGCCAGCGTTTCAGTCGTTTCTCAGAAGCTAGCAGAATTCGAAACAATCACGTCACACATTCAACCCAGTAAGATGCGTGTGTTTGGAGCCGCCGGTGTGACCGAAAACGTTGACACCGTGCTATTACCGAAGGTGATGCTTGGCGCGCTTGCCCGCGAGCGAATCAGTGCTGCTGTGCTCGACATGGAGGCAGTAAACGAAACTGCCGGGTTCACGCAGAACGGAATTCTAGGTGGCAACTTTTTACGACACTTCCGCGTATCATTCGATTTTGCGCGCGGAGTCATTCGTCTGGAACCACTTGTTGACACAGCCAGAAATGACGACGGCTTCAAGTTGAAAGAAATGTGAAGCAATGAAGCAGAGTCTTTATCTGGAAACGTCAGTTATCGGTGCTTATCTTGACAATGGTGAACCGTTTCGACGCGACTTGACGATTCGGTGGTGGGAGCGAGAATTGCCGGACTATCGTACCGTGATCTCGCCGCTTGTCTCGAGCGAACTCGAACGGTTACGTGAACCGCATCGCAGTTCATACCTCAATCTGATTGCTCCACTCGAGCAAGTGGAACTGACTGATGAAGCAGCAATCCTCGCCGACGGATACATTTCGCGAGGCATCTTTCATCGCAAGTACATTGCCGATGCCCTTCATGTTGCGATTGCCTCTTATCACAAGATCGATTATTTAGTGACCTGGAACTTCGGTCACCTAGCGAATGTGAGGCGTCAAGCGCGCATTAGATTGTTTAATACAGCGGCCGGATTTTATGTTCCAATGATTGTGACGCCGGAGTTTCTTGTTTCAGAAGCAACGGAAGGGACTGCCGATTTTCGATTGCCGATTTCTGATTGATGTGGTGCTGCGTCGCTTGGATGATTGATCGGAACATTTTCAAATCCGCAATGTCATAAATCGGGAATGTCATAAATCGGCAATCGAAAGTGTCATATGTATCGTAGACCCAGATTTCTTGAAGTGCTCCACGCAATTCGCGAAGAAATGTCACGCGAAGCTGATTACGACGTCGATCTGTTTGCTGAGATGATAAGGTCCGGCGCGCGACCTTCTCATGGACCAGTGCGAGTGATTCGTGGCTTTCGGAGCAGGGCTCCGCGAGCCGAGAAGCTCAATGGGAACATGAAGACGCTAGCCGCACGCGCCAAGTCAGAGAGGCGGAAGACTAAGAACCCTCGAATTTGACAGCCAATAAATGAATCCGACATTCGAAACCATTGGATTGGAAGTGCTGAGTGAGAAGGCCTTCAACTACCTTGCCGAACGCGCGGGCGACCAGGGTGAACCAACACAGCTCTCGCGACGTGGGGCGGTGATCCACGGTCGCTGTTGGAAGCTTGGACAGGGACTTGAGGTGTGGACAGTTCTCTACGAGTCGGGTAGCGGGGATGTTTTCTACGCTGATTGCCGCCCCGGCTTCCGCGCTCGCTATATTCAAACCATTAGCCCCTGGGCGCTCACCGAGTATGACGAAGAGGGAGAGGCCGTCGTCCACGGTTATCGGCAGGGAACGGATTGTGAGGTTCTCTTTGAGTTGCAAAACCTGACGGAAGTTGGTCCAGCCGGATTTCGAGCTCAGGAGCTTCACGTCGGATTGTGCGGTCTTGCTTACCGCGCACGCGTTCGCAAGGGTGTGGCAAAAACCCGTTGGTTACCGTTGGAAAAGTCGGCCCCCTCGCGCGCAGCGCACGAGAACGATTGGTGCCTCACCGGCAAGGTGATCACTTTCAAGCCCCTACGTAATCCGCTGTCAGGATCCGAGCTCTACTGGGTCCACATCGATCTTGACCGAATAAAGCTTGAGGTTTTGGTGAATCAAAGAGCTTTGCGCGGAGAGCCCCTCACCGTTGGAGCATCACTTGACGCCGAGATCTGGCTTCAAGGTCACGTGCTCGACGAACAGGCCCTGCGATCACGATATGAAGGCGTAGATTTTGCTTGCTCGAACGCAAGCTTTTGGTCAGCGCTCAAAAGGAGAAACTAGTGCAGTCGGTTAGCGGACACGGCTAAGCTTACCTACGTCAACGTCGCCGATCATTGATTGCAAAGGCTTGATGAAACGAATCCTTCTTGCCGCGGTAATTCTCCTCACTCTAGTCTTAATCGCCTATTTCGCAAATCAATACTGGGTTCATCGCTACGACGCACTGATCATCAGGCAGTCAGGCATCTATCAACTCGATCCGGATTTGGTGTGGAGCATCATCTACGAAGAAACGTACTTTAGTCCGTGGAAAACAGGTCGAGATGGTGAGATAGGGCTGATGCAGGTCACGCCCGCAGTTGGTCGTGAATGGGCAGCTGAAACGGGCATGAGAGATCTGGAAAGACAAATGGATCAGAACCCGGAAAGCTTGTTGCGCGATCCAGAACGAAATATCCAGATTGGCTGTTGGTATCTCGAAAAGTTCTTCGAGCGGTATCGAGACTTGCCGGAAGCCGAGCCACGTATGATTGCAGCTTACAATGCAGGACTTAGCAGGGCGGAGGAATGGAACAATTCAGGCAGCGGGAAAGGAATGTCAGGAAATGAGTTCATTAACCGCATCGACATTCCGTCGACGCGCGCTTACGTGGTATCGATTCTGCAGCGATATCGACGGTTGAAAGCAGCCAAAGGCGAGAGCGGAAGTCAAAGCACTCTTACAAATCCCTAACGATGATAGAAACGTTTTTGAACCAACAATGGCCTGCCATTCAAATACTTTTGAAGTTGCTCATGGCGATGGTCTGCGGTGGCGCGATCGGCTTTGAAAGAGAATTGAGCCGCAAAGCGGCAGGGCTCCGGACGAACGTTCTGATCTGTATCGGTGCTGCGCTCTACATGATTGTTTCGCGTCACATCAGCGGTGGCGCCCCTTACACTGACCCGGCGCGATTGGTGGCACAGGTAGTTACCGGCATCGGGTTCTTAGGCGCGGGTGTGATTCTGCAGGCACGTGGTTCGGTACATGGTTTAACGACGGCAGCGACGATTTTCGTTGTTGGCGCGATTGGTATCAGTATCGGTGAGGGTCTTTTTGGCCTGGCAACATTTTCTACCATCCTAATTATTGTGGTCCTCGTTCTGTTGCGCCGACTTGAGGATGAGGTGTTGCGGCGAAAACGACTTTTCCACTACACGGTGAAAACAAAGGACCCCGCCGAATTTCTCGAGCAGTTACTTCATACGCTCGAACAGGAACGTCTTCGGTTGGAAGATTTTGACGTTCGGGAAGTGGAGGGCAATCTCCACGAAGTCCGCCTGGGTTGCGTCACTTCTGTCGCCGGGAACAGGCGCTTGCTGCAGAGGTTAAGCGAACTTGGAAAAGATCTGCGCAGTTCCACTCGAGAACGTCCCGAGTAATTATTAAATCCCATGACGACTCTTTACTGTGCCAGTTGGATCGTCCCTATTTGCTCATCGCCCATTAAAGACGGAGCAATTGCAGTCGATTACGAACACATAAAGGCTGTTGGTCCACGTGACCTTGTTACTGAACAGTTTCCCTCAGCTCAGATTCAGAATTTTCCGGACGCAGCAATCCTTCCTGGCTTTGTAAACGCGCACTCACATCTTGAACTCACTGCAATGCGCGGCTTTCTGGACAACGAGGAAACTGATTTCGGCGCCTGGCTAAAGAAACTCACAATCGCTCGCCAAACACGCATGACCACAGACGATCTATACGTCTCGGCAGCGTGGGGCGCATGTGAAGCTATAAGAGCAGGTGTGACCTGTGTCGGCGATGCTGCCACTGCGGGTTTTGAATCGATGAATGCTGTGCGTGACGTTGGTTTACGAGGGACAGTCTTTCAAGAATCGTTTGGTCCCGACGCTCGCCTGGCCCATGACAACCTGGCAACACTCACCCAGCAGGTTTTGCGGCTGCGAAAATTGGAAAACTCACGCATGCGGGCTGGTGTTTCGCCGCATGCTCCTTACACTGTTTCTGCGCCGCAACTGGAGCTCATAGCCGATTTTGCGAAACGTGAACAGCTGCCGGTTATGATGCACGCAGCAGAGTCGCATGCAGAAGATCTATTGTTGCGCGAAGGACGCGGCCCATTTGCCGAGGGCCTTGCCGCCCGCGGAATTAGTTGGACGGCAAAGAGCGTTTCAACGATTCGCTATTTGGAGCAAGTTCATATTCTCGAGACAAAGCCGCTGCTCGCACACTGCATCAACGTCGATACTCAGGACATTCAGTCAATTGCGGCATCGGGTGCGTGCGTCGCGCATTGTCCAAAGTCAAATGCTCGTCTGGGCCACGGACGTGCGCCTTTGCTCGAGCTGTTGCGGCACAAGGTTGTGGTTGGATTAGGCAGCGACTCCGTCGCAAGTAACAACACATGCGATCTATTGGAGGAGGCACGATTCGCAATGCTGATAGCGCGAATTGGAGCTGGCGACAAGACTCTAACTACATCTGAGGCGATTCGCCTGGCAACGGTCGGAGGCGCCCGCGCCTTGGCTCCTTGTGGCCCCGTGGGCGAACTCAGTCCAGGTTCGCCGGCAGATTTTGCTGTCGTTTCTCTGGCGAGTACGCATCAACGTCCGATGTATGATCCAGCAGCTACCATTCTGAATTCCTCTTCTGGCCGAGATGTGTTGATGACGGTTGTTGCCGGTAGAGAGGTATTTCGGGAAGGTCGAGTGACAACTGCAGATGAAGTAGATCTTGGCGAACGCGTCAAGCAAGTCGCGTTAAAGCTGATCGCTTGATAACGAAAGTAATGAACATTCTTGTTTTAAATTGTGGTAGCTCGTCAGTTAAGTTTCAGTTCATTTCCACTGACCTGGAAATGATCCAAAGAAATGCCGATCGGCGTCTTGCGCGCGGGAGTGTGGAACGCATCGGCGGAGAGGCGATTGTCGCACTGCGCACAGAAGATAAGGAGGTGCAACGTTCCACTGCGAAACTTCGAGATACGCGCGCGGCGGTCGAGTTTATTGTCCACTGGGCCTGCTCTGAAGCGGGCATTCCGGAAATCAAAAGCGTCTCAGATGTTAATGCAGTTGGCCACCGCGTAGTGCACGGAGGAGAAAAGTTCACGCAGTCTGTGCTGATCACAGATGAAGTTTTGAAAGGAATCGAGGAGTGTATCGAGCTCGCACCGCTTCACAATCCCACGAACATCAAAGGAATCATGGCTGCTCGAGACGTTTTCGGCGCCGGCTTACCGCAGGTAGCGGTCTTTGACACTGCTTTTCACCAAACACTGCCGGAAACCGCATTTCTATACGCGCTTCCGTATCAATTGTACCGGCGATACCGAATCCGGCGGTATGGATTTCACGGCACCTCGCATCGTTATGTTGCCTATCGTTATCGTCAAATCAGGAACATTCAGCGCAACGAGACAAATGTGATCACTCTGCACCTGGGAAACGGCTGTTCGATCGCCGCAATCAGGGCAGGAGATTCCATAGACACTTCAATGGGTCTCACTCCGCTTGAGGGACTGGTAATGGGTACCCGCTCAGGCGACATCGATCCTGCGATTGTCGATTTTATTGGCGCGAAGGAAGGTTTAAGTCCCCAGGAGGTCGAGACGCTTCTTAATAAACAGTCGGGCCTGCTGGGTATTTCCGGATTGACCAACGATATGCGTGATCTGCTTGATGAAGAGCGTGAAAACAATGATCGTCGCGCGCATCTTGCCATTGAGGTATTTTGTTATCGCGCTCGCAAGTACATTGGCGCATTTCTAGCCGCGGCCGCTGGCGCTGAAGCGATTATCTTTACTGGAGGCATTGGCGAAAATTCTCCGGAAATCAGAGGGCGAATTTGTTCCGGAATGGAATGGGCCGGAATGGAACTCGAAGACGAAAGAAACAGGCAATATTTTGATGGTCGTGAAGGCATAATCAGTAAAGATGGTTCTCGGTTACAGGTCTACGTTATTCCTACGGATGAAGAGCTTCTGATCGCAAGAGACACGGTCCGTTGCGTAACAGGAACGACGCAAAGATATTGAAGTGTTGTCTGCTAGTACTTCCATAAAAATCCACGAACCTACACGGGCATTTCGTGTTGATTCGTGGATCTTTTTATTGAGGAGACGTGCGTTTAGTTAAAGCTTTTCAGACCGAAGCAGCTATTGCTTCATCGAATATCTCGAGGGCCACGTCTGCGTTCTCGGTAGTTAAGATCAACGGCGGCGACCAGCGAATCGTGTTCGTTCCTGCGCCCAAAATGATCAGTCCTCGATCGAAGCAGGCTACTTCTATTCGATCGCGGAGCTCCGGAGCAGGTTTGTTTGATACTCGATCAGTTACAAACTCGACGCCAATCATCATACCTAGGCCGCGCACATCACCGATGCAGTCATACTTCCGCATCAACTTTTCAAGGCCTGCTTTTAGGTAATTACCCACTGAAGCGGCATTCTCAACAAGCCCGTTTTCAAGCAGCTCGATCGTTTTCAGCGAGGCGGCGATACACACCGGATTGCCTCCGAAGGTCGACGCATGCGCGCCGGGCTTCCAATTCATTAGATCGGCCCGTGAGACGCACGCGCCGAGTGGCAGGCCGGACGCGATCCCTTTTGCAATGCAGACGATGTCAGGCTTCAGATCAAAGTGATCAGACGCAAACATTTTTCCCGTTCGTCCCATGCCCGATTGCACTTCATCGACAATTAGAAGGATTCCGTGTTCATCACAAATCCGGCGCAGGCCCAAAAGAAAATTCTTCGGCGCCGGAACGTAACCACCCTCGCCCTGGACCACCTCAACAACGATTCCCGCAACTTCTTCTGGTGGAGTAGTCGTTTTGAAGAGTCTCTCCTCGATCCAGTTGAGCGCGCCTTGTCCTGCGCCGCCTGTGCCGCAGTCAGCAGCATTAAACGGATTGCGAAACTCATTCGGGAAGGGAACGTGCACTACATCGAGCGCCTGCCGTTTAAAACCTTTGCGTTGCGCTGCCTTCGAGGATGTTAACGAAAGGGAGCCCATCGTTCGCCCGTGAAAGCTATTGAAAAACCCAATAAACTTTTCACGACCTGTGGCGTGCATCGCGAGCTTAAGCGCCGTCTCGACTGCCTCGGTACCGCTATTTGCAAAGTGAGTTCGAGTCGGTGAAGGCACGGGAACGATTTTGTCCAGTTTTTCAGCAAGTTGCGGCATGTGCCGGTAGTAGTAATCGGTACCGCACATGTGAATCAGTTGAGAAGCCTGTTCCTGAATCGCTTTCACAACTTCGGGATGGCAGTGGCCGGTAGAACACACAGCGACTCCCGCGTTGCAATCCAGGAATACATTTCCGTCAACGTCATGGACCCAGACACCCGACGCATGGTCTGCAACTAGCTTGAACGAGGGGCGTGGGTAAGCGGGATTAACGAACTTTGCGTCAGCTTCGATTATTGCCTTGGCATTCGGTCCGGGGAGTGCCGTCCGAATTTCAGGCTTTTTGGGTGCAACAGCTGTAGACATGATTTCCTCCGTTTCCAAAGACACCAAATCGCAACCGGCTTGCGGCCGGTTTCTAAAAAACGCACGAGAAATGGAGGAATACTAGTCCGCGAAGAGGTTTGCGCGGGATTCCAAAGGTCGAAAATGTAAGGGCTGCGGATCAAACATAAATCGCTAGTCAATACTATCATCGTTTCGTGAGCGGGGGGAATGGGGAAAATGGCGAATGGGTGAAATGGGGAATGGGCGAACGGGAAATGGTCCAATGCGAAACGGGAGAGGGCAATTAAAGCCGCATTCTAATTGCCAGCTCACTTGCCCGTCGACGCAGCTTTTCCTCCATTTCCCCTTTTCACCTATTCCCCCATTCGCCCATTCGCCCACTCGCGAGTCATTCAACTTGGAGTTTTGGCTTAACGTGATTAGACTGTCGAGCAAACAACGCCTGCCTCTGGGAGATTAGACAATGAAAAAATTTGCCCTTCTTTCGCTTCCGCTTGCCTTAACGGCGTTCCTTTTCTCCGCACTATCTCTGTCGCCGCTGACGCGATATGCCACTGCGCAAAAGAATACGAAACTAGCCGCGCAAGGAACCGATGGTGCCTCAACCCCTTCGAGGCTCATTTATCCTGAATCGAAAAAGGTTGATGTTGTAGACGATTACTTTGGCACGAAGGTTCCAGATCCATATCGTTGGTTAGAAGATGAAAATGCTCCAGAGACGGCGGCGTGGGTTGAGGCTCAGAACAAAGTTACTTTTGCATATCTCGAGAAGATTCCTTTCCGTCAACAAGTCAAAACGCGCCTGGAACAACTCTACAACTATCCTCGCTACGGTTCCCCATTTCGCGTTCGCGAAAATTTCTTCTACACGAAAAACGATGGCTTACAGAACCAGAACGTGTGGTACATCCAGAAGGGACTCGAAGGAACTCCGGAAGTCTTGATAGACCCGAACAAGTTTTCTTCCGATGGCACTTCGCAATTGAGTGCTTTCTCAGTGTCGAAAGATGGGAGGTATCTAGCGTACGGAATTTCTAAAGGTGGGTCCGACTGGACGGAACTGTACGTGATGGAGGTTGCGTCGCGTAAGCAGCTCGCAGACGATTTGCAGTGGTTGAAGGTCTCTGGTGTGTCATGGGCAGGTAATGGATTTTTCTACAGCCGCTATCCCGCGCCAGACAAGGGCAGGGAACTCACGTCAAAGAACGAGAATCATCAAGTCTTCTTTCACAAGGTGGGAACTGCTCAAGCGGCTGATGAGCTTGTCTACGAAGACAAGGACCATCCGCAGCGATTCCACAGTGTGGGCACCACCGAAGACGAACGTTACGCGCTTTTGACGATTTCGGACCGAGGCAAAGGCAAGAAAGGCAATGCCCTCTTCTATCGCGATCTTTCGCAGAACCAAAAGACATTCACACCAATTGTGGCTGAAATCGGTGACGACAGCTTTGGTGTAGTCGACAACGTGGGCGACAAGTTATTGATCCGAACTGATAGAAATGCGCCTAACGGAAGGGTCTTCCTTTTCGATCCGAAGAACCCGGATGAAAAGAACTGGAAAGATGTTTTGCCTGAGCGACCCGAGCCACTCCAGGGTGTGGGAACGGCGGGCGGAAAGTTGTTTGGTTCGTGGCGAAAAGACGTCACCACCCGAGCCTATGTCTTTGATCTCAGCGGAAAACTCGAAAACGAAATCGTCCTACCGGGATTAGGCACCGCGGGTGGCTTTGGTGGAAATCATGACGACAAGTTTATCTTCTACACCTTCACGTCGTTTAACTTTCCGCCAATGATCTACAAATACGAGATAGCCACAAAGAAATCGAGTGTGTTTCGCACCGTCGATATTCCCGGATTCAAGCCGACTGATTACGAAACAAAGCAGGTTTTTTATCGGAGTAAAGACGGGACACGAGTGCCAATGTTCCTGGTTTATAAAAAGGGACTGACGCTCGATGGGAACAATCCGACACTGCTTTACGGGTACGGTGGGTTCAACATTGTCACTGCGCCTTCATTCAGCTCGCTGCGTTTGGCGCTCCTCGAACAGGGTGTGGTTTACGCTTCTGCCAATATGCGAGGCGGCGGCGAGTACGGCGAGAAGTGGCATGAAGCTGGAACGAAACTTAAAAAACAGAACGTGTTCGATGATTTCATTGCCGCTGCTGATTACCTTATAGCCCAGAAGTACACCAATCCCGCAAAGCTCGCGATTCAAGGTGGATCCAATGGTGGTTTGCTGGTTGGCGCTGTGTCGAACCAAAGACCGGAATTATTCAGAGCAGTTGTCGAACAGGCAGGTGTTATGGACATGCTGCGTTTTCACAAATTCACGATTGGATGGAACTGGATTGCCGACTACGGTTCAAGTGACAACGAGGCGGAGTTCAAAGCGCTGCTCGCATATTCGCCTATTCACAACATCAAATACGGAACGAAGTATCCAGCAACACTAATCACGACTGCGGATCATGATGATCGCGTGGTGCCGGCGCACAATTTCAAATACGCGGCAGCGCTGCAGGCCGGACAGGGAGGCGATAATCCCATTCTGATTCGGATCGACACGAAGTCGGGGCACGGCGCCAGTAGCACGACAAAAGCGATCGAGCAGAATGCGGACATCTACTCGTTCCTTTTTTATAACCTGGGTGTGAATCCGAGATACGGAGGTTAAACTTTAGAGATTTTAGCCGCAGATTACCGCAGATAACGCAGATCAAAGCAGAAAGCAGTTCATACTGCCTTCTGCCTACTACCTTTGATCTGCTTTTATCGGCGGTAATCTGCGGCTAAAATCTTTCTGCGACTAAATTTTTATTTCCGCTTCCAGCGCACGCCGTCTTTAGTATCTTCCAGAGTGATTCCTCGAGCCGACAATTCATCGCGGATCTCATCACCGCGCGCGAAGTCGCGGCGCCGCCGAGCTTCCTGTCGTTCATCGATTAGCGCCTGAATCTCGCTGTCCAACATCTCCGGCTGTTCGTTACCGAAAATATTAAGCACGCTGTCGAATCGTTCTATCAGTGCGAGTAATTCACGCTTGTTGTCTTCTTTTACTTCTTTTCTCGCAAGCGCTGTGTTCACCTCCCGCGTCAAATTGTGAACAGCAGCCAGCGCTACAGACGTGTTCAGATCGTCATCCATGCCTTCTTCAAATTCACGTAGAGCACGATCCTTTGCCTCTTTCAGCCGTTCGTTACTACCCGGTTCCGTACGTGCCTCGCTGAGGCGGGCGCGAAAGTCACGAAGACTTTGCACAGTGCGATCCGCGCCGGCCAAAACTTCAAAGTTGAGATTTAACTGTTTGCCGTAAGGAACACTAAGCAGGAAATAACGAATTCCTGCCGGCGTGTAACCCTTCGCTGTTAGATCACGAAACGTGTAGTAGTTACCTTTCGACTTGGCCATCGTTTCGCCATCAACCTTAAGATGCTCGAAATGTAACCAGTAACGTACAAATTCTTTTCCCGTAGCGCCTTCACTCTGCGCGATTTCATTTTCATGATGTGGAAAGACCAGATCGATGCCGCCGACATGAATGTCAAATGTTTCGCCGAGGTACTTCATCGACATTGCTGAACACTCGATGTGCCATCCGGGCCGGCCGCGCCCAATTGATGTGTCCCATGCCGGTTCTGTTGTTGAAGCTGGTTCTTTCCAAAGCGCAAAATCTCGCGCATCTTCCTTTTCATATCGATCAGTGTCGATACGCTCGCTGCCGCCCGTAATGTTGCCTGCGAAGTTTATTTTGGAGAGTTTCCCATAACCTGGAAAGGAACTAATGCGGTAATAAATTGAACCGTCGGATCGATAAGCGTGGCCAGTATCCAACAATCTCTGGATTAGCTCGACCATTTCGGGAATGTGACGTGTTGCGCGCGGGACAACCTCCGGACGCTCACAACCAAGCGCGTCAAAATCTTCCCATAACGCGTCAATGTATTTTGCTGTGTAATCGTCAATGCTCAGACCCGCGGCTTGCGACATCGCGATTATTCGATCCTCGACGTCAGTGATATTCATTACATGAGTTACTTTGTAACCCTTGAATTTTAGATAACGTCGCAGAATGTCTGCGGCTACAGTCGAGCGGAAATTACCGATATGTCCATAGTTCCATACCGTAGGTCCGCAATAGTAGAAGCGAACCTCGCCTTCACGCATAGGCCGAAACTCTTCCAGCCGACCACTCAGGGTGTTATGAAGTCTGATCATAGTGGGTACTAAGATGCGCGCCAGTTCTGTCATAGCGCGCATGCAAAGTCTAGGTAAGTATGCAAGTACGAGTCAAACCGTCTTGGCGCGTGCAGCAAAGTGTTCGTAACCGCCGGCTTCGAGCGGCCAGATGCGCAAACCTTCCTCAAGTCGCACTCCTTGATCCGAAGCTTCGATTGTGCCGATACAAGTTACCGTCACCCCATCTACTCGCTTCGGCAGTCGGGAAGCATTCGCCGGCGAGGTTGTAAATAGAAGTTCAAAGTCTTCACCGCCGTGCAGAGCGAGTTGCAAAGGATCTAATGCGCGCCGGCCGCAGAGCTCGACAACTGCCGGATCGATTGGAAGGTCCAGAGCTCGGATCAATGCTCCGGTGTTGCTGTCTTCACAAATATGATGCAGATCAGACGACAATCCATCGCTCAGATCGATCATTGATGAAGCCAGCTTCTCCTGGCCCAGGACCATTCCCCATCCAACACGGGGCTCGGGACTGAGGTGCCTCATCAAAACGGCATCGATGGCTCGCTGTTCTGACTCGGTCTCCTGAACTGGTGTGATTCTCGCTCCCCGGTTCGAAAGACGAAGCCCCGCACCCGAGGCTCCCAGCGTCCCTGTAACGAAAATTTGATCCCCCGGCTTTGCTCCCGTACGCGAGATCACTGCCCCCTCCTTGCATTCGCCGAGGACGATCGAGTCGACCACAATCTTGTCAGGAGTTCGCGAGGTGTCGCCGCCGACGAGGGTTACACCATATTTATCTGCCAGTTCAAACACTCCCTCATAAAGTTGATCGATGAACTCTGTGCCCCACACATCTTCAGTGACACCGAGCGACAGAAGCGCCCAACGTGGCTTGGCGCCCATCGCTGCTACATCCGAAAGTGACACAGCCAACGACTTACGACCGAGGAGGCGGGCGGACGTTGCGCTGCGAAGAAAATCAACACCTTCGATCAACAAATCCGCGCTCACCACGAGCTGACGCCCGCTCGTAGGCTTTATTACTGCAGCGTCATCGCCGATGCCTTGCACGACCTGCGAAAAGTCGCCATGCATTCGCGTCTTGTTCTTGATGCGTTTTATGAAATCGAATTCGTTCATACTCTACCGCGGCCAAGAATAAGTATAGCCAGACGGACATCTTCGTGTTGTTTCGTGTAATTTCGTGGATCGTGTAGCGTCGGCATTGAAAGAACGATCCCTGAAATCACACGAAACAAACACGAAATATGTTGCCTCCCAAGAGTGATATTTATAGATTACGGCGAAGAGAATCCAACCCTGCTTCGATGGTCTCGAGTGATGTGGAGAAAGAGAATCGCAAGTGACCTTCCCCGTGTTCGCCGAAGACGATACCTGGCACAGTCGCTACCTGAGCACGTTCGAGGAGAATCTCCGCAGCTTCACGACTGTTGCTGTTAATGCGGGTGACATTGGGGAAAGCATAGAACGCTCCTGCCGGACGTTCGCAATGCAGACCGAGTTCGTTTAGACCATCGAGAAGCAAATCTCTTCGCTTGCGATACGCGCGGACGTTCTTTTCCAGAACGTCTTGTGAGGTTGAAAGGGCGACGACCCCTGCCCATTGTGTTGGTGTGGAGACACCATTCGATGAATAGAGAGTTGTCTTGCGCAAACCAGTCATCCATGGTTCGGTCGCAACCGTATAGCCAATTCGCCAACCAGTCATTGCATATGACTTCGAAAGTGTGAACACAGTAATCGTACGTTCAAACATTCCTGGAAGAGAGGCAATTGAGAAGTGCTCGCCTTCATACACGAGATCCTCGTAAGCCTCGTCTGCGACCACAATCAGATTCCGCTCTTGTGCGAACGCAGCGACAGCTCGCGCTTCATCAGCAGTGAAGACCAATCCTGTTGGATTTTGCGGCGTGTTGAAATAGATTGCGCGGGTACGTTCATTTGCATAACGATCAAGCGTTGGCCCAAAGCCACGTTCGCGAGCTTCAACTGTCGGAACTAAAACTGCTTTTCCCTGGCAATGCGCGATCAGATCTTTAATCGGTGTCCAATACGGCGAGAACACGAGCACTTCTTCATCCGGGTTTACGGCAGACTGGAATGCGCCAAAGAGTCCCTGCATGCCGCCATTGAGAACGATCACATCCTGAGTCGATACAGGAATTTGATTTCTGTTGCGCACCTTCTCTGCGATTGCTGATCGCAGTTCTGGAATTCCCGATGACGGTGCATAACACGTCTTGTTCTCAGCCAATGCGCGCACCATCCCCTCCTTTATAAACTCCGATGTGTGCATGTACGGTTCACCACCTTCAAACTGGTAAACCGTCGCGCCACTTGCGCGCAATTCCATCACGCGGTTGCGAATGTTTACGATGTCAGAGAAGCCAATGTCGTCCAGACGTGAGGCGAGGCGAAAAACGGTCGGCGTCGTCACTGTTTAGAACTGACCCTCCATAATGCGCCTGGTTGAGCGGGAACTTGCCGCGGATTATAGCTTGCCCACACGGAGGCGTCCAACGACCAAAAGCGGCCCCCTGATGGCTAAGAATAACCGTCGTCAGGATCTGAAAAGCTCAGACGGCACGTTAAAGAAATAGTTTTAAGTCAGGTCTGCTAAATATAAGTATTGACACGCGAAATCGCGCGCCTGTAACATGGCCCTTCACTCGGGCGAGCTGGAAATCCTTCGAAGTTGTCCTTTAAGTACCCGACAGTAAAGCACGAATCAATTTAATGACACCCCCTGCTGTCGCCATACCTGAAAAGCTCTTCTTCAAGATCGGTGAAGTATGTGAGTTGGCCGGAGTGCAGGCGCACGTTCTTCGATATTGGGAGTCAGAATTTCCGATGTTGGCGCCACAGAAAAATCGCGCCGGCCAGCGGGTATATCGCAAACGTGATGTTGAGATGGCTTTGCGCATCAAAGATCTACTTTACGAGGATCAGTACACGATTGCGGGAGCGAAAAAACGGCTTGCGCATGAGTTACGCGGCGGCGGAAAACTTAAAGTAGTTTCTTCGGATGAAGATCATTCGGAATTGCCGGACATCGTGGAAGAGGCGCTTTCTAAACGCACTAATATTCCCCGTTCAGACATTCCACGCACAGCTGCTGAGCGACAAGCATTGAAGCAGATCGCTGGCGAGCTTCGAGAATTGTTGGCGCTGTTGGAAAAAGAAAGACGCGGCGCCGCGAAGTGAATCTGAGCCCACCAGCGAGACGCCCCTACAGGGTGCTCAGTTGACAAAATATTTATTGCTCGGATACTAGGGGTGCAGTTTGACGGGACGTGGCGCAGCCTGGTAGCGCGCACGCTTGGGGTGCGTGAGGTCGCTGGTTCGAATCCAGTCGTCCCGACCAATTACAAGGCTTTCAGATTCGAATCAATCTGAAAGCCTTTTGCTTTGAGTCACGCAACACTCAATCAACTCCGCATGCAGTCAGAACCGTAGCGCGGTAGCGTCGGGTCCCCGATTCCTCACAATCTTCTCTTTCCCCTTGACAGTCTAGGGATTAGGCGTTACTCTGCCCTCGAATGCCTAGGGGAAGAAGATGAAGAAGACTGATTTACTGCTGCAGGGCACGTTGGACATGTTGATACTAAAGGCCCTCTCCCGTGGACCACTACACGGCTACGATGTGGTCAGGTGGATTCATCAAGTCACCGATGATGAGCTGCGAGTCGAGGAAGGTTCACTCTACCCGGCTCTCCATCGTCTTGAGAATCGCGGCTGGATTGATGCGGAGTGGGGTCTCTCAGATAACAATCGCAGGGCAAAGTTCTACAAGTTAACCCGCGCAGGTCGTAAGCAACTGGCAATCGAGACTTCCACCTGGAACCGCATGACCGTGGCCATTGGCAAGATCATGCAAACAGAATAATTGGATTCAGCAATGCAAAGAATTAAGCGGCATTTTCGGCTGCCGTCCACACTCGAGCGTGATTTGGAAGACGAACTGACCTTCCATATCGAAATGAGAATTGCTGACAACCTTGCCGGCGGGATGACACTCGACGAAGCAACAGCAGATTCTTTACGTCGCTTCGGCAATGTGGAAGCGGTTAGGCAAGCCTGTCGCGAGGTCGATAACCGGGCGATCATTCACACAGCGCGGGTGGTGATTCTGTTTCTGGTTTTCGCGGGTGTGACCGTGTGGACTGTCGGCTCAATAGCTCAACTCAAAGTGCTGGGCCAAACGATCTTGATAACCGGCGTCCTCTTGCAACTTTTCACTTACGTTCGGATTTCAACCTCGACCAAGTCAGTGACCGTCCCAGGCATCCAAAGTGACGATTCGCTTGTCACAAGTCAGAAAACAACTTTGATTCGCAAATCACCGTCGCCTAAACGAAAGATCGAGTCCATCTTGATTCTGGCTCTGCTGATATTGCCCCTGCTGATGGTGCTGCTCTCAATGCGTGCCATTTCCGCTCGCCGCCAGCAACATGAAAGCAAACCCATCGTGAGGGTGGCGTCGTGAGATCGGTTGTGTTGACACGCTTGTTTCTGGCAGTTCTGGGCCTGCTTGTCTTGTTAGTTATTGCGGGAATTGTCTATGAACAACTGGGAGAGCGACGCGACGACAAACGGTACGCACGCGTCGGACTCCCGGTGGACATCGGCGGGCGTACTCTGAACATTGATTGCGCAGGAACGGGCAGTCCAACGGTAATTCTGGAAGGTGGTTACGGCTGGAAGAATATTCAGCTCGAAATCGCCAGGACTACTCGAGTCTGCTGGTACGATCGGGCTGGCATGGGATGGAGCGATCCCGGACCGTATCCGCGTACCGCCTCCGCAATTGCCGACGATCTGCACCTGTTGCTCGCGAACGCGCAGGAGCAGCCGCCTTTCGTCCTCGTCGGCGCCTCATTTAGTGGCTTTCCTGTTCGAGTGTTTGCAGGGAAATACAAGAGCGAAGTAGCAGGGTTGGTATTGGTGGATGCCGTCCATGAAGACCAGCAAGAGCCTGATAGGTTTAAAAGTCCGGCGAACCGCTTGCCTGCTCCCGTGAGGCGAGTTCTGTGTGGACTTTTGCCCAGCTTCGGCAGAATTGGATTGGTACGATTGGTCTTGCACACCAGGAGCAACACTCAGGAGCAAAGCACCAGTTCTACGACGTCGGATCAAAATGAGTACTCGCGGTTCCTTGCAAATCTTCCAAAAGCTACAGTCGCAAATGGTAGTGAAGGATGTCATTGGGCTGAGAGTGCGTCGGAAGCGCGCGCGGCAGGCGGGTTTGGAAATATTCCTTTAATCGTCCTTACGGCCGGGCGAGGGTTTGCACCAGAAGACAAGGACGCTGCTGCTTTTCATGAGAACTTTGTACATAACCTTCAGCCACAACTCGCGCAGCTCTCAACACGGGGCCGGCAAATCATCGTTCCTGAGAGTGGTCACGCAATCCAATTCGAAGCGCCAGCTGCTGTGGTAAGTGCGATCAAAGAAGTCGTTGCTGAGGTGCAACAAGCACGCGGACGTCAACCGTAGAAACTGTTGCGCTGCCGACTCGCAGGAGATAGAACGGACAGAAGTCGGGTTAGCTTTCCGCAAGCCTCAACCAGCGCGGTATGCTGTAAGAATACGAGATGCTAACCCGACGCTGCCGCGTTAACGTACTGACTGCATCTGGCGTTGGTTGAGTCACTTGTATGTTTTGTTTCAAAAAGTATTGCGAGGCAGTTGGCTCAGTGCATCATCTTTTTAAACTTGCTGTCTCATCTCTTAAATCGGCGATAACGATTTCAGACGTTAGCGTCTTATGCACTGGGCACTTGTGAGCAATCTCTGCCAGCCGCGTGCGCTGTTCGTCATCGAGATTTCCTTCGAACGTCACTGATCGCTCGATGCGGTGAATTGATCCCTCCTTCGTTTCGCAGTCTTTACAGTCTTCAGCATACATTCGATTCTGCTGTAAGCGTACCGTCACACGATCGAGTGACCAACCTTTTCTCCGCGCGTAAAGCGTCACCGTCATGCAGATGCAGCTACCAAGAGCTGCCAGCAGGAGGCTATAAGGATCTGGACCGGCATTCTCTCCGCCGGCAGAAATGGGTTCATCGGTAATCATAGTCCTGCCGTCGGCGAATCTAACTTCGTTTTTTAGACTTCCAGATGAGGTAACCGTAACATCGCTCATGTGTTGACTCCTCCCTCTGATTCGTCGGCCGTTTCGTGTTGTTTCGTGTGATTTCGTGGCTCATTTCTCGTTACGGCAATACGATCCACGAACTTACACAAAATGACAGGAGAAAAAGGGCGCCGATGAACCGCCATTACATGATCCACCTTGTGCAAAAGCTGATACTGGAGCATCAATCTTAACACCGTCACACACTTGACTTGAGGGGCTGACACGAGCGCACCGTCCAGATTTGCACGGTCGCGCAGCGTGCGGCTACACTCGACTCCGTTTAATCCTTCCGAAAAAGCAGCGACTAAGAGGAAACTGAATGAAGATCCATGAGTATCAAGGCAAAGAGCTTCTGCGAAAGTTTGGCGTCGCAGTACCTCGAGGCCTCGTTGCGCACTCACCTGAAGAGGCTTACCACGCTACCAAGGAATTGGGCGGCAGTGTTGTTGTAGTAAAGGCACAGATCCACGCCGGGGGCCGCGGCAAAGGAGGCGGCGTCAAACTAGCAAAAAGCGCCGATCAAGCACGAGATATCGCAAGGCAGATGTTAGGAATGAAACTTGTGACTCATCAAACTGGTCCGGAAGGCCGAAAGGTCCGGGTTCTGCTGATCGAAGAGGGCTTACCGATTGATAAGGAGTTCTATCTCGGCATCGTCCTTGATCGAGCATCGGGAAGGCCTGTCTTTATGGCATCCGCAGCAGGTGGAATGGACATCGAAGAAGTTGCTGCTAAAACACCGGAAAAAATCATTAAGGAAACGATCGATCCAGCAGTTGGCTTTCGCGCGTTCCAGGCGCGAAAACTAGCATTCGGTTTGGGAATTCCACCAACATTGCTTAATCAGGCAGTCAAGTTCATGCAGGCTCTGTACTCTGCATACGAACAGATGGACGCTTCGCTGGTTGAGATCAATCCGTTTTTGTTGACGAAGGACGAACGACTGATCGCGCTCGATGCGAAAATAAACTTCGACGACAACGCGTTGTTTCGTCATAAGGATTTTCTTGATCTACGCGACCTCAACGAAGAAGAGCCTTTGGAGATCGAGGCCTCGAAGTTTGACCTGAACTACATCAAGCTAGACGGTAACATCGCTTGCATGGTAAACGGGGCGGGACTTGCAATGGCCACGATGGACATCATCAAATTGGCGGGAGGTGAACCAGCCAACTTTTTGGATGTCGGTGGTGGGGCATCGCAGGAGCGCGTTGAAGCGGCTTTCAGAATCCTGCTCGCAGACACCCACGTGAAAGCGGTGTTGATAAATATTTTCGGTGGCATTGTCCGTTGCGACATGGTCGCACGAGGTGTTGTGGAAGCGGCGAAGAAACTGGGCGTGAAGGTGCCGGTGGTTGTTAGACTGGAAGGCACAAACGTTGAAGAAGGGCAGCGAGTAATTCGTGAATCCGGATTGAATTTTACAGTCGCGAACGGAATGAAGGACGCTGCAGAAAAGGTGGTTTCTTTAGCAGCATGACCAGAATATTTCGGTTCTTCGTTCAATTAAGCCGTTTCGGATTGGCCGGACTGTTCTTGTTTACGGCCGCTGCGAAACTCACGATCGCGAAGACGTTTGCTACGAACGTCGGTGAATTGTTGAGCTCGTCAGGGTTTGATCATACGCGCTGGATGTGGCCAGTGACCGTCAGCGTCATAATTCTCGAGGTGATTTGTGCGTTGCTACTTATATTGCCGCGAACAGTGCGAGTTGGAGCGTTGCTCGCCGGCACTTTATTGATCAGTTTTGCGGGTTATGCTCTCTATTATGTTTACGTGCTTCACGGCGAGCCACTCGAGTGTGGATGTTTCGGCGGAATCATTGGAAGTCAGCTGGGTGTTAAGACAGCTCTCAGGAATCTCGTTCTGCTGGTTCCAGTCGTGGCCGTCTTCTTTGGTTATAAGCGTGGGAGACGGCGAGAAGCCAAAGTCCTTACTGAACCCATCACTGCCTGACGGCTAACCACAGACACCTGATCGAACTCCATGAATGTTGTCTGAAGAAAGAGGGAATAGGATATTGTCTACAATTACGTTCTGGGGAGCTGCGCGAACAGTAACTGGCTCCAAGTATTTGCTGGATACGCCTGAAACGAGTGTGTTGGTTGACTGCGGTGTTTTTCAGGGCCTGAAAGAACTTCGAGAACGCAACTGGCAAGATCCTCCTTTTGATGTTCGAAAGCTTAGTGCGGTATTACTTACTCATGCTCACATTGACCACAGCGGATACTTGCCACGTCTGGTTCGACACGGATTTCATGGGCCAATCTACTGTTCACGCGGCACTGCAGACCTCCTAAAGATTCTATTGCCGGATGCTGCACGTCTTCAGGAAGAAGAAGCGGATTACCGGAACCGCCACAACATTACAAAACACTCACCGGCTTTACCGTTGTACACCGAGGATGATGCCCGTGCCGCTCTTCAACTGATTGTGACAGTTCCAAATTCCGGTGAAATGGTCAAAGTTACTCCAGATGTATTCGCCGAATTTCGCATTGCCGGCCATATTCTTGGCTCGAGCACTGTGCGCGTTCACCTCGACGGTTCAACAAATGGCGGAAGAGCAGAACAAATCCTGTTCTCAGGCGATCTGGGCCGTTATGACCAGCCGATCATTAACGATCCAGAACCGCCCGTTGCCTGTGATTATCTGGTGATTGAATCAACATATGGAGATCGTGCGCACGATCCGGAAGACGCAAAGCAGGCGCTCGCTCGCATTATCAACGAAGCGGTAAAGAAAAATGGACCAATTCTGATCCCCGCATTTGCGGTCGGACGGACGCAGGAGATTCTCTACTTCATGCGTGAGTTGGAAGATGAGAAGCGAATACCGGTGCTGCCTGTCTGCGTTGATTCGCCGATGGCAGCAGCAGCCACTTCAGCTTACAGCGCCCGTAAAGAGGAGCAGGATGCGGAGTACGCAGCGATTCTGGCAAAGGCCCAGCATCCCTTGCGAACACATGCGATGATGACCTGTTCGTCAAAACAGGAGTCAAAGCGCCTGAACGATGCAACTGGTCCGCGCGTGATCATCAGTGCGTCAGGAATGATGACTGGCGGTCGGGTCTTGCATCACGCATTGCGAATGGTTCCTGACGAAAATGCGACGGTGGTATTTGTCGGGTACCAGGCGGAAGGCACGCTGGGACGGCGCATTCTGAATCATGAGCCCGAGGTAAAAATTTTGGGACAGTGGGTGCCCGTGCGCTGCGATGTCGAGAAGATCGGCGGGTTCTCAGCGCATGCGGATTGGGTAGAGGTGCTGCGTTGGTTGAAAGACCTACCCGCGCCGCCGCGGCGCACATTTGTGACGCACGGCGAACTGGGATCCGCGAATGCAATGGCTCAACACATCAGGGACAAATTCGGGTGGCAGGTCGAAGTGCCTGAGTATGGTGAACGGTTCGAGTTCGCTTAATTTTTGAGTTGGGACTCCAGACTCGTGACTCCAGACTGTAATTGTTATACTCGCCGGTCGCTGACAATCTGCAAAATAAATAGGAGCTACCGTCATTGAGCGTCCTCGTAGACAAGAATACCCGTTTGGTGGTCCAGGGAATCACCGGTAAAGAAGGAACGTTTCATACTAAACAGATGGCTGAGTACGGAACCAATGTCGTTGGTGGTGTGACCCCTGGAAAAGGTGGCACGACACACGAGGGCATTCCTGTCTTCAACACCGTAGCTGATGCTGTCAAGGAAGTAGGTGCAAATGCATCTGTCATTTATGTACCACCTGCTTTTGCGGCGGACGCGATCATGGAAGCAGCAGATGCGGGAATTCCTTTGGTAGTTTGTATCACTGAAGGAATCCCGACGTTGGACATGGTGAAAGTTAAAGAGTATTTGTCAGACAAGCGAACGCGGCTGATTGGTCCAAACTGTCCCGGCATCATTTCGCCTGGGAAATGCAAGATTGGAATCATGCCCGGTCATATACATCGTGAAGGCCGTGTCGGTGTCGTGTCTCGGTCGGGAACATTAACTTATGAGGCTGTTGGTCAACTGACGGCACTAGGCTTGGGCCAATCGACAGCTATTGGTATTGGTGGTGATCCGATAGTCGGCACTTCACACGTGGATGCGTTGCGCCTGTTTCAGTTGGATGACGAGACGGATGGGATCGTAATGATCGGTGAAATCGGGGGTACAGCGGAGGAAGAAGCGGCTGCGTTTGCTAAAGACAACGTTAAAAAACCCGTCGTTGCCTTTATCGCCGGCCAAACTGCTCCGCCCGGTCGTCGCATGGGCCATGCGGGTGCAATTATTGCGGGTGGAAAGGGAACAGCAGCAGAGAAAATGAAAGCGCTTGCCGACGCCGGCATTCATGTAGTCAAGTCACCCGCAGACATTGGCAGCGCAATGAAGGCAGCTCTGCATTAAACAAATCAATAGATCCTATACGTTCTACAAGTCGAACAGTACAAATTAATTTTCAGATGAACAATCTTACTTTTGGAATTATCAAACCAGACGCTGTCCGCGCCCGAAAATCAGGTCAGATCATTCAACGCATTCTTGATGGGGGTTTTAGAATTCGCGCATTAAAGCTCTTACATATGACTCGTCGCGAAGCTGAAGGGTTTTACGACGTTCACCGCGAACGACCATTCTTCAGTGGCTTGACCGAGTTCATGTCGAGTGCGCCATGCATTGTGATGGTTCTGGAAAAGGAAGGTGCAGTAAAGGCCTGGCGAGATTTGATGGGAGCAACGGATCCGGCAAAGGCTGATCAGGGAACCTTGCGTAAAGAGTTTGGCGCCTCAGTCGGAGAGAACGCGGTGCACGGATCCGATTCAGATGAGAATGCGGCCATCGAGATCGCGTATTTCTTCAGTCGCCTGGAAATTGTTTAAAATAGATTCGTACGATGAAGCGTTGTCCAACCTGCAATAGAACTTTTACCGACAAGAACCTCAGTTTTTGCATAGATGACGGAACACCACTTATTCCTGTACCAGACGACGAGTCAACGGTAGTTTCTCCCAGCTCGCAAACGAGTGGTTCCGGTGCTCCGTCTTCACCCTCGCCCGGAAGTAATTGGAGTACGCCGGCATACACACCACCTCGTTCGTATGTTCCTCCAGGTTCCACCAAGACGCGTACCTGGCCGTGGATTCTCGGCGCGTTGGGATTTGTTTTACTGGTGGTTATCGGGTTGGGCGTGGCCCTTGCCGTAATGGTTCCGCGGATGTTGCGAGCTTCCGCGAGCCGAAACCGTCCTCCTGCGACAGTCAATCTTGGCAATCGTAATGATCAAGACGCCAATAGGAATTCTGCTGAAAACGCAAATGCCAGTGACAACGCGAATGCGAACACGAATGAAAACGGGAACACGAAATCAGACGAGAACCTCAATCCGCCACCAACAGACTCATCCAAAGTCCTTTCGGATTTAACTGATCTCGAAAACGAGTGGACGGCGGCGAACCTCAATGCGGATAAAAAGGCCCTTGATCGGATTTTGGCTGATGACTTTGTCGGAACATTTGAAGGGCAGCAACAGGGTAAGAAGCAATACCTTCGCGAGATTCAACGAGACAGTTCCATCGACAAATGGGATTTCCAGGACTTAAAAGTGAATTTGAATGGCGACCGCGCCACGTTGACAGGGATCGTTAAGTACACCGTCCGTGGTACAGAGCAAAGATATAGTTTCGTGGATAAGTTTGCGTGGCGCGACGGTCGTTGGCAGGCTACGTCCTCAGACGTTAATTCTATAAAATAACACCATGTCAATAATTACTGACGTAATAGAATCAACCAAAGCCATCATTCAGGGGATGGGGGTGACCTTGTCCTATATCCCCAAGAAGAAGTGGACTGTTGAGTATCCGGACGAACCGGTCACGGTGCAGCCGCGGTATCGCGGGCAGCACCTGTTGCACGTTGACGAACATGGAAAAGAAAAATGCGTCGCATGCTTTCTCTGTGCGGCCGCTTGTCCTTCCGAGTGCATTTATATTGTTGCTAAGGACGACCCGCGACCGCCCGAAGACCGAATCGGTGTCGACGAACGCTACGCTGAGGTTTACAACATCGACTACGGCCGCTGTATTTTCTGTGGCTATTGCGTGGAAGCGTGCCCGAAGGATGCAATTACGCACGGCTACAATTTTGAGCTATCCGTTTACAACCGCGCAGATCTGCTGAAGACGAAACAGGACCTGCTCATCACCAGCCAAGTGCAGTCCAGGAACTATAGGGTTGCCTTCTCCGATGAGGACGTTGATTCCGAATACAAGGAAGTATGATTCGTCCATCAAAAGAACCATTTGACATTGGTCATTGGACATTTTTCATTTGTCATTTCAAGCATTTCGTGTTGTTTCGTGGGTTTTCGCGGGTTGGTTTGTCGCGCGGGAAACGAATCCACGAAATTACATGAAAGAAACATCAAACACTCAGAAAATGACAAATGAAAAATGTCCAATGACCAATGTCAAATGGTTTTTTCTGATTGCGACCATTAGCGATCACTATTCCTGCCCATAAAGTGCTTTTGAAGTGCCCTTGAAGCGCCCTTGAAGTCCCAATGCCTTACCATGAACTCCACCAACGTTGGGAATATGATCTGAAATCAGATCCCGAACAGCTCTGGCCGTTTGTATCCGACACGAATCGTTTCAATCGAGACACCGACCTACCCGCAATCGAAGAAGCTACAAGTGGCAAGAAACAAAGATTGAGAAACGCCCGGAGACGATTACACCTGACAGCTTACGGATTTAACGTCGAATGGGAAGAGCAACCATTTGAATGGGTTCGGCCAGTTCGGTTTGGGGTCACTCGCAACTACACCAAAGGACCTGTTTCGGAATTACGTGCTCTTGCTGAGTTGACGCCACTCACCGCGGGCGGTACCCGTCTCTCCTATGATGTTTGGGTTACTCCGAAAACGCTCCTGGGCGCAATCTCCTTACCATTTCAACTTAAATATATAAATGGCCCTAAGTTCGCGCGCGTTTTTAGAAAGTACGACGACTTAGCTTCAGCTACAGGAGCTGTGGCGTCACAGGGTGAGAGCGACCGTGAGTTGTCTGCTACCGCACTGAACCGGATTGCAATCATCCGGGAACGACTGGTCGCCGAAGGGTCAACGCCAGCGGTCGTTGAGCGGCTGATCAGTTTCGTTAATAACGCTGATGACTTTTCAGTGTCGAGAATCAGGGCGTACGAACTTGCGGACGAGTGGAAGGAATCGCGCCGGGATGTTCTGACGACGTGCCTGCGAGCAACGCGAGCGGGACTGCTGGACCTGCAATGGGACTTGCTTTGTCCACTCTGCCGGGGCGCAAAAGAAACGAGCGGATCTTTGCATGAACTAAGTTCGGACATGCACTGCGAAACGTGTCGCATCGATTTCCACGCGAACTTCGATCGGTTCGTGGAAGTTACTTTCCGGCCCAACGCTTCGATTCGATTTACCGAAAACAAGGAGTACTGCGTTGGGAATCCCCAAAACTCGCCGCACGTCGTGGCGCAACAGCTTTTACCCGCGCATGGCAGTCGCTCGTTGTCCCTGCCGTTAGAGGCGGGCCATTATCGTTTACGAACGCTTGAGTTGCCTGGTGACCAGCGAATTGTCGTTAATGAAGACGGCAATTCGTCAGCAAGAATCGCTGTGGGCCTGTCCACCTGGACCTGCGATGAAATTAACCTCGCACCGACTTCTGCTGTGCAGCTCGAAAACACCACCGACGCAGAGCAATTGCTGATCCTGGAACGCACCGCCTGGAATGATCAGGCAGCGACAGCTGCCGAAGTAACTGCATTGCAAGTGTTCCGGGATCTGTTTTCGACAGAGGCGCTGCGTCCCGGTGAACAGATATCTGTAGGTACACTGACAGTTCTGTTCACCGACCTGAGACATTCGACCATGCTCTATCGTGAGATCGGCGACGCGACCGCCTTCGGTCGAGTAATGAGCCATTTCGACATTTTGAAAAGGGAGATCGCTGTCGCCGATGGCGCACTTGTCAAAACGATCGGCGATGCAGTCATGGCCGTATTTCGTAGTCCTGCTGCCGCGGTTCGCGCGATGCTCAATGCTCAACGCATTTTGGCGGAGCCGCCCGATGGGTCACATCCTCTGATCTTGAAAGCGGGGTTGCATACAGGTCCTTGCATCGCCGTTACGCTCAACGAGCGGCTCGACTACTTCGGATCGACTGTCAATCTCGCTGCCAGACTGGAAGGACTCTCAACCGGTTCCGACGTGATAATCTCGGCAACGGTTTATGACGACGCCGAAGTGCGCGAGTTAATCAGCTCGTCGGACAGTCTTTCTGCCGAGCCATTCGAGATGGAGCTCAAGGGCTTCGCCGAAGAACGTTTTAAGTTGTGGCGCGTTCAGAACCGGGAATCGGCTGTGCGTGCGGACGCCACGACGAATTAATTCATGAGCGGAATGACAGCACTTTTGGAAGCAAGAGAGATTTCCAAGATCTATCAGATGGGCACGACCAGTGTTGCTGCTCTCGATAATGTTTCAATGACCGTTGATTCGGGTGAGTTTGTCGCGATTCAAGGAACGTCCGGCTCGGGCAAGTCGACATTATTAAATATGCTCGGTGGACTGGATCACCCCAGCAGTGGCGAAGTGCTCTTCAGCACAAGACCATTGGCGCCTTTGAGTAAAAGGGAGATGGCCCGTTATCGTCGATTTTCAGTGGGAATGATTTTTCAAAACTTCAATCTGATTCCCACGATGACCGCGCAGGAAAATGTTGGGTTGGCGCTCGCATTTGGCGGACTTCGAGGAGCGCAGCGCCGCAAACGTTCTCAGGATCTGCTTGAGCGAGTTGGTCTGCTTGATCGTCTGACGCATAGACCTTCAGAACTTTCTGGTGGCGAGCAGCAACGCGTAGCTATCGCGCGTGCGCTGGCAAACAATCCAAAGGTGCTGTTGGCAGACGAGCCTACCGGCAACGTTGACTCAACTCGAGCACATGAGTTGTTGACGTTGTTACGGGAAATGGTCAACCGAGATTCGCTCACGGTGCTGATCGTTACGCATGACCGCGAGCTGGCGACGAGTTTTGCTGATCGAATCATTTTGATGAAAGACGGAAAGGTTGTGAAGGCTACGCCCTGAGAGTTCGAAACGATTAGCGGGGGCACAACTGAAGGACGCCCCTACAGAATTAGGACACCCAGATAAAACACATGTCCAACCATCAGAGCCAGATGACGCTTGAGGCGCTGCGTTCGGTTCCTCTGTTTGCTTCACTCGATGATAAGGCCGCAACTGACCTCCGTAATCTCCTGAGAGATAGCATCGTTCCCAGGAACACCAGGCTTTTCCGGCAAGGAGATTCCGGCGATTCGATGTATCTGATTGAGAGTGGACGGATCTCGATAAGCATAACGGACGAGGACGGAAAACAGGTGACGCTGGCTGAGCTCGCACAAGGGGATTTTTTCGGTGAGATGGCGCTGATTGATGGGAAACAGCGTTCCGCTGATGCCAGTGTAGTCGATGACGCACGCCTCGCCGTCCTGGCTCGCCCCGACTTCTTATCCTTCATTCGTGGGAATCCGGATGTTGCACTCGTCATGCTTAGCGCAGTCACGCACCGCCTGCGCCGCACTGACGAATTGCTTCGTTCACGCGTATCACGCAACGTTAACGAAGAGGAACAGGCGCGACTGACGATGGCTGATCGCGCTGCTGACATCATTGCGGAGTTTGGCGGAAGCTGGAAGTTCATTGGGGCCTCAATCGCGCTGATTCTGTTCTGGATAGTTTTGAATTCGTATCTGATTCGAGACGCGTTCGACCCGGTGCCGTATCAAATGCTCAACCTGGTTTTGGCGGTAATTGCCGGCATGCAGGCGCCGATAATTATGATGTCGCAAAACAGACAAGGTGAAAAAGATCGGTTGCGCGCCGATCTCGATTATCAGGTCAATCTAAAAAACGAGCTTTCGTTGGCCGAAGTACTGCGACGCCTGGATGTGCTCGAGAGTGAACGATTGCCCAAGCTGTTTGAAGATCAGAACGCAAAGCTGTTGGGAGGGTTGAGTGCTAAACCCGTTCGCGGAGCGGACGAGTGATTTAACCCAACATGATCGAAGCCATCTTTTTTGATTTCAATGGAGTAATTATCGACGACGAGCGGCTGCAGATGGCCGCTTATCAGGATGTGCTCAGAGCGCACGGAATTGAATTGACTGAAGAAGCCTACTTCGGCTCGTTGGGAATGAGTGATGAGGTTTTCGTGCGCACGACCTTCCAACGCGAAGGAAAGCAACTGCCGGATTCAACGCTCCAGTCGGTGTTGGACAACAAATCCGTAGTGCATCGCAAGCTGATTGAGGATGAGCTTCCATTATGTCCAGGAGTTGTCACATTTCTTAAAGCAACTTCTCGCTATTACGAGCTCGGCCTGGTGAGCATGGCTACCGCTAACGAAATCAGTTACGCGTTGGATCGCGCTCTTCTGAGACCTCTGTTTTCAGTAATTGTCACTGCCGAAGACGTCAGCGCATGCAAGCCTTCGCCCGAATGCTACGAATGTGCATTCAGAAAGTTGAATGAACAACGCCTTACCCGGCGTCAGCTGCCATTACTGGCTGAGGAGTGTCTGGTGGTTGAAGACTCTCCGCCAGGAATTCAATCCGGGCGAGCGGCAGGAATGCGAACCCTTGGTGTGACAAATACAGTTTCCGAGCGCGAGCTTAGGGCTGCAGGAGCGGAAATCGTGACCCACAGTTTGGCGGATTGGACGGTTGATGCAGTGTATCACCTGTTTTCTGAACCGGTCGCTGCTTCTCACCCTTAGCTTATGGCCTTTATCGACATTCTCTATCTCGCCCTGCGAAATCTCCGTCAGGCTAAGTTGCGTGCGGCACTGACTACGATGGGCGTAATCGTAGGCGTCGCAGTAATCGTAACAATGGTGTCGTTTGGCCTGGGCCTGCAGCGAAACATGTTGGCTCGCTTCAAAGCACTGGATCTCTTCAACGAGATTAACGTGTTCGGTCGTAGTCTCAGCAATCTTGCTTCTGGTCTCGATCGTGGACGACCTGACCTGGACAGGCGTGGACCACGTGGGCGACCGGATAAAAATCCGACCCGCATTCTGGACGACGCTGCAATTGCTGAGATTTCGAAAATTCCTGGAGTCGCATACGTCGAGCCGAGTATCAATCTATGGATCTACATGCGCGCAAATGGTCGCGTGTTGACAAGTTCCGCGGCGGGCGCGACGGTTCCAAATGCATCATCGCGATTTCAGCAGTTCGTCGCCGGAAAGATGATCTCGTCGGACACAGCCGATGAAGCTGTTGTCAGTGAACGTTTCACCCGTGACTTTGGATTCGAGAAACCAGCGGATGCCGTTGGTAAGACTGTAGAGTTCTTCGCACCGGAGAAAGAGAACAAGTCAGCTACGAAGACAAACTCAGATGACGCAAATGCTGATGACGAAGGACCATCGAATTTTTTCGGTATTCCGTTAGGTAACGAGCAGCAGCCGCAACAAAAATCCTCAGGCATCGCCGTACGATCATTTCGTATTGCTGGTGTATTGAGCACTGAGATCAAAGAAGGTCCGGGGCAGGGGGGATTCCGCGGGTTGATGCCTCCCGCTTCCATTTATATTCCGCTTCCAGCAGCACGCGAGTGGAACCTGGAACATCGAGGTCCGTTAAGTCAGGTTGCGCTGGCCTTGGCGCGCGGCAGCGGTCAGTTAAGCGGTGATCAAAGCGAAGGTTATGACTCCGCAGTCATTCGCGTGACGGATCCGGCCATGTTGACCGAGGTGAGGAAAAAACTGACCGAGGCAGGTTTTGGCAGCTTCTCGATCGTCGATCAGCTGGAACAGATTCGAACGGTTTTTCTGATTCTCGATTCCGTTCTTGGTTTGTTGGGCGGAATCTCATTGCTGGTGGCGTCATTCGGCATTGCTAACACCATGATCATGTCTATCCTTGAGCGCACCCGGGAAATCGGAATCATGAAGGCGATTGGCGCCGAGGACCGCGAGATCAGATTGATCTTTTTCGTCGAAGCAGCCGTTATCGGAGTGACAGGTGGAGTGCTGGGAACACTGCTGGCCTGGGGGATAGACGGAATCGCGAATCGTCTTGCTTACCGTTTTATCCTTAAGCCGCAAAGCGCTTCGTTCATCGACTTCTTCTCTCTTCCAATTTACCTGTCGGCTGGAGCAATCCTGTTTGCGCTGACAGTGTCGATCATTGCCGCGTTATATCCCGCTTCTCGTGCGGCACGTATTGATCCCGTCAAGGCTCTTCGCCATGATTAAAATGCTCACGTTCGCCTCGAATTCTTTCGCCGCAAAGACGCGCAAAAGGCACAAAGGGGCTATGACGCGACTGGTTATGAATTTGTGCTTCTTGTGCGTTTTTGCGGCTGGTCCCTTTCTTGTCGCTGCGCAAGACGACGATTGGCCGCCACTCAATTATTTGAAAAACGACTATAAAGAGGTGGCAGTCGTCGCTCACGTTCGAATTAGTGAAGCTTCGATCGTTGGTCGCGTCGGTGGCTATGAGAACTGGAAAGTTGCTGCGGAAGTGCTTGAACCGTTTAAGGGCAGACTGCGGAAGGGGCAAGTCATCGAATATTTCCACGGCGCTGAGGCAGGCTTGAAGAGAGAATATTTTGACGGCGAGAAGATAGTTTTCCTGCTGGCAGAATATGATCGTCCCAGCAAGACTACGCGTTACTCAGTTTTGGAAAACTCGACACTAGCGTATTCGGATGATCGAGCCAAAAAATTGAGAGTGATACGACAGTCATTCAGCAAAAAACGAGCCAGCGCGTCCAGAAAAAGTTAGCCGCAGATTAACGCAGATGACGCAGATCAGAAAGAATCTCAAGTGTGGTGATTCAAGGTTAAGTTGAACAAGTTAGCAAGGCTTTTTACACCGTTGTACTCGTAGATGGTTTGGATGAACTTTTGTCAAGAAGACCGGGCAATCCTGCGGCACTTTCTGGCGGCGCTCGCCTACCGAACTCAGAAAGCGTTACGCAACGCGCCAGCGGACTTTGGATCGTTTCGAGCGGCTGAGGGAGTTCGCACACCTACCGAACTCGTTTGCCACATGACCAGTGTGCTCGGGTACGCACGCACTTTTTTTATTGGTGGGCAATACAGACCCGAGCCATTAAATTCGCTTGATGCGGAGATTGAGCGTTTTCACGAAATGCTGCAGGACCTCGGCCGCTATCTTGATACTGATACGACACCGGTCGGAGATGTATCCGCTGAACGCTTGCTTCAGGGTCCGTTGTCAGACGCAATGACGCACGCTGGTCAGCTAGCGCTTTTGCGACGTCTTGCCGGCGCACCTGTGCCGCCGGAAAACTTCGTGTTTGCAGACATTAACGCTTCACGCCTTGGCGCGGAACAAGCAGAGCCGCGTGAGCCCGATAAAGTGTGGCCTGAGGCGCCCGCGGGTTGGAAACCGCCCGAGGCGTGAATGGGCGAATGGGCGAATGGGTGAGCGCGACTTGCGCTTCACGATTTCGCTTTACCATGCAGTTTCAATTAGTTCGCTTTACCATTCGCCCATTCGCCCATTCCCCTTTCACCCGGATAACGGTTTGCCGCAGCGATTACAAAACCTTGCAGACGGTTCTTTCTGCACAGCGCCACATGACGCGCAAGTCAACCCGACTCTCAGATTTGCTCCGCAGGCTGAGCAAAACGCCGCCCCACTAGTGTTCGCGGCGCCGCACGTTCCGCATCTCCCCGGCAATGGCGGGATGTAACCGCCCGCTTGGCGGGCGATATGATTCTCGATTATCTTCCAAGCGTCTTCCGTAATCTTAAATTGCCAGTACGCGCCTAACGCAGGTAATGCAACCAGAAGTCCGGCGGATAACAAGAGTGCGACTGCTGCAACGGCAGCTTTGTCGAACCACTTCTGCATGCCGATCTCTACGCGCGTGCCGCCGGCTTCCGGCGTAATTTTTATCGTGAGGGCCGCAGAAAGCCCGGTCAGGTCGCGCAGCATATTGGACTTGCGAGCTTGCAAAACAGTAGTCGAAGAAACTTGCATCGTCTGCACGTCATAGTCTTCGTCGAAGAGCTGCCGCAGTTCATCGATCAGCTTAGAGATGTCTGCCTCGACACCTGGATAATATCTGCTGTCCATATGTGGTTCCTTACATGTTTTTTTAGCTTACGAGTTTAGCAAAAGCAATGTTCATAGATGATTTGAGGTGCGATGACAATCAGGTTTCAATTTAGGAGCGTTGCGGCGAACCTTAAGGCGATCTCATTCTTCCTTAGGTTTCACGTTAAGCTTGTGAAAGCCTGGGATGTGTCAAAACCGTTAAGAGCTGTCGAATTCACGAAGTTAAGGGGTTTCCAATTTGAGAATGAATAAACGAGTCGTTTTTATTTTTCTTCTCCTGTTTGGTCTTCTTGGATCCGACACAATTCGATCGGGTTTGTCACAGGTAGACGGCGACCTTGATGGTTTCGGCTCTTCCACTGCCGTGGCGGAGCGACAGTGGGAAGACAAGTTTCGCGCGGTTCCCGCTGCGAGTTCTGCCCGCGAACACCTAAAGACGTTGACCGCACAACCGCATGTCGCAGGAACGAAAGAAGACTACGACACGGCTATCTACGTTCGCGATCGCTTTCGTGAGTACGGATTGCCGGCGGAGATTAAAGAATATGAAGTTCTGCTGCCTTACCCTAAACAGCCAAGCTTGGTCGAGATGACAGCTCCGCGTCGAGAACGTCTGGCGGTTCATGAAACTGTTGTTCCGGAGGATCCCACTTCTTCAAATCCAAAAATCATTCCGTTATTCAATGGCTACAGTGCAAGCGGTGATGTGACCGGGGACATCGTGTACGTAAACTACGGACTGCCTTCTGACTATAACGAGCTGCAAAAGATCGGAGTGGACGTAAAAGGAAAGATTGCGCTCGCCAGATATGGCAACTCGTTTCGCGGAGTGAAGGCAAAGGTCGCTGAAGAAAAAGGTGCAGCGGGATTGATCATCTATTCAGACCCTGCTGACGATGGTTACATGCAAGGTGATGTTTACCCGAAAGGACCATGGCGACCTGCAAGTTCCGCTCAACGTGGCTCAGTGCAGTATTTATTTCTGTATCCGGGAGATCCATTAACGCCGGGAGAGGCATCGGTACCCGGAGTAAAGCGGTTACAGATTAGTGAAGCCACAGACCTGACCCATATTCCCGTGCAGCCGATCTCCTATGGTGAAGCGCGCAAGTTACTCGAACCACTTGAAGGACCAGTCAGGCCAAAAGGCTTTCAGGGAGGACTACCGTTTTCTTACCACGTCGGTGGCACGGATAAGGTGCGTGTCCACCTCAAGACTGACATGGATTATCAAATTCGCAAAATCTGGGATGTGATTGCGCGAATTGATGGTGACCAGGAAAAAGATCGCTGGGTAATCATGGGCAACCACCGCGATGCCTGGACCTTTGGCGCAGTCGATCCTAACAGTGGTTCCACAGCAATGCTTGAAGCAGCTCGGGGTTTTGGGCAGTTGTTAAAGCAAGGTTGGAAGCCCAGACGAACGATCATTCTGTGTAGCTGGGATGCAGAGGAATACGGGTTGATCGGCTCGACTGAATGGGCCGAAGAAAACGCTGTCGAACTGAAATCGAAAGCGGTCGCGTATTTGAACATCGATGTGGGAGTTTCCGGCCCACACTTCGGCGCGTCATCAGTGCCTTCATTGTGGCGATTGATTCATGAGGTAACACGCGACATTCGCGATCCTAAGACGGGCAAATCGGTCTACCAGCAATGGCAGGATCGCGCGCGCGAATCACGGCCCGAAGATGACCCGAACGATACTTCAGCGACCAATATTCAGGGGACAGATGCGAGAATTGGAGCACTCGGCTCTGGTTCGGATTACACTCCGTTTCTTCAGCACCTCGGAATACCAAGCACGGATATGGGATTTGGTGGCGACTACGGTGTTTACCACTCAGCCTTTGACTCGTTTTACTGGATGTCACACTTCGGTGATCCAGGGTTCGTTTATCACATAGCAGCAGCTCAGTTATGGGGAACATTGGCGATGCGTTTGGCAGACGCTCCGTTATTGCCTTTTAACTACTCCGACTATGCTGCTCAAATCAGACAGTTCTTCACTGATAATCTTAGATTAGCCAAGCGTCGTAACCTGGGCGGCTTTGATGAGAAACAGATGATGGATGCGATTGACGCATTCAGTAGAGAAGCAACTCGCATCGAGAAGAACCGGAAGGAAACCCTGGACCAGCTCGGGCGAAGTGTATCAACCGATAACCGGGACCGAATGGCGGTGAAGGTTCGGCGGATCAACGATGCACTGATTGCGGCTGAGCGAGCGCTCACGGATTCGCAGGGCTTGCGTGGTCGTCCCTGGTATAAGCATCAGATCTACGCGCCCGGCCTTTATACTGGCTACGCTGCGCTACCGCTGCCCGACTTTCGACAGGCACTTGATGACCGTAACACTTCGAACGCACAGGAGGGATTGAACAGAATTGTTCAGGCGCTGAAGCGCGCCGCCGAGACTCTGCGTGAAGGAAGCGAATGACCGAGAGCGTCAGTCAGAAGCATCGCCGAGAAGCTGGTTGATTTGGCGTTAACTCACTATTTTCCATTTTTCACTGGTTCGTGCGGGTTCCCGGCGGTTGCAACCATGAGCAATGAGAAATAAAAAAGGGAAAATGACAAATGGAAAATCGTCTTCTAACTTTGTGCGTTACTTAATCTTCCTCTGCAAACTACCTACTACTCGCCCCCACTCTTCTTAGCTTTCTCTTTTTTCTTGTCCACAGGTGGCGGTAACTTGTTCGCAGCCGCAACGATCGAGTCTGCGTTCTCCATCAATTGTTCAAAGCTTGCGACTTCAGCTTCGCCTTGCGCCTGACTGCTGAATGGTTTTATCTGAGTGACGATTCGCGTAGCCTCCGCCGCCAGTTTCCGCAGTGCCTTACCTATTAACGGGTTCTTCTCATCTCGCGCACTGACGTCGTCAATATTTGTAATCGCTTCATCTAGGATGCGCGCGATGTCACTTATCAGTTCTGCGCGAGAGCCGGTCGGCAGTTCTCCCCATGCATCGGAGTCTTTCTTGAGTTGCTTTGCCGTCGCTGCATCAGTCGTGCCGCCGGCGATCACAAGTAAACGCCGATCGGCAGCCTTGATGAATACATCCATTCGTTTGTCCAACTCTTGAGCGTCTTTGACGAGATCTACCTCCTTAGGCGTGAGGTGATCACGACCCTGAAAAGCATTTGCGGTGATTGACAAACTTAGGAGAGCGATAACAAGGGGCTGGAGCGTTCGTCGGAGGATCATGGTTGTTTCTTTTCAGGGGCTAATGAATTGTCCTTACGGGTTTGCTCAATGGCTTTGTCTGATGAGGAGCCTTTCGGCTCACGAATTACGGTGTGTCCATAAAAGGAATCTAAAGCCTCGGTGCGACCTTTCCTCGCAAAGTCTTCCACTTCCTTGATCCAGATAGCAAACTCCAAAGGAGTCGTTCTTCGCATAGACGTCAGTCGTGGACCGTGAGCTCTTAAAGTGAGCTCGATCCGTTTGTACAGGTCGCGTGTTTTGTTGCTGTCATGCGCTTGCGTTCTAACGAACTTCAGCACGTCATCGATCAGCGCGTAGTACTTTCCTACTTCCTTGGAGGCAGCCTCAAAATCAGAATGAGTCGTGGATTGCTCTGCCGTGGTGAGGTACTGTTCAGCCAAATCGAGAGTGAGTTTTACACGGGCTTTGGCGTCTTTTGCCGCGTCTATCTGCGTTTGATCGTCGCGTGAAATGACCGTTGGCGGGGGCGGCGCCGGTACTTGTTGGAGAGGCAGTTCCTGAGAGGCGACTGTGCCGCTGAGAATCAGAAGACACACGGCGATCTCAACTGTCCCAAGAATGTATCGCCGAACTTCAGCAGACTGCCTAGTCAATCCGTCATTCCTTCACTACTTATTCTTTCGCTTCACGCCCTCGCCGAGTTGGATCTGTTTCCGCAGCCGGGGCAGCCGCAATCTCACCTTTTCAATCTCGAGCTTATTACTAGTCTCGTCAGCGCGGGCAAGAAAGGTTTCGTAGGCATTGAGTGCCTCAGGGTATTCTCCAAGATAATCATGCGCGGTGGCAATAAAATAATAAGCCACTGACATCTCTGGCTTAGCTCGCAGCAGCCATTCATATTCGGGTACAGCTTCAGCATATTGCTTTAGTTCGTAAAGCGCCGTGGCCAGGTTCGCGCGAGCCGTATAGTTATCAGGGTTCCGCGATAGAACTGCGCGCAAAATGGTCACAGCTTCGGCAAAGCGACGTGCCTGAACTAACGCTGCAGCATAGCCAACTGCGTACTCGGGATTATCGGGTTTGATTGTGGCAGCGCGACGGTAGTATTCAAGCGAACGAGCAGGGTCATCCTTGCGGTACGATGCGCCCAACTTTGAGAGTAGGGCAGCGTTATCTGGATTTTTTTCAAGGAGTCGTTCGAGAGCTTTCCGGGCCTTTACAGGATCGTTGCTGTTTGCGGCTTCGATCTCTTCCGCTGTCCCTGAAACGTTGTTACCGCCGCCGGACAATTGTCCATCGCTCTTTAAGCCGGCGCTCTGCGCGTAACGCTTGGCTTCTTCGGGCTTTCCGGTTCGGTTGTACGCATATGCGAGCCTGGAAAGTATCTGTTTGTCACCTGCTCTTAATTTGAGCGCGTGATTCAGGTCTGAGATTGCGCCTTCAAATTGCTGCTGGTCCAGTTCTAACTCAGCACGTTCGAGCAGGGCCGCGACATTTTCTGGTTCGGATTCGAGCGCGCGTTCCAAGCTTATTCTTGCAGCCGCGCGGTCGCCACTCATCCGTTCCGCCATTGCTTGGATGACCCACGCGCCCACAGGTGCATTCGGTATTTGGGTAGCTCGTCGGGCGAGACTCAACGCTTCCTTGGAATCACCTGCTCGCAACCTGATTTCAGCGAGCATTCTGAGTGCCACGTCATCTTTCTCGTTCACCGTCAGGGCCTGACGAAAAACTCTCTCCGCTTCAGCTTGCTTTTCTTCACGCACAAGCAATGCGCCAAGTGCGGAATACGGGAGCGACCACGACGTACGTAGCGCAATAGCACGTTCGAAAGCTGAATGGGCTAACGGGAATCGTCCGAGTGCAACAAGAACATTTCCGCGCTGAAATTCTGCTTCCGGAAATTCAGGCCTGATTTCTATGGCACGTTCGTAGAAGTCCAGGGCCTTCTCCAGTTCACCACGCGCATGTGCATTCTGGCCGTGTTCAAAGAGCTTCACTGGATCTGCTGCTGCATCACCGAAGCTGTCCTCGGTCTGACAAACTGCCACCGACGCAGCGCACAGTGTAGTCAGAACCGCGAGACCGGTAACAATCAAGTACCAACGAATGTGACCGAGCACTTTCACCAGTTTGTCCTCGGAAAAGGCGCCGTAAGAGTCGAGGAAAAAAACAAATCAGGGAGGTTTGGATCTTAACACGCTGACGCAGAGAGCGTCCAAAGAATCAGCCTAAAAACAACGCTCTACCACCGTTCAGATGCCGGTTGCGTTGCTCTCGATGCATGATATAACATGACTTTCGTTCCACCATTTACAGATCAGAAAGTGAAGGCGGGTCACTTTAGTGTCAGCACCCGATCCGCCAAGTGGCTCGTGACAGAAATGATCGCTGACACAACTGAACCTTCAGTCGAGGCAACGCTACTTGCAACCGTTGAAAAGGAGCAGCGATTGCGGCAGCTGTTCCGTACGCTGGGATCAGTGATCGTTGCTTTTTCGGGAGGCGTAGATAGTAGCTACGTTGCCTATATTGCGACTACTGAACTCGGCAAGGGCGCCGTGTGCGTTTTCGGTACTTCGCCCAGCGTTCCTTCTCACCAACCTGCTGAAACGATCGGTCTCGCCGACAAATTCCGATTCAATCTTCAGACAATCTCAACTGAAGAGATGGAATCGGAGGACTACCAGGCAAATGGACCAAATCGCTGCTACTTCTGCAAGGACGAGCTGTACGGGAAGCTTCATTTGCTGGCTCGCGAGCAGAACATTGAATGTATCGTAGACGGCTCGACGACAGACGATGTAGGCGACTATCGACCCGGGCGCATCGCAGCGCAAGAACACGGCGTTCGCAGTCCACTGATCGAAGTTGGTATGAGTAAGGCGGAAGTTCGCGAGTTAAGTCGCAAAGCAGGTCTGCCCACGTGGGACAAACCTGCGAGTCCATGCTTGTCTTCCCGAATAGCATACGGTACGACTGTTACGATTGAACGACTCACGACGGTTGACCGGGGTGAGGCAATTCTCCGCGAAATGGGTTTTCGTGAATTTCGTGTACGACATCACGATCAACTGGTGCGACTCGAGATTGCTCCTGCAGAGATGGACCGCGCACTGAATCGAGAAGTGCTCCAGGAATTAGCCAGACGCTTTCGTGATCTGGGCTTCAAGTACGTGACGCTGGACTTGCACGGGTACAGGACCGGTGCAATGAACGAAGTGCTGGCGAACTAATCATTGGAATCTTTTTTGGGTAACCGATCGTCTCTTAGGCGAACCAATCGGGAGACATTAACCATGTCGAGCATGCCGAGTACGGTCTACGTGGATGATATCCGCGAGATCAAAGAAGAAAACCCTTTCGAGTCGATGATGTCTCGATTCGACCGAGCCGCACAACTCCTACACCTTGACCCGGACCTCTACGCGGTGATGCGGGTGCCAAATCGCGAGTTAAAAGTTTATATCCCAACACGAATGGATTCAGGCCGCATTCAGGTGTTCGAAGGATACCGAGTCCAACATAATTTTGCCCGTGGTCCAGCGAAAGGCGGAATCCGATACGCGCCAGACGTAACGCTCGATGAAGTTCGAGCGTTGGCTGCCTGGATGACGTGGAAGTGTGCTGTTGTCAATGTCCCGTTTGGCGGAGCGAAGGGCGGGATAATTTGCGACCCACAGCAGATGTCAATTGGCGAACTCGAGCGCATGACTCGACGTTATGCGGCCGAATTGTTGGATTTCATAGGACCAGAAAAAGACGTGCCGGCTCCAGACATGAACACGAATGAACAGACGATGGCTTGGATCATGGATACGTATTCCATGCATGCAAGACATACTGTTACGGCGGTCGTGACGGGGAAGCCTATAGACTTGGGCGGTTCCTCGGGCCGTCGCGAAGCGACGGGTCGCGGAATTCTTTTCGTCGTAAACGAAGCTATCAAGCGTTTCAAAATGACCCCAGCGGAAACCCGCGTGGTCGTGCAGGGCTCGGGCAATGTGGGAGGTATCGGGGCGCGCTTGTTGTACGAGGCGGGTTACCGAGTTGTAGCGATATCGGACATTCACGGAGGCATCTATAACCCAAATGGAATTGACATCCCAAAGGCGCTGAGTTATCTGCAGGCGACTCGATCATTCGAGGGTTACGAAGGTGTTGAAACCGTAACTAATCAGGAATTGTTGGAATTGCCTTGTGATGTACTGATTCCGGCAGCGACTGAGAATCAGATAACGTCTCAAAACGCGGACCGCTTGAAATGCAAGGTCTTAGCAGAAGGGGCGAATGGTCCAACCACCGCCGCTGCGGATCAGATTTTGCACGCGAAGGGCGTTTTTGTAATTCCGGACATCCTGGCAAATGCGGGCGGCGTAACAGTCTCATACTTCGAGTGGGTACAGGACCGCATGGGATACTTCTGGCGTGAAGATGTCGTGAACCAGCGGCTTCAGGACACGATGGTCGCGAGCTTCAACGATCTGTGCCGATATGCGGACGCTCACGCAGTGGATACACGCACCGCAGCCTACATGTTGGCGATAGACCGCGTGGCCTATGACACACGCATGCGGGGCATATATGCGTGACGGAAAAAACATAAACACCTTGGCCGCTAAATAGTGAAAAAGTCTTGATTTCCATTAAAAGGTAGAGTATGGTCTGGCAAGTTTTTGTACGCGAACTACACTAGAGTTTTCTTGCATTTTACGCTTGAGTTTCGCATACAAACTATTCGATTTGGACGCATCTTACGACGAGATAAAGAGTGTCTGATTCGGTTTGAACTGAGAGAACATGCCGGGGTGAAAAACGCGCTTTTAAGGTCGAACTAAAAGCGCTCTCCTTTTGGTGTTCTCAGCTCCACCTAGAGGAGCAGTTCGGTCTGCCGGTGGTGGGACTATTTGAAAACTTGTAGTTGGAGCCTCCGCATCCACATGGTTTCGCTGGTCACAGTTGACACAGGTTCCTTGTCCGGACGGCGGCACTCTTAGGTAGAACTTACTACGCTATTCGCAGGAGGAATGCGATGAGACTCGCGACCAGAGCGCTCACGATTGCGCTCGTTACGTTGGTGCTGTGTGCCGCAGTATCAGCACAAACCTTAAGGCCGGAGGGTGATCCGCGGAATCAGTCTCCGTCTGTGGGTACCGGTGGTCCAGAAGGTGGACCAACGGGCCTTTTCACCGTTTACGATGGTTCAACCCTACGCCGCGGTGAATTCACGTTCAGTATTGCGTACAGCAATTACGATCGCGATCCCGGCAACGTTGACATTACCGACATTCCGCTAAGCTTCAATGTCGGGTTGAATGATCATATTGAACTCTTCTTCAAGACCAACGGTTATCGTGGGATCAAGGTAAACAATCCCAGGAACCTGTCCAGCTTTTATCTGCCAAACTCACAAGTATTCTGCGGGACTGTTTTATGCAGTCCGCCGGCGATCATTCTGGGTCCGTCCGGACCGAATGTGGGCACGCTGGCCAACAGGGCGATATTCCGTCCACTGAACAATCAGCCATTCGTTCAGTATCCGTTCGTCGGAGGATCCGCAGGTACGTTTGGTTTGGGACCCGGTGTGGCCGGCGGATTATTTGGCTTCCCTGGTTTCAACGCCACACTCGGACCGCCCGTTCGTAGCGCTAATAGCGGTACATTTAGTGCCGCAGACACCTTTCCTGGAATCGGTTCGGTAGTCGGAAGCATTCTGCCAGGTATCGTGCTTAATACAACGGTCCTGCCTGGAACCCTGTTGACGCAGCCTATAACTGTACCGACCACATTCACGATCGCGCCGGCATACTTGCCCGATGAGCCATTTGTGAATCGCCTGTATGGCCAGAGTACCTGGAACAACTTCGTGGTGGGTGCCAAGATCCGACTTACAGGTCCGAACAACCCACTGGGCGTAGGAGTTATTGGGTTCTACCGCTGGTTTCCGGATAAGGGTGACGATTTTAGCGGCTTCAACCAAATGCAACGGGGCGCTGGCCCAGGCGATAAAATCGGTGACTTTGGTGTGATTGGGTTCATCGATGGTCGCCTCAGCAAGCATGTCAACATTTCAGTCAACGGCGGTTACATCTTTAATAGCAATCCCAAGGGGTTGGGAGATTTCGTTTTGCTGGATCGGCCGTCTGAATTTCTTGCCCAGATTGGTTTTGACTTTCCAATCAACAAGCATTTCCAGCCGATCTTCGAGGTACGTTCGACACAGTATGTTAATGGGCGAACGCCGAACGCTTTTGAGAACAGCCCCGTCGATTTCGTTGGCGGCATCAAGGTTTATCCGCGTCGCTGGCTTGGATTTGGCGCTGCTTACCGACGCCACCTTAATCAGCAGGATGATGGACACTTCAACCGCAACGACTTCAACGTCAACGTTAATCAGCTGACGGGAATCACGGTTCGCGGCACAACGATCGTTGTTCCGGCAACCGCAGTTTCTGCAACTGTAGGTGGCGTGCCACGCGGGTTTGCCTTCTCAGAAGATCCGAATGGATTCATCGGTCAATTGTGGGTAGGCCGGCGGAACTCGCGCGAATTACCCAAGCCTCCAAATCAACCGCCAACCGTGAACGTGTCGGCGTCAACGTCAAACCTCAATCTGCCGTGTCCGACTGGTCCAAGCGCGACCGATTGCACTCCTAGCAGCAGCATGCAAGTGCAGTTAACTGCGAATGCGGTCGATCCGGACAATGACACCCTCCTGTATACCTGGTCTGTCACAGGCGGCACGATCACGGGTGAAGGGCGAACCGTCACCTGGGACCTTACTGGGGCCCAGCCCGGCTCGTACACAGCGACTGTTACAGTTGATGACGGCAACGGTCACAAGGTGCCTGCATCAACTACCGTGACCGTTGCAGTTTGCGGTTGCGCACCGCCACCATGCCCGGCGATCACCGTCAGCTGTCCAGATGCGGTTGACCAAGGCGCTACGATCACCTTCACTGCTTCGCTGCAGGGTGGTGGTGGAACGCCGACGTATAACTGGTCAGTGTCGGCAGGTACGATTGCCAGTGGTCAGGGTACTTCGACGATCACTGTCGATACCGCTGGACTGGGTGGCCAGACCGTAACGGCGACTGTCGATGTTGGTGGACTCGACCCAGCTTGTTCAAAGACAGCCTCGTGCTCCACTCAAGTTCGACCGCCTGCGCCGGTATGCACGAAGTTCGACGAGTACGGCAACATCAGATTCAACGATGAGAAGGCCAGACTCGATAACTTCGCAGTACAACTGCAGAACCAGCCAGGCTCGACCGGTTACTACATCGTGTACGGTAGCTGCGCCGGTGAAGGTCAGGCTCGAGCAGACCGCGCGAAGAACTACCTGGTCAGTAACCGCGGCATCGATGCTGCGCGCATCGTGGTAATTGACGGTGGTTGCCGAGCTCAATTCGGTGTAGAGCTTTGGGTATGTCCGACTGGAGCAACTGCACCGGCAGCCAGCACCGAAAACATCGTTTCACCGTGTCCCGAGTGCAAGAAGCCAAGGGCTCGCAAGAAGAGTCGTGGCCGTCGCGGAGACGATGAATAAACATTCAACTAGCTCGCGTTAAATAGCTTGACGCGGTGCTCCTAGAAAAGCGGGTGATGTTTCTCGAGGTTGAGCAACATCACCCGCTTTTGCATCTTCATCCACAGATTTCGCAGATTACTCAGATTAAGAGCGAAAAGTAGAAAGCAGAAAGCAGAACTACCAACTGCGCACTCCCTTTGCTCCTTAATCTGTGACAATCTGCGTAATCTGCGGATGATTAGGTTTGCGGGTGTCGCCTGCGGTTGACATGTTCAACACGCTGAATTGCGAAAGCCTCGACAAATCACAGCGTTTTCCAGCAATTGCAACAGATCTCAACACGCTTGCATCCCAACTCGTCGGGAAGTTTGGACAAAACTCCCTCGAACTGTATTAAACTGTCAGGAGCGACCCGACCGCTGAAGATGGAGACGTGAGAATTAACTGATGAAAGTAAGGTCCCACTACATCCCCCAGTTAGCACTGCTTCTCGTTTTTGCACTCCCCGCAATTATTACCAAATCAGTTGTGCGAGCAGATGATGCTCCCGCTGATCCAGCCAAGTATTCAGACCAATGGCGCCCAACGGGTCCTCCAGGCGGCGACGTTCGAGGGTTGGTTGTCGACCCAAACAATGCTGATCGGTTTTACTTCGGCACGCTCGATGGCCAGATCTATACGTCGGCTGACGCGGGGAAACATTGGGAGTTGCGCTACAACTTCAACCGTCCAAAACTGTTTGTCGATCACATCATCGTCGATCCCCGAGATTCGAACACACTGTATGTAGCTTGCCACAGACACAAAGAGGCCGGCGGTTTTTTCAAATCAACGGACGGCGGACGCAGCTTTAAAGAGAATCCGGCTCTGCGAAACGAAGCCTTACACTCCCTTACGCAGTCTCAGTCTGATCCAAACGTCCTGGTAGCAGGCACATTCAACGGTATCTTTCGTTCCGACGATGCTGGAGACACGTGGCAGCAACTCCCGACATCATCGACGCCTGGGCTGGAACACGTCGAATCATTGGCGATCGATCCACGCTCCGCCAACATCATTTATGCCGGCACCTGGTACCTGCCTTATAAAACTACTGATGGTGGCAAGACTTGGAAATCGATCAAAGAGGGAATCATCGATGATTCAGATATCTTTGCGATTGATATCGATCCTCGAGATCCAAATCATGTGATCGCCTCAGCATGTAGCGGAATTTACGAGACGAAAAACGCCGGCGACAACTGGCGCAAGGTTCAGGGCATACCTTCGCAGTCACGAAGAACTCGAGCGATTCTGCAGCACCCGTCAGTCCCTGGTTTAGTCTTCGCCGGCACTACGGAAGGGTTCTGGCGATCCGAACATGGTGGTGACGCTGACTCATGGATGGTGACTACGTCAAGGCAGCTCGAGATCAACTCCATTGCGGTTCATCCGACTCGTCCGGAAACGGTTTATATCGGAACTAATAACTACGGTGTCATGGTCTCGTTTGACAGTGGTAAGAGTTTCGTTCCTACCAATGCGGGTTATAGTGGCCGGTTTGCCAACTCGATTGTTCCAGACCGTGAAAATCCCAGCCGGATCTATGCAGCGACCATCAACACTACGACCGGTGGAGGTTTTCTTTTCGTTAGCACCGACAGCGGGGAAACGTGGCGTCCATCCATGCGCAACATGCCTTCGCGCGTGATCACTTATTCGATCCTTCAAGACTCGGAGGATGTGAATACGATTTACCTTGGTACGAACCTCGGTGTGTATCGCTCAGTGGATCGCGGCTTGTCGTGGGCTCCCGTGTGGGCGCAGGAGCCCGATCCGGATGCCGCCGTTAAGGCAAAGAAGCGCACACCAAAACGCGCACCTAAGCGTACCGTCAGTGCGACGACGTTGAGCAAACCAAAGGTACTACAGGCTGATGAAACGGTGCTGCAAGCTCAACAGGCATTATCAGCTCTCGGCTACCATCCGGGTGAGTTTGATGGAATACCGGGTCCGCAAACGTTTGGTGCAGTCAAAAAGTTTCAGGCCGATAGACACTTGCTGCAGAGTGGCGCACTTGATCAATTAACGTTGGCCGCGCTGGGTTTATCAACAAACGGTGTTCCCGCTTCAGAACAATTACTGGTTCTCACTGATGCGGTTAATGAGTTGATTCCAACAGTCAGTGAGGACGGAAAACGTGGCCTGCTTGCAGCAAGCAACATTGGCTTGTTCATTAGCTTCGATCCGACAAAAGGCTGGCGCAAACTTCCTTACGGATCAAATTTCGACAGCCGTACAACTTGTGTTGTCAGCAATCTGAAACAGCCGCAAAAAATTTGGGTCGGCACAGCTTCTTCGGGTGTGTTGTTTTCCCGAGACGGCGGGACAACCTGGGAGCAAGCGAAGGATATTCCCGACGATGTAACGGTTAACGCAATCGCTCAAGATCCGGTCAAACTCGACTATATTTACGTTGGCACAAAACGAACATTTTACGTCTCACATGACGGGGGCCGCACCTTCGATCGCCGCGGGGGTAATCTGCCCTTTGGCGATTTCACCAGCATCCTGATTAATCCACGCAACACTGAAGAGATCTTTATTGGTAACGCATATCAAACTACGGATGTGGGCGGTGGCGTTTTCCGAACTTTGAATGGTGGCGTGACCTGGGCGCGCATCGATCCCAAAGAACACCGGTTGCCCAGCCAGAGGATTTGGGCGTTAGCCTTTGACTCGCGAGATCAGAACTTGCTGTATGTTGGTTCTCACTCGGCGGGAGTCTACGTCGTGCCACGAAACGGCGAAGCACTCTCTTCGAGCCAGTAAAGATGGCCGTATCCTCACTTCGGCATCGATCGTAAGATCCTCAATGCCGCTTCATTTCTAATTTGTGTCGTAATTTGCAACGCCTTGACATGGCTGATGCCCACGTGTACATTGCGACCGACCCGGTAAAAGCGGCCGGTGCATGTCGGACCAAGGCGGGTGACTACGGGCAACTGCGGAAATCGAAACACTTAAACCTCCTTTTCCAATCTAGACCGCTCGCGTTCCTCGCTCAGCCTAAATCCGACTTCGCCAAATCAAGAACGAGCAACGAGCCGCTCGAGCACCGTCGCGCCCATCACCGATACCTGCAGTGAGTAGCGCGGCTGTGAAAGCGCGAATTGATCTCTAACGCGCAGACGCGACCCGGGGCCCTACAGGAGCATGCATGTTGAGTGAAGAACCGAAGCTGAATGGCAGCGCGGCTGAAGAAACTGATTCCACTTCCGGCGGGCCCCAGGCTCAGCCGCAATCACAACCATCCCAGCAAGCGCAAACTGAACCCCAATCCCCAGCAGCGGCAGAACCAAGATCCGCTTCCCAACCACAACGGGCGCGTGAGTCGCAGGGCGCTCGAGCAGCGGCCGCACGCAATGAAGAAGAAGAGACTCGCCAGGGTGGCGACGTAGACTTTGGAAAACTGCTCGATCAATTCGAACAGGAACAAGCGAGTCTGCAGGAAGGTGAAGTGGTGTCCGGGACAGTTGTGGGCATCAGTGAGCGCGGCGTGGTCATCGACTTTGGTTATAAGTCAGAAGGAATAGTGAATCCCGCGGAATTTACCGAAAATGGCGTTATTACGGTAAATCCGGGCGATGAAGTCGAGGTTTTGGTCAAGAGCATGGAGACCGCTGACGGTCTGCCGGTCCTCTCTCGCGCGGATGCCGTACGTATGAAAGCGTGGGACGATTTGGAAAAGGCCTACCGCGACGGCACCAGTGTCAAAGGGCGAGTGAGTGAGCGGATTAAGGGTGGTCTAAGAGTCGATATCGATGGTATCGCTGCATTCTTACCCGGATCGCAAGTTGACGTTCGACCCATTCGGAATCTTGACAGCCTCCGGAATCAAGAGATCGAGGCAAAGGTCATTAAACTCAATCGCAAACGATCAAATGTCGTGCTTTCAAGGAAGGCAGTGATTGAGGAAGAGAACGCCGGTCGAAAAGATCTCACCTTACAGCATATTGAAGAGGACATAGTCGTCGAGGGCCAGATAAAGAATTTAACTGACTACGGTGCCTTCGTCGATCTTGGCGGAGTGGACGGTCTGCTTCACGTCACGGATATGTCCTGGGGACGAGTGCAGAATCCTGGGGAACTCTTCAGGGTCGGAGATACAGTACAAGTAAAGGTTCTGAAGTTTGATCGTGAACGAGAGCGCGTATCCCTTGGTTACAAGCAGCTCTTGCCGGATCCCTGGTCCAGTGTCGAGGAGCGTTTTCCGGTTGGCACCAGGATCAATGGTCGCGTAGCGAGTGTGGCTGATTACGGCGCTTTCGTTGAACTCGAGCCGGGAGTCGAGGGGCTGGTCCACGTTTCCGAAATGAGCTGGTCCAAGCGCGTCAAACACCCCAGCAAGATTGTTAATCCGGGAGATACGGTAGAAGTTGAGGTGTTGAACGTCGATCCAAAGGCGCGACGGATTAGCCTCGGGATGAAGCAGGTCCAGGAGAACCCCTGGCAGACACTTCACGAACGATATCAGGTGGGCACGCGTGTCCACGGACGCGTGAGAAACCTAACAGACTTCGGTGCGTTCATAGAAATCGAGGACGGAGTCGACGGTCTGGTCCATGTGTCGGATATTTCGTGGTCCAGACGAATCAAACACCCAAGTGAAGCGCTCAAGAAGGGCCAGGAGATCGATGCTGTGATCACCAGCATTGACACCGAGAATCGAAGACTGTCGCTTTCGATAAAAGATCTCGAGCCGAACGCCTGGGAGCAGTTCGTTAATACGCATAAGCCTGGCGATGTTGTGAAGGGTAAAATCGCTCGATTCGCAAACTTTGGTGCGTTTGTCGAACTTGACGATAACCTCGAAGGTCTATGCCACATTTCTGAACTTTCAGAGGAGCGTGTCGCCAAACCTGAGGACGTGGTCCAACTCGGACAGGAAATGGATTTCAAGATTCTGCGTATCGACCCGGAAACCAGGAAAGTCGGTTTGTCTGCAAGAGCTGTTGGGAAGGACGAGCCGATTGTGGATACTAAGATCTATTCATCAGAAGCCGGCGGCGGCATGGCTTCGCTAGGTGAGCTGGCGGATTTTGGCATCGGTAAGAGCGAGCCAGAGGAAGGACAAGAGCAGTAGACTGCGCGTTCCCACGCGAGCCTTAATTTGCACCTCGCGTCGTCAGCCGAAGAGTAGTTCCGGGCCGCGCCCGTTTGTTTTCGCAGTCTTATTCGTCCTCCTTAAGACCCTTTGCGTCGGCATAGCAGAGTCTTGCCCGTAGGAATTGTTTTCTGATAGTGTACGCAACATACCTCGCCGCTTTTGGGACATCATTGATTAGCTCTCGTAGGCTCATTAGTTTGTAAGCGAATTCCAGTTTACGAAAAATTTGAGGTGAGGAATGACAAAAGCGGAACTCGTCGAAGACGTTGCGCGTGCGGCTGAACTAACAAAAAAAGATGCTGAACGGCTGGTTGAGATAGTTTTTGAAAGCATCATTGACACACTCAACCAGGGCGAGAAAATCGAGCTCCGTGGTTTTGGCAGCTTTCGCGTGCGCGAACGAGGGGCACGGCGAGGTCGCAATCCCAAGACAGGCGATCCGGTCAGCATTCCTGCCAAACGGGTTCCGTATTTCAAACCGGGGAAAGAACTCAAGGAATTAATCAACGTGAATAACTCGCGGTCTCACTCCGTCACTGAAAGCGCCACTGTCGGTTCCGACGATGTGCGCCAGCCCCCAATCATTTAGCCTGCAATACGAAGCCGCGGATGGATACAAATAAATTTCCAAATTCTAAATTCCCCTGAGGTAATCCCGTCTTGCAAAGGTTATGGAGTCCCTGGCGTTACGAGTACATCGCTTCAGCTGCCAGGAAATCCGACCAACAATGCGTCTTCTGTAGCATCCGCGATGATCCCGGCCATGATGAGATGCATTTTGTGCTCCATCGAGGCGAGCACAGTTTTGTAGTTCTAAACATCTACCCATACATCAGCGGCCACCTTCTCATCGTCCCGTATGAGCACGTGGCGGAGCTCGATAGCGCCCGGAAAGAAACCACCGACAATCTGATGGACCTGACAAAGCGTGCTCAGTCGGTATTGCGAGAGGCGTATGGAGCGGCGGGATTTAATCTTGGCATGAATTTAGGTTCTGCGGCTGGAGCGGGAATAGCTGATCACATTCATATCCACATCATGCCGCGGTGGGCTGGAGATACTAACTTCATGTCCACGATAGGCGACACGCGAGTCATACCCGAAGATTTGCAGACGACTTACGAAAAGCTCCGCGGAAAATTTTGAATACTGCCTGTTTCGATCACGCTTTGCCGATCTTGCGCGTGACTGCCTCGTCTTCCACTTCGCCACCCTGGCTGATTGGAACCTCAGACGGACGGCGGTAACTGACTCCTCTTTCCTCGCTGTCCAGATCTGCGGGAGGTAATGTTGGCAGAGGACCAGGCAGCGCCGGAGGGTTAAATCCTGGATAATCAATTCGCGCATGATAGATAGCAGTCAATGCGCTGATCATTGCTTCACGTATTGTTGTAAGTTCCCGCAAGGTGATGTCGCACTCGTCCAATTGTCCGTCAGTTACAATCGCATCAACTATCTTGATGACAATGGCCCGAATGTTTTCCGGATCAGGTCGAGCCAATGACCGCGCAGCCGCTTCACACGAATCCGCCAGCATCATTATCGCCGCTTCCTTGAATTGCGGTTTAGGACCAGGATAGCGAAAGTCTTTCTCCTCGATTAGCTCGCCCGGTTTCGCCTGCGCCTGTGCCTTGCGCAGAAAATAATGCAACGTGCGCGTGCCATGATGCTGCGGAATGAAATCGGCGATCTTCCGCGGCAGACCAATCTCTTTTGCAAGTCTCGCCCCATAAGTTACGTGGCTGGTAATGATCTTTGCACTTTGGGAAGGCTTGAGACGGTCATGCGGATTGTCGCCTTGCTGGTTCTCTACAAAGTATTCAGGCGCCGCGAGTTTGCCGATATCGTGATAAAGCGCCCCAATACGCGCTAGGAGTGGATTACCGCCGGTAACTCGACAAGCATCCTCGGCTAATTGGCCCACAGCGTGTGAGTGTTGATTTGTTCCGGGTGCGCGCAATGCTAGCTGGCCTAACACCGGAAGATCAGCGTTTGAAAGCTCCAACAGCTTTACATCAGTAAGAATCCCAAACAATGATTCGTTAATCGGTAACCCGCCCGCGGTAAAAATTGAGGTCAACAACCCGCCAACCAGACCACATCCGATTCCCAGCAGGATTGTGTTGAATGTCAGAGGTTGCTCAGCATGAGCAATCAAAGCCAGAACAACAATGACATTAATCACAGCGACGAATAGACCGGCGAGTGTTACTGATTGTCTCTCGCGATATCTCCCGATGCCGTAGATGGCTGCCGAACAAGAGATCATCGCAAACACCGACTTTTGAACACCATTGGGCGCAAGAATTCCGGCGAAGAGCGCCGTCACAATTCCTGTTACGAATGCGAGTTGAGTATCAACCAGCATTGCAACCAGCAAAGCCGCAGCCGCGAAGGGAATTGCAAAATCCCACATCATCGGATCATTGAAAGGTGCGTGGAGCCTTTGTCCCGCGATGCTGTCGCCGACTGTGAAACCGACCCGCATGAGGGCCGTTTCAACAAGAATCGCCGAGCTGACGAGTGCAAATGCTCGGCGCTTATTTAGTGCCAGGGTCTCTGAAGCTGTTCTATGCTCCGTAAACTTCCAGGCCGCCCAGTACACTGCCGCTACGATCAGCAGCAATCCAAAAAAGTTCTGCCAGGGTCGTCCGCTGTGACCGGACGCGCGAATGGCCGCGAATTGAGCAAGCATGACCGGCGTGACTGTGTCACCTTCGCGGGCGATCACCTGGTTACGCTTCATTGAGATTACGAGAGGCGGAATACGGTTCGCCTCGGCTTCGCGCGCCGTAGCTGTAGCCGTTTGGTCCAAAACAATGTTGGGCCTTATCAACGGCGTCAGTGCCAGTACTAATGCTGCCTTATCTTCCTGGGCCCAATCACGAAGATTGAAGATGCGCATCTCCAAATCACGACGGGCAGAGCTTATTGGTTTCATGCGAGTGCGAGGTGACGGCATGATCATTTGCGAAGTAGGACTGCGCACATCGACGAGCACGATCTCCTGCTTCAAGCGTTCAGCATCGTTATCATCAAATATGTAGCCGTCATAAACCTGACGGATAATATTCGTGAGCCGGTCCAATTCATCCTCATCGAAGTGGTGGAGCGCAATTGCACGTGCAACAGCTGCACCGCCTTCACCCTCCCACTTCAGGGGCTTCCCGGGATTAGAAGTCGACTGTCGCTTTAGTTCTTCCCAGGCGGCGCGAAAACTTTGCGCGGAATTTTCAGCGCGGCTCGAGTCGTAATTGAATACGGGTCGAGTGGCTTCTCTCGCAGCATCGCGTCTTTTTTCAGTTTCGGGAATGTCGACGGTAGTGAGGTCCGAAGGAGCGATCACCGTGCGCGTTACGACATCGCCTTCCTTATACGGTTCGGAAAAACCCGAGAAGTAACTCTGGGACAACAGCAACGTGGTAGATAAGATGAGAAGCGATACCGCGATGATTACGCGCGTTCGACGACTGAAGAAGTAGAACGGGCGCACAAGTTTCTGGAGCAATGCGTCGCGCGCTTGCGTTAACGGAGTTTTAAAGCGGGGACGGAAGCCCATTTTTATGCAGTGCTGGACAGAAGTGTTTTTCTGTGCCCATTTCCCTGTGACGGCGCCAAAAGATCTCTCGCCAGCATCGACCCTGCTTTCTCAAGAAGCGGTGTGAGGGTTTCCGGCCTGATCGCTGAGATAACAACGACCTCCCGCGAATTGTTGAACGTAATCTGCCGCCGAATTGCCTCAATCTGGCTCGTTTCCACTACGTCGGCTTTGTTGAGCGCGACAATTGTTGGAGTCTCGGCTACGCCCAGTTCATTTAGAATCCGTTCCACTGATTCAATCTGCTGCGGCCAACGCGGATTGGAAGCATCAACGAGGTGGATCAACAAATTGCTGTCACCGATTTCTTCCAACGTCGCTCGAAAAGCTGAGATGAGGTCTGGCGGAAGATCCCGAATGAACCCGACCGTGTCGTTAATTACCACTTCCTGTTCTCTCGGTAATCGCAGGCGACGTGTTGTCGGATCGAGAGTAGCGAACATTCGTTGTTCAGCTAGAATCGTGCTGTTTGTAAGCGTGTTCAGCAGCGTAGACTTGCCTGCATTCGTATAGCCAACGATCGAAATCACGGGCAAACTGCGCCTCGTTCGTTCTTTTCTTCTTTCCTGACGTCGCTGTCTTTGCGATGAAATCTCCTTCTCCAAACGATTGATTCGGTCCCTTACGCGCCGGCGGTCTGTTTCCAGCTTGGTTTCGCCAGGACCCCGGCCACCGATGCCGCCTGCAAGTCTTGAGAAAGCGGAATCTTGACCGGCAATCAGACGGGGCAACAGATATTTAAGCTGGGCCAGTTCCACCTGAATCTTTCCTTCGCTGGATTGCGCACGTTGAGCAAAGATATCCAGAATCAGCTGGCTGCGATCTATGACTTTTAGATCCGTTGCTTCGGATACTGACCTCACCTGCGCCGGCGTTAGATCCCGATCAAACACGAGCATATCGGCGCCCAACCTAAGCGCACGCACGAACAGTTCATCCAGCTTGCCGCGTCCAAGGACAGTTCGCGGATCGATAGCCTGGCGTTTTTGGATCATCTTGTCCTGTACGACAACGCCGGCAGAGGTCGCCAGCTCGCTGAGTTCAGCCATCGATTCCTGGGCATCGGCAATTGACCCAGTAGTGACACCCACGAGGATTGTGCGGTCTCGTGTTTCGGCGCGCCGGCCCGAACGTCTATTGCGGGCCATCTCTCCCTCAAGGGAATTAATCAGTGAAAGAAAATCCTGGTCCAACTGCGACACCACACGCGTTTCCAGAAACGCGTAAGGTGGTGTGCGCGGATCCTCAAGCTCTCCCGCCGGCAAAGGTAGCAGGTGCGCTGCGCGAACTACGCCAGGTAAACCGTTCTCAGGATCGACATCAATCGCTGCCATTAGATCCAACCGCAACAACGCTAAATCGGTGAGGTCGTCTTGAGTGAGCGCTTCGCCGCGCAAGTGTGTATGCACACATCGCAATCCTCGAAACCTTCCTTCAGCTACGCGGACGCGTTTGAAATCAGGTAGCTCGATGCGGCGGTTGTCGCCCACCATCACGTACCCGACGTGACCCTTACGATCGATTAGGGCACCAATCTGCCGGCGTGTTTCATGAGAGAGTTCGCTGAGTTGTCGGGCGAACTCAGCGCTGACAATCTGATTGGGCTGAATTCGACGAGCATAGAGTTTTTCTATGCGACGAAGCTGGTTGGGTTTTAGACCAAGGACATTTCCTAGAACAGTTGTGATAGTTACTCTCCTCCTGACTCAATCTTAGCCCAAAGAACAGCGCTCAGCCGTTGCAGCTGAATGAATCTACAGCGAGACTGTTGCGAGCGGGAAAGTTCGGACGCCTGGGAGGGAACCTGGATGTTGCTCTGCGATATCGCTTCGCTTATTCGCTTGAGCATTAGGATTACTGTCGTGCGCAACTCCACTAAAGCGATCAATCATTCTAGTCCGCACGGGGCCATCAATGCGGCCCGATTATAACATAGGGCATGACAATGACAGCCAGAACGGGGACTTGCAGGAAGCCCCCGGCGTCGGAGACTGTCTAAATAATCAGACACCACACGGCTAAAATCCGGTGGTATCTGTGGAATTTTCGCCAAAGTCCAAGAGCTACGGCAGCTACATGTCTCGTTAGACAGGTTTTGTTCAGCATCGTATGATTAACGGCTTTCAGCGCCAGGTATTTCGTCGCTTCGTAACGTTCAAGAATGAGCTCCAAAGCTAAGATTACCAAAATCGAGCCGGCAGCCGGCATAGCGGGTGGCGAGGTGATTATTTCGTGTACCGGATATGACACTTCGCAACCTGCAGACTGTAGCGCCTGGTTCAATAGTACTCAGGCCCCGCTCGTCGCGCTTGGACCAAAGCGCGTGGTCGCTTTGGTTCCTGAAGCGAGGCAGAGCGGGACCCTCGAAGTTACGTTAAGAGCCGGAAAGCGAAGCACGCCTCCGCTAAATTTTATTCAGGGAAAGAAGCTGGTCGAAGATTTGCACCCTGTTGGAAATCCTGCTTTCGATCCCGACGATGGATCCTTGTTCGTCACGCGATCAGGTCCGCGCGGTGAACAGCTACCCGTTACCCTTTTTCGGATCGACGTCAGCGGTGAAGTATCGGAGTTTTCGGGTGACATTCCGAATCCAACCGGAATCGCTTTTGATAGTTCCGGACAGATGTTCGTCTCCAGTCGATTGGACGGTACCGTCTATCGAGTCACTCCCTTTAAAGAGGCGCTGCCATTCGCCAGGAATCTTGGGGTTGCCACCGGTATTGCGTTCGACCCTTCGGGAACAATGTATGTCGGGGATCGCAGCGGTACGATCTACAAAGTAAATGGAATCGGTGAAGAACAAGCGTGGGTACATCTTGAACCGTCTGTTTCTGCGTATCATCTCGCATGGGGTCCCGACGATGCGCTTTACGTTACAGGTCCAACTGTCACCAGCTTCGATGTCATATACCGGGTCAATGAAAAAGGAGAAGTGGGAACGTTCTACAAAGGTTTAGGGCGACCTCAGGGAATGGCGTTCGACAGCGAGGGAAATCTGTACGTTGCCGCGTCGCTGCGGGGTCGCAGAGGCATTGTGCGAATTCCGCCTGATGCACGCACTGCAGAAATTGTCGTTTCAGGAATGAATCTCGTAGGATTGGCTTTCAGCGCAGGCGGCGATATGGTGGTTGCCTCAATTGATTCCGTTTTTAGTGTCCCTCTGGGGATTACAGGTGCCATTGTTAATCAGTAAGGCCTTTCCATCACAATTTTTTGACACTCTCCAGGTCGAATGTTAAGTTTGCGCATTCGAGGCTTTGAAGAATTCTAAGTGACTGCAGATCTTATCCCACAACTCTTGATTTATATGGTGGTGCTGCTTTTTGCCATCTCGGCCCACGAAGCAGCACACGCCTGGATGTCCTACAAGTTCGGTGACGACACCGCACGTTTGCTCGGCAGAATCACCCTAAACCCCATAGCTCACACCGATCCTATCGGCACGTTGCTCATTCCCATCGTTGGTTTTGTCTTGTCTCACATGGGTGGTGCTGCGGCGTCGATTCCACTAATTGGGTGGGGCAAACCGACACCTGTAAATCCACTTCGTTGGCGAAATAAGAACATCGCGAATGTGATGGTTTCGATTGCCGGAATCCTGGCGAATCTGACCATTGCAATCGTCAGCTTGATCCTTATCAAAATAGCGCAATACTCGAACCTATTCGCGCCCGGTTCTGCCCTGTCGGGAATCGAAGAACCGGTTTCGCTTTTGCTGTTTCGTGCGCTCCTGTTGAATGTCGGGTTGGCGTTCTTCAACTTACTACCAGTGCCGCCGCTTGATGGCAGTAAGGTGCTGTGGACCATCCTGCCGGATAGCATGAAGCCCGCACTGGACGCCTTAGAGCGATTCGGCTTTATCTTACTTTTGCTGCTGATGCAGACTGGTTTCCTTAGTACAATCTTTAGACCTGTTTGGGCGGTCGTCAGTTTTCTACTAGCTATCTAGTGTTTGTTTTCAGAATTTAATGGCGAAGCGAATCTTCAGCGGCATACAGCCCACCGGCAGCATTCACCTCGGAAATTATCTTGGAGCGTTGCGCAACTGGGTAAACCTCCAGAAGGAGTACGAGAGCTTCTTCTGCATCGTCGATCTCCATGCGATTACGCTGCCTCAAGATTCAAAGTTGCTCGCGGAAAAGACTCGTGAGCTGGCACGCATCTATCTTGCCGTCGGAATCGATCCCCAGCTCTCCACGATATTTATTCAGTCTGACGTTCACGAACACGTTGAGCTGACCTGGATCTTGAACTGCATCGCGCGAATGTCCGAGCTCGAGCGGATGACGCAGTTCAAAGATAAGGCCCGCAAACAACGTGAGAATGTTGGCGTAGGTTTGTTCGATTATCCCGTGCTAATGGCGGCCGATATTCTGCTCTACCATACGGATCTCGTGCCTGTGGGTGAAGATCAGAAGCAGCACCTCGAGCTTACGCGCGATCTTGCTATTCGATTTAATCGGGACTACGGCGAGACTTTTCGGATTCCGGAACCCTACATTCCGAAGGTTGGTGCGCGCATCATGTCTTTGTCTGATCCAACAAAGAAAATGTCCAAGTCAGACGATGATCCAAATGGATGCGTGATGTTGCTGGATGACGCCGACAGCGTCTCAAGAAAGTTTAAGCGTGCTGTGACCGATTCAGGTTCCGAGATCCGTTTTGATGAAACCCGTCCGGCGATCACGAACCTATTGACGATCTACCACCTGATGACCGGCAAGTCGCAACCAGAAATCGAAGCGCATTTTGCCGGACGTGGTTACGCCCAGTTGAAGACTGACCTCACGGACGTAACGGTGGAGTTCCTTAAACCTTTTCAACAGCGCGTCAGCCAAATTGGCGATGCTGAGCTCAGTTCTATTTTGGCCCGGGGTAAAGAGAAAGCGCAGTCAATAGCGGCAGCAACCTTCAAAGACGTGAAGACCAGAATGGGTTTGACGGGCAGCAATTAATATCCACAGATTACACAGATTACACCGATTAGAAGGCAGAAAGCAGAAAGCGAAAACAAAGAGCGAAGAACGTTACTGTCTACTGCCTTCTGTTTTCTAATCTGTGTAATCTGTGGATAGGTCAACGCTATGGAAGAAACTCCGAAAGCAACCGCAGAAAACACCGATACGACAGCCACGACGATCAACGTCGCCGGAGCTGCACCGGAGATCGTTACAGACGATGTCACGGATGATCTGAAAATTGTACTCGGTGAGTTTGAAGGGCCACTCGATTTATTACTGCACCTGATTCGGCAGGATCAGGTGAGCATTTATGACATTCCAGTGGCGCGAATTACGGATGAGTATCTGCGTTATCTCCAGGTGATGCAGGAGATGGATATTGCAGTTGCGGGAGATTTCCTCGTCATGGCGGCAACTCTTATTGAGCTCAAGACCAAGATGTTGCTGCCTCGCGATCCACTTGCTCCGCCGGAAGAAGAAGAGGATCCACGTGCTGATCTGGTAAACCAGTTACTGGAATATCAAAAGTACAAGGCGGCGGCCCAGATGCTCTGGTCGCGGGCAACAGTTGAACAGGCTGTATTCAAACGGGCGGAGCTGGAAACGGACAAGAACAACCCTGAAGTCGCCGTTGGTCTTTTTGATCTGTTGAAGGTATTCCAGGACATTCTCGCGCGCCACAAAGAAGAAGTACTACTGGAAATTGAGCGCGAAGAGATCTCGATGGCCGAAATGCTCGAACGATTGCGCAACATGGTTATGTCCTCCGGTGAACTGAATTTGCGTGTGTATTTCGAACGTGCTCGTAGCCGGCGCGAACTCGTGCTCGCATTTCTTTCAGTGCTGGAGTTGGTGAGAACAACTGAAATAAGACTGCTGCAGGCCCAAACTTTTGGAGACATCATTGCCCGCGTGGCGAATTAGGCAAGCAAGATGAGCGAACAAACAACTAGTCGTGCTATTGATCAAGAGGCGCTAAACGAAGAGGCGAGTAAAGAACTCGAGGCGATGGTGGCGGCCGAGGAAGCGGCTCAGGGCGCTGCGGTAGCCACGGGCGCCGAGACTGATGATACGCCTCACGCTCTGCAAAATGTGGCTGAGCGTAAGGCAGTCATTGAGGCACTCATATTTGTCTCCGAGGAACCGCTCGGCGCCAAGGCAATTGCTGATGTGTTGAAGGAGGAGAACCGTGAGGTAGTGGAAGAAGCGCTCACGGAGCTCGTCAATGAATTCAACGCGCGAAACGGTGGCTTACAGTTGCGTGAGGTGGCTGGTGGTTGGCAGTTCGCAACCCGTCCCGAATATCATGAGCATGTTCGCGCCTTTCTGCGGACCCGTCCCAGCGCGAAATTGACGCTGGCTTCACTCGAAACGTTGGCAGTCATCGCATACCGCCAACCGGTTACGGTTCCCGAAATTCTCGAAATCCGAGGTGTCCAATCACCGTCGGCGATAAAAACGCTGTTGGATAAAAAGTTGATTGTCGCGAAAGGTCGCAAGGAAACAGTGGGGCGCCCGATGATGTACGGCACCTCAAAGGAATTCCTGATGCAGTTCGGTTTGAAGGATCTCACTGAGTTGCCGAGCATTGAAGATTTTGAGGATCTAGCTGGCGAAAAGATTTAATCCACAGATTATACAGATTACACGAATTAAAAAGCAGAAGTCAGAAGTCAGAAGTCAGAAGTCAGAAGTCAGAAAGCGGAAAGCGGAAAGCGGAAAGCCGCCTCCTGCCTCTCTGCTTTTTTAATCTCTGTAATCTGTGTAATCTTGTGGACAATGGCTTTAGAGGACAATGGCTTTAGAGCGGTTACAAAAACTAATAGCGGCGGCCGGCATCACCTCGCGCCGGCACGCTGAAGAATTAATCACATCTGGCCGGGTTAGCGTCAACGGAAAAACCGTAACTGAGTTGGGAACAAAAGCGGACGCCGCCGTCGATCACATCAAGGTTAACGGGAAACTCATAAATCCCCTCCTTCGTGCCCGCGAAAAGCTCTATGTGCTGCTCAACAAACCAAAGGGCTACTTGTCGAGCGTTTCAGACGCAGAGGGCCGCCCATTAGTTGTAGATCTCTTACCGCCCTCTTTGGGGCGGCTTCATCCTGTCGGACGCCTTGACTTCAACACCGAGGGCCTTCTTCTTCTCACCAACGATGGTGAGTTCACTAACTTCATCACCGCCGCTCGCAATCGTGTCGAGAAGGTTTACGAAGTGAAGATAAAGGGTACGCCAAGTGAAGAGGCGATCGACCGTCTCAGGCGAGGCGTCACTTTAGATGATGGAACGCGCACGGCCCCCGCCCAAATCACAAAGCTCGAAGATACTGGAACCAATTCCTGGTACGAGATCATGCTGCATCAGGGCCGCAACCAGCAGATTCGACGAATGTTTGATCTCATCGGCCACTCCGTTGTGAAGCTCAAACGTGTTCGCATCGGCTCTTTGCAAACGGGAGGACTGAAACCCGGTGAATGGCGGCCGTTACGGGGTGATGAAGTCAGTCGTTTGTTAAAACCGAAGCGCAAAGAACCCACACGTAACACGAAGCGTCGGGCCAGTCACGCTTAGAACCACCATTGAGGTAAAATCAAAGAGGGCAGTCTCGCGAGGCTGAGCGTGCGAATTGCGTTCGCTGTGCTATGACTGCTCGTTTGTTTATTTGCGACAGGAAGGATTAAACGAATCCACAGATTACAGAGATTACACAGATTCAGACCGTTAAGTAGTAACGTTGAATTATGGGGCACGCTAGACGTTTTTAATCGGTGTAGTCGGTGTAATCTGTGGATTGCTTTTGAGGAATAGCATGGATTTTGAACTCACCGAAGAACAAAAACAGATAAAAATGAGCGTGCGTGAGTTTGCTGAAGCAGAGATTTCTCCGCACGTGATGGAGTGGGACGAGCAACAGCATTTCCCTATCGAACTCAAGCCTAAGCTTGCCGAACTCGGATTAATGGGAGTCATATTCCCGGAGAATTACGGCGGCGCCGGGATGGGCTATGTTGAGTACGCGACGATCATTGAAGAACTCTCGCGCGTAGACGGCTCGGTCGGTATTTCAGTGGCCGCGCACAATTCTCTCTGTTCAAATCACATTTATTCATACGGGACGGAGGAGCAGAAGCAAAAATTTCTCGTTCCTTTGGCTCAAGGTGAACATTTGGGGGCCTGGGGTTTGACTGAACCCGGCGCTGGATCGGACGCATCTGGAACAAAAACGACTGCCGTCCGCAGTGATGGCGGATGGGTTGTAAATGGCACGAAGAACTTCATCACGCACGCGATTCACGCAGACACTTGCGTAGCTATGGCAGTGACAGACCGTTCGAAGCGCAGTAAAGGAATATCGGCATTCATCTTCGAGAAGGGAAGGAAAGGATTCTCGCCCTCCAAAAAGGAGAACAAGCTTGGCTTGCGCGCTTCTGAAACCGCGAGCGTCGTATTTGAGGACTGCTTTATTCCGGATGACAATCTGCTGGGCCAGGAAGGCGAAGGTTTTGTAAATGCGATGCAGGTGCTCGACGGCGGCCGCATTTCAATCGCAGCGCTCGCAGTGGGAATAGCTCAAGGTGCTTACGAGTCGGCGCTTCGCTATTCAAATGAGCGACAACAGTTCGGAAAGAAGATCTCAGAATTTCAGGCCATACAATTCAAACTGGCGGATATGGCCATAAAGATTGATGCTGCCCGCCTCTTGATGTACCGGGCGGCCTATTTTAAAGACAACGGCAAGCTGGTTACGAAAGAGTCGTCAATGGCGAAGTTGTTCGCCTCGGAAATCAGCGTTGCCGTATGTGAAGAAGCGATTCAGATACACGGCGGATATGGCTACACGAAAGACTATCCACCGGAAAAGTACTGGCGTGATTCGAAGCTTTGTACGATCGGAGAAGGAACCTCCGAAATCCAACGAATAATCATTGCGCGCGAGATCCTGCGGCAGGCATAACATTGTAGGCGCGGCCACGCAGGGCCCGCTACAGTTCCCATGACCGAAAATTCGTTTAGCAAAAGAGTGACCTCTGGAGATGCCCTTGCCGTTGCGAGAGCGATCTCGAAGATTGAAGACGGCGCGCCGGATGCCTCACAGCTTATGCGAGAGATTTTTCCACGCACCGGGAACGCCGTCATCATTGGCATCACCGGTTCTCCGGGTGCCGGAAAGTCATCGCTCGTCGACAAGCTCGCGCTGGTTTACCGGCAGAAAAATGAACGTGTCGGTATTGTCGCTGTGGATCCATCAAGCCCTTTCTCAGGCGGTGCAATACTCGGCGATCGCATCCGCATGCAGACCCTCGGACTTGATAAGAATGTATTTATCCGTTCAATGGCTACGCGAGGCAATCTGGGCGGCCTGGCGCGAGCAACCGTTGACGCGTTGACAGTCCTGGATGCAGCAGGTTACTCGCGGATCATTGTGGAAACGGTAGGAGTAGGTCAGGACGAGGTGGAAGTCGTCAAAGCCGCTGATATTTCCATCGTTGTGTTGGTTCCCGGTATGGGTGATGACATTCAAACGATCAAAGCTGGGCTGATGGAGATAGGCGATATTTTTGTGATTAACAAAGCCGATCGGGAAGGGGTTTTCGCCACAGAAAAGGAGTTACAGGCGCTGTTATCGCTGGCGGAGCGCCATGACGGGTGGATGCCTCCGATCGTCAAGACGGTAGCAACTGAGAATAGGGGAATTGAAGAACTCGCGCAGGCGATCGAAGCGTTTCGGGCCTCGCAATTGACGGGCAAAGTAAACAACGAGCGACGGCGAGCGATAGCACGGTGGCGAATTCTAGAGCTCTTGCGAGAGCAACTTGTTGCCCGTGTCCTCGAATCACAACAGACGTCCGATAAGCTGGAGCGTCTGGCTGAGGAAGTTGCAACGCGGCAAAGAGACCCGTATTCTGCCGTGGAGGAGTTGTTGGCGAAGTAACTTCGTGTGTTTCGTCCGTTTTTCGTGTTATTTCGTGGATTAATTTTGAACGTACTAAAGACCGATCCTCGAAATAACACGAAAGAACACGAACAAAAACTAGAAGGAATTATTGAGCACGAGTACTGACCCGAACCATGAAACTTGACCACATTGGCATCGCTACACACCGTCTGGCGGACAGCCTGGCAATCTGGCGCGATGTCCTTGGATTGGAGATTGATTCGACCGAAGAAGTTACAGATCAAGGTGTCCGGATTGCGATGTTACCGCTGGGAGAAACTCACATTGAGTTGCTTGAACCGCTCAGTGCTGATTCACCTGTCGGTAAGTTTTTGGCAAAGCGAGGATCCGGAATTCATCATCTGGCGGTCGAGGTTAATGATATCCGAACAATGCTGTCTAAATTGGCTGATAAGGGCATCCGCTTGATTGATCGCGAGCCGCGTGTGGGCGCGGGCGGTTGCCTTGTTGCGTTTATTCATCCATCATCGACTAATGGCGTTCTGCTGGAATTGGTACAGCGCGCAAGTCTCGTATAAGAAAGGAAATTGTTTTGAATTCTACTACTAAAGCATGGATCGCAGCGGGACTCGCTGTGCTTTTTTCGGTTGGTCTTATTTTTTGGCAGGTAAAAGCAAGGCGTGCCGAAGCGGCGAATTTAACGGCGGAGGACATGTCAACCATTGTTGCCGACTTTCCACCGCGCGATCGTGCCCGCCTGGCGACCGACGACAAGGCGCGTAAAGATTTAGCTGACAACCTCAAGATTCTACTGGCACTGGCCGAGGAAGCTCGGGCAAAAGGATTTGCCAACAACCCTGAAGTTCAGCAGCAGATGACGATGATGCGGGCCCAGGTGATTGCCGAAGGGTATTTCAAGTCACAGGGCAATTCCGCGGCAAATATCAGCGACTCTGAAATTGAGGAATTCTTCAAACAGCCCGCGAATCAGGAAAAGCTGAATCAACTCTTAAAGCTAATTAAACAGAACCCTCAAATGGGTGGTCAGGACATTCCTGAAGAGCAGGTGAAAGCGCTTAAGCAGGAATTTGGGCGAGCTCTAATTGGTGAACAGAAGGGCATTGCCGCTGGAGTCGATAAGCAACGTCCGGTTCAGTTGCAGTTGATGCTTCAGGAAGCGCGTACACTTGCGCAAAAATATGCTCAAGATCAGCTAGCCGACAAAACAAAGGCTACTGACGAGGAAATTAACACCTACGTGGCTCAACACCCGGAACTCGATAGCCAAAAGAACCGAACGAAAGCAGAAGAGGTGCTTAAGCGGGCTCGTGCCGGTGAAGATTTTTCGAAGCTCGCAAAGGAATTCTCGACTGATACCGTGAGCGCAGAAAAGGGTGGCGACCTGGGCTGGTTCGGCCATGGTCAAATGGTGCCTGAGTTTGAACGCGCCGCGTTTGCTTTGAAACCAGGTGAGATCAGCGACGTCGTAGAAACGAAATTTGGGTTTCACATTATCAAGGTCGACGAGCGAAAGACTGAGAACAAGGACGGTAAGCAGGAAGAACAAGTGCACGCTCATCACATTTTGATTGGTGAAGCGCCTCAGGCAGACAATCCTTTTGCGCGCCCACAGAGTGGACGCGACAAGGCGCGTGCAGCCGTCGAACAGGAGAAACAAAAGAAAGTCCTCGACGAAATCGTCAAGCGCTCGCATGTTTCCGTCGCTGAGAACTTCGAGGTCAAGATGCCTGACGCTCAGCAATTGCAGCCGGCTACTCCACCGGGATTCGGGGCGCCTGATCAAACACAGCCTCAACCTGCGCCCGCGCCAAAAGAGAATTCGGCAACGAAGCCTGATAACAAGCGCAAGAACTAGCTGCGCCACATCGGATACTCAATGCAGGTCGGAGATTATCGAGTCGAGGTTATCCCCGATACAGAATTTCGCTTGGACGGCGGCGCGATGTTTGGAGTAGTTCCGCGCAGCCTCTGGGCCAAGTTCTGCCCGCCGGATGATCTAAATCGAATTCGAATGAACATGAATTGTTTGTTCGTTGACACGGGCGCCGAAAGAGTTCTGATAGAGACAGGTATAGGCGAAAAATGGTCCGAGAAGCAGCAGGCAATGTATGGCATCCGTCGGAGTAGATCACTGGCCGATTCCTTACGCGAGATTGCCGGCGTGGACGCTAGCGAGATTACGATCGTCGTCAATACACATCTGCATTTCGACCATGCCGGCGGGAATACTCGCTGTGACGAGTCAGGTGAAATTCTGCCGGCGTTTCCAAACGCACGTTACTATGTTTCAAAAGCTGAGCTCGATCATGCCAAAGCACCAAGTGAGCGCGATCGAGCCAGCTATTTGAAAGAGAATTGGGAATCTGTTGAGACCTCAGGTCAGCTGCAAGAGAAACCTGCGCAATACGAAGTTGTCCCAGGCTTATCAATGAAGACCTACGCGGGACACAACCGTTCGATGCAATGCTGGCGTTTGGACCGAGGCGGGAAGACCATGTTCGGATTTGCTGACTTGGTGCCGATGCGTCCACATGTGCAGCTTCCCTGGATCATGGGATACGATTTGTATCCGGTTGAGACGCTCGAGGCAAAGAAAGCCTTGTTGCCGCAAGCAGCTCGCGAAGATTGGTTGTGTCTCTTCTATCACGAACCGGAATCGCCGCTTTGTCGATTAATACAAGAGGACGGAAAGATTCGTCCTGTCGAGGCTTAAACTGATTATGAGTACCGCCCGAATCGGAATAATTGGTGGTAGTGGCCTTTATCAAATGGCTGAACTGACTGACGTCGAAGAGGTTCAGGTCGATACACCGTTTGGCAAGCCTTCGGATTCCTTCATCATTGGTACACTCGCAGGAGAGCGCGTAGCTTTTCTGCCAAGACATGGACGTGGTCATCGTTACACTCCTACAGAGGTCCCGTTCCGCGCAAATATCTATGGGATGAAATTACTTGGAGTGGAACAGATCCTTTCAGCATCCGCTGTTGGTTCTCTCCAGGAGCAATATGCTCCCTTGGACATGGTGATCCCAGATCAGTTTTTTGATCGAACGCGCGCACGGGCTATGGAGTCAACATTTTTTGGAGGCGGGATCGTGGCCCATGTGAGTTTTGCGCATCCAGTGTGTGGCCGGCTCGGCGACGTGTTGGAGAACGCATGCAAGGCTGCGTCAGTCACTGTTCACCGAGGCGGAACATACTTGTGCATGGAGGGCCCGGCTTTTTCTACGGTTGCCGAATCGAACGTTTATCGTTCCTGGGGTATGGACATTATCGGCATGACCAACCTACAGGAAGCGAAGTTGGCTCGAGAAGCAGAGATCTGTTATGCGACGCTGGCGCTGGTGACGGATTACGATTGTTGGCATCCGGGCCACGATGCAGTTACGGTTGACACGGTGATTGAGTACCTCAATAGGAACGTGCGCAACGCTCAGATAATCATGCAGGAAGCGATAAAGGGCTTGCGCTCAAGTGAACGAAGCTGTAAATGCGGCACAGCGTTAAAGAATGCGATATTTACGACGCCTCAGCTTTGGCCGCCTGAGACAGCTAAAAAGCTGGAAGCAATCATCAAAAAGTACGGATTGAGCTAGGATCTTCCTGACTTGCGGCCGTAGAACGAAAGGTTACGTTATGCGAAACATCACGATTTTGGCGGCATTGCTACTGTTCACAACGTTGTTGTCGGCGCCGTCAGTTTACGGACAGGGCAGCGTAAAGGCCGGCCCGGACCCGTCAACTATTCGCGATCCGGACCTGGAGAAGGATTCACTACACAACCTGGAAGTGGCGAACCATTATTTCAAGTTGAAGAAGGCGTACGTTGCCGCCATTAAACGGTGCGAGGAGATCATAGCCGGTAATCCGAATTTTGCTCGTATGGATGAAGTACTGTTCATTGCCGGGAAAAGTAGCCTTCTGCTTTCCGAAAAGAAAGGGAAACAGGAATCCAAACAAACAACCAATCAGTTACGTGAGGATGCGCGCAATTACCTGACGCAACTGGTGAACGATTATCCACAAAGCGCATTCAAAAAACAGGCTGAGGAAGACCTTCGCGCCCTGGGTGGTCCAAAACCCCCGCAATGAAGGAAAATCAGAACTTGAGCTTACAGAATTTGAAAGACGATTTTCCATTTTCCATTTCTCATTGTTAGTTAAGTAAACTTGGATGCTAAGAGAGCAATGAGAAATGGAAAATGGAAAATGGAAAATCATAGTGCCGATTTAACAACAGCTGGATCAAGTTATAGTCTTTAAATCCCGTCCCGAGGTTCCACAAGGAATGTCCCTGTTAGTGGTCGGTTCTGTAGCATTCGATGCTGTTGAAACGCCGTTCGGTAAGTGCGACAAGATGTTGGGCGGTTCAGCATCCCATTTCTCAATCTCAGCCAGCTATTTTACGGACGTTCGCGTTGTCGCTGTTGTAGGAAGCGATTTCACTGAAGCCGAACAGCACGTCTTTGACAAGCACGAGATCGACACGTCGGATCTCGAACGCATACCTGATGGAAAAACATTCTTCTGGCGAGCACGATACGACTACGACTTGAATGTCGCGCACACGTTGGCTACCGACCTGAATGTTTTTGCTGACTTCCAACCAAAGCTATCTGAGGCTTCAAAGAAAGCGCGACTGGTCTTCCTGGGAAATATTCAACCTGATTTGCAACGCGGAGTTCGCGAACAGATTCCACAAGCGGAACTGGTTGCGCTTGATACGATGAATTTATGGATCGATACCGCGCGTGAGCCGCTTTTGCGAACGATTCGTGGTGTTGACCTGGTGATTATTAATGACGCTGAGGCCCGACAGTTGACGGGCATTCCGAATTTGATCAAGGCTGCAAGGACAATTCTTTCATGGGGACCAAGAGCCCTGGTCATCAAGCGCGGCGAATACGGCGCTGCGCTATTCACTCGCGAGAATTATTTTGCGATTCCGGCTTACCCGTTGGAGTCGGTATTCGATCCTACAGGTGCTGGAGACACGTTCGCTGGAGGCTTCATGGGATACTTATCCAGTCAGGACAAGTTAGATGAGGCAGCAATGCGCCGCGCCATGATTTTCGGTTCTGTGATGGCCTCATTCAATGTGGAAGAGTTTGGAACGTCAAGGACTCAGCGACTGACTCACGATGAGATTAATGAACGTTTCCGAGAGTTCAAGCGCATGACGAATTTCGAAGAGATTCCGTTTCAACGCGCAGTTCAAGCGACGAAATAGGACCTATACGACCTATATCGAGGGAGGGATCATGTTCTGTCCTGTTTGTGAATCTGAGTATCAATCGGGTGTGACGCATTGTCCCGACGATAACGCTAAACTTGTGGAACATTTGGATCCGGCCACTTCACATGACGACAGTGAAGCCCGATTTGTGCCGCTTCACAATGTAGGTTCGCCCGCAGAAGCAGAAATGGTCAACGACATCCTGCGTCAGAATGGCATCCGTTCTGTTATCCGATCAGGAAGTTCAGACGCCTTTTCGCCTTTGCTTTCGGCGACCGCACCAGGGGCAGCAATTCTGGTTGATGAACGCGACCTTGACCGAGCCCAGGAAATTTACTCCGCATTCTTTGGTGAAGATACGAGCCCGCTAACGGGAACTCTTATCGACGAAGACTCCGATTACGAAGACGAATCGGATCTGTAAGAATTAGCCGCAGATTAACGCCGATGACGCAGATCAAGCAGCCTTGCGAAAGAGCTCGGAATTGCCCTTCCGTAAACCGTTCTGTTTATCCAATCTGCGTAAATCTGCGTTAATCTGCGGCTGATTTCTGGTATCGCTTAACGAGGTTTGCTATGGCTGAGAATTCGGAGCCGCTGCTGGTGGTAATGACCGCTGCGAGCAAGGAAGAGGCGACTCGACTCGCTGAAATGCTTGTCGGTGCGCACCTTGCAGCATGCGTTCAGATTTTGCCGGAAATCGAGTCGGTATATCGATGGAAGGGAACGATCGAGCGTGCCTCCGAAGTTCTGCTGTTCGCAAAAACTGTTCGTTCGAAGTTTGTGGCGCTAGAACGTGAGGTCCGCCAGTTACACAGTTACGAAACTCCGGAGATTATCGCTGTTCCGATCCGCGAAGTTTCCTCACCTTACCTGAAGTGGCTGAGTGAAAGCGTTGCGCAATAGGCGTCGAGCCAAACCAACTAGGTCTGTTCGATGACTCGGTATTCGTCGGTTAGTGACTTTGTCAACGGGTGAAGCGAACTTTCGCTCTCCACCACTATCTGGACTACCTCTTCCGGCGAGTCGGTTACATGAACCAGGTCGAGATCCTCGGCCGAAATTTTTCCTTCTGCCAGTGCAAACTCCCGAGTCCAGTCCAGCAGCCCTTTCCAATAGCCGGTTCCAAACATCACCACAGGGAAATTGCTAATCTTCCGCGTCTGAATCAACGTTAAAGCTTCAAACAACTCATCAAGCGTGCCAAACCCGCCGGGAAAAATCACAAATCCCAGGCTGTACTTCACGAACATCATTTTGCGGACAAAGAAGTATTTGAACTTCAGACTGCGCGTGAGGTACGGGTTGGATTTCTGTTCGAACGGCAGTTCAATATTGCACCCGACGGACAAACCACCTGCTTCAAAGGCGCCCCGGTTTGCGGCTTCCATAATTCCTGGACCACCGCCCGTAATTACTGCGAATCCTTCACGCGCAAGCAAGGCCGCGGTTTCTCGCGCAACATTGTATTCCGGTGAATCTGGACGTACGCGTGCAGATCCAAAGATCGACACGGCTTTCGTCAAGGTTGCAAGTTCATCAAACCCCTCGACAAACTCACCCATGATTCTGAAGACCCGCCAGGTGTCTGTGTGTGTGAACTCATCCGGCCGCGGACTGCGAAGTAGCTGCTCGTCCTGTGTTGTACTACGGCGGGGTTTTTGTTCATCGTCGGTTTGCGCCATTTTGCCTCCGCCTAAATTCCCATAATGTTGTAGCCGCAATCAACGTAAATCACTTCCCCGGTTATCCCAGACGCCAGTGGACTGCAAAGAAACATCGCAGTGTTTCCCACCTCTGAAGGCTGAACATTTCGGCGCAGAGGGGCTCGCTCAGCAGCATGCTTCAACATTGTGCTGAAATCTGCCACACCACGCGCAGATAGCGTTTGAATCGGACCCGCGCTGATAGCATTAACACGAATGTTTCGCGGTCCAAGATCGTTTGCCAGGTAACGTACACTGGCTTCGAGAGCAGCCTTTGCTACCCCCATCACGTTGTAACCTGCGACAACTTTCTCGGCACCATAGTAAGTCATAGTCACGATGCTGCCGCCATCGGTCATCAGCGGCGCCGCTGCACGCGCCAGCTGACTGAGCGAGTACGCACTGATTTCGAGAGCAGTCAGGAATGCTTCTCGACTTGTCGTAAGGAATTCGCCGTCCAGCGCTTCTCGAGGAGCAAACGCGATGCTGTGGATCAGAAAATCAAGGCGGCCTCCGAAAGTCTTCCCCGTCTGACGAAACGCCTCATCAACCTCTTCCTGTTTGGTTACGTCGCAGGCAATCAAGGGAGAGTCAGGCATCGATTCACGAGTGAGACCCTCGACATTTTCCTTGAGCCGATCGCCCTGGTAAGCAAAAGCCAGGCGAGCGCCCGCGTTATGCAACGCCTGTGCAGTGGCCCACGCGATGGAACGCTTGTTTGCGACCCCGAATATGATTCCTCTTTTATCTTTAAGCATCGTATCTAAGCGGCGGCCGTTTCCGGCTGGCCAGTGATCAGTTCTTTGTATTGACCGCTCTCAACCCACTGGAGAATTTCGGATACACGCCAAACGGGGAACGGGTGACTTAAGCCTGAGGTGATCGCATCAGCCCAGAAACGATCGAGCGCTTTTTCGTCGTACGTCTTCTGAAAGTCACGTCCTTGTTGTAAGAACTGTTCATAATCAACACGTGAGGCGTATGTGCCTCCAGCGAGTTTCATCATCGTGCGACCAATCACGTGAGGATCCTGAGTCACCAATAACGCAGCGCGATCACATGACAGTTCTGCTCGACGCGCCCACGCCAGCAACGCCGAGCGCATCGTCAACGTCAATAGCTCTTTTACGATTCCCGTTAGCGGAGAGGCCAGGACTGCTGATTTAGCGAGGAATTCGATCAGTCTGGCTGCCGTCAGATAGAGGACGTGTTCGGTATGAATGTGGCCTACCTCGTGAGCCACGACCGCGAGGACTTCTTCGTCAGTTAACCGTTCAATCAGCTGCGAGTACAGAACAATGACCGGTTTCTCAACACCGCCTGTGAACGCATTTACAATGGGATTCTGTTGCACAAACAATTCCGGCATGTCGACGCCCAAAGTGGTACAGGCGATCTGTAGTTTCGCATATAGATCCGGGCATTGCTTCGGAGTTACCTTAACCGCACTTGCCGTAAAAATTACGCGGATGGCTGACTCGCCGGTCACGACGAGCAGTTTTTTAAGCGCCGAATCAATACCGGGGATGGCCTTTAAAGCAGCGAGCGCGCGCCGGTCCGCCGGATGTACGTATTGATCTTTGTGCAGGGCTGCGAATTTTTTGTGTGGCTCGTCAGAAAGTGGCAGGCGACAGCGACCACAGCGCGCTTCTCCGCCGTCAGCACGTGTTTGATTTCGCTGGCCGCAATAACGGCAGCGAATAAAGCCATCGTTGGTCCGTCCTATAAGATTCTCGTCATTCGCCATTACTTAAACCTCTTGTCTGAAGTATCAATCAAGTATTCGAGGAGAGCAAGGGCCGATTTTTACCCTATCTGATCGTGACCTCAAGAGTATACGTCGCATTTCCACGCGACGGCGAAACCGATATTGAATAGTTGCCTGAAAGCGGTAATTCGCCGGTCCAATCTGTAGCATCTGCGCCTTCTTCGGTTCCAGTCAAAGCAGCTCCGTCTGGGCCCAGAATGGTGAACACGGCGTTCTTCTCACGTGAGGTGACGTGCACAATCATGCTTTGCCCCGCCCGGGCTCCAAGGATGTAACGGTCCTGCGTACCACGAACAACTGCTCCTTTCAGAACTGCTGTGGTTCGCCCGCGCGCAAACTTCACGCGTTGCGTCTTGCCTTTCGGAGAGCCAAGCGTGCCTCCCCCCTGAGCGAAGATGTTGATGGAAAGCAGTACCGATATGCAGATCAGTGCGCATGCAGTTCGCGAGGTTGTTCTATTCATTTTATTTCGTTGCCTCCAGGAGAGAAACTTAGCTGCAGGTTAATGCAGGATCGTCGACAGGATTCACAGAATTTACAAGATATTGTTTGACTGTTCACTTATGCGCCTGTTGATTATCCACTAGTGTTTAAAATGCCGTACTCCCGTAAATACCATCGCCAATCCATGCTCGTCCGCCGCCGCTATAACTTCCTCATCGCGCACAGAGCCGCCGGGCTGAATCACAGCGGTGATTCCATGTTTCGCGGCTTCGTCAATACCATCGCGAAATGGAAAAAACGCATCAGACGCCAGCACTGATCCTTTAATGGGTAACCCAGCGCGCATGGCGCCGATTTTGACTGAGTCAACTCTGGACATCTGCCCTGCGCCTACACCTACAGTCTGCCCGTCACGAGCATAGACGATCGCGTTTGATTTAGTGTGTTTACAAACGGTCCACGCAAATAGCAAGGATCTAATTTCCTCTTCCGTAGGCTTTCGTTTTGAGACGACCTTAAGATCCTCGGCCTTTAATTTGTGAGTATCGCGCGTTTGGACCAACATCCCGCCACTGATCTGACGGTACTCGAGTGCGTCATCGTTGGCAGATAATGCTGCCCTCAACACTCGAAGGTTCTTTTTTGACCGCAGGATTTCAAGAGCGTTAGGTTCGTATTCTGGGGCGATAATGACTTCGGTAAAGATCTCTGTCACCGCCCGAGCCATCCGCTCGTCAACTTTCCTATTCAACGCGATGATGCCACCAAAAGCGGAAACTGGATCGGTTGCCAGTGCCTTCCGGTACGCCTCTTCAGCATCTTCGCCGAGGCCGACACCCGCCGGATTTGTATGTTTGATGATAGCGCACCCCAGTTCTTCAAAATCGCAAACCAGCTGCCAGGCGGCATCAGCGTCAACGTAGTTGTTGAAAGACATCTCCTTCCCGTTCAGTAACTCAGCTTGAGAAACACCACGCGTATGTTGACGTCCATACAATACCGCACGCTGATGAGGGTTTTCGCCATAACGCAAATCTGAGAGTTTCTCAAGAAGGAGAAATGCACGCTCTGGAAAGCTCTCTGCACTTTCGTTAAAGGCTTTTGCCCACTCCTCACTTGTGAAAATATGAGAACCGGACCCTCCACCTCTTGGTAACGCAGACATTACAGGTATTTCGGACGGCAATTTTGATCTCAAGTAGCTCATTATCACGGCATCGTAAGCTGCGGTTCTTGCGAAAGCTTCCTGCGCAAGTTTAGCGCGAGTGTCGAGCGACAATTTTCCACCACGTTCAATCACTTCATTGACGATCTCGCGGTAGCTCCAGGGAAAAACAATTACTGCGACATCCCTGAAATTCTTCGCTGCGGAGCGGATCATCGCTGGACCACCGATGTCGATTTGTTCAATTGCCTCATCGAGAGTAACGTCCTCCCTCGCGACCATATGCTCGAACGGGTACAAGTTGACTACGACCAGGTCGATCGGCTCGATTTCGTGTTCCTGCATCGCAGACCGGTGTTCCGGATTGTCGCGTACACCTAACAGCCCACCGTGAATTTTCGGATTAAGCGTTTTGACGCGTCCGTCCATCATTTCCGGCAAGCCGGTGACATCCGAAACATCACGCACAGTAATGCCCGCGTCGCGCAACGCCTTTGCAGTGCCACCGGTACTAATTATTTCGACGTTGAAATTCTGGAGTTCGCGGGCGAACTCAACAATTCCAGTCTTGTCAGACACGCTGATCAGCGCGCGCTTAATTTGTCGAAGCCCTTGGTCGTTTTTGTCAGTCATTTGTTTTGTCAAAACAGGATAGTAGTGTGCCGAGGTTTGACACAGTTTCCGCAGGTCTTTAGATCTTCTTTGCGTTTTGCACCTTTGCGTCTTAGCGTGTGAAATCGTCGGATCCGCTCGTGCAACACGTCATAGATTCACGCAAAGACGCAAAGGTGCAAAGACGCAAAGAGATCCCAAATTGCTCGGCGGCCGACATCGGTGCTGAACCTTAAATCAGGGTTGGAGTATTTCATATATTGCCCACACTTATTGCGGCGGCAGGTTCACACTGAAATTATGCTGCCGCGAATACCCAAGCTTCCCAACCGAGTATTCAACTCCGGGGGGCAGACTAACCGAGAAGCTATGGCGCCGGCCATCTCGCGCTTCTGCCGCCAAATAGAAACCAAGAAGATACTGGCTACGCAGATCTTCTTCAATCGCCTGGAAAACGGGAGTTAAATCGATGTTCGTCGACGGGCTTAGAGTACTATCAAGGTTTCCGACCATGAAATATTTGCCACCTGTTTTTTCCGCCAGATCCCGAAAACCTTTCGTGGGCGGACGCACGGCCAAATGTCCTTCGCGCGGCTCAAAAAGCGGCAAGTGGATCACATAGATCGAAACATGTTTGTCTACTGCGTTATCTATCACACGACCCGCCTTAATCGTACTTGCGTTATCCAATCCATCACTTATGAGAATGACAATGCGTCGTTCAGCCCGGTCCGGCTGGAGGTTATCAAATGTCCTGATCGCGTAATCCGCTCCGTCAAAAATTGCCGTCCGCTGATTTATGCCCGGCGGAAACTTAAATGCTGATCGCGCTGTCGTCGTATCGCGACCAAATGGTGATACGAGCGATGGAGATTCCGAAAAGCGGACGACTGCGACGCGGGATCGCTCGTTGAAGCGTTGAAACAAAGCGAGCGCCGCCTCCTGCTGGTTGGAGATGATTTCTCTCAAACTGCCCGACTGGTCGAGTGCAAATACAAGCGCAACTCGTTCGGCGCCGGCAGAAACGTGCAGAGCTGAGATGACATGGTCTTTATCATTGATTGTCATGTCGCGTTCTGTGAGTCCCGCAATTGTCTTCCCATGTTTATCACGTATTCGTATTGGAAACAGGAGAAGGTCAGTCGTTACCCGGACAACATCATCGCTAGACTGCGCAGTTTGTGAAAACGCGAGAAAGGGATGGTATAGAGCGAGGGTGGAGAAGGGCAGTAAGAGCGCGAGAATTTGAGCAGACAATGCTCTGGTAACTGAGCATCGCAGCGGCAGATTTCGTTTATACGGTTCCGCGGGCTGGTGCATGCAGCCGGTTCGGGTTAGATAAAGAAGCGCCCGAACAGGAGAATGCTCAGGATTACGATGATAGTGATGACGATAATCTTGACCAGGCTCACAACTAAGTCCTCATTAGTTAAGGCCAGGAGCGGAAAACAAGAAGGGCGCCAAAACACGGCACATTTTAAGAGCCCCCTTAATTAAGTGTCAACGAACTACGGGCATCGGTGGTGAACTACATGTCTGGTGATCCCGCAATTGCCGTCAAATTGCTCTCGTTTCTATGCTCTTTTGTGGAGATCCTTAGCGTACTTTGCGCTTAGACTGCTTACAACGCAAAGTACCTAAAGGATTTCGCAAAGAACGCCACGCCGCCGCCTGCCGTTACAAACCTATGGTTCCAGAGGCAAATACGACTGACGAATTGGTCAGGTTCAACCTATTTGAATCTGAGTGACAATCTACCGCTGAATAACCTCGGATACCCGACGTGTGTGCCGCTGAATACCGACTCAAAATTGTAAAGAAATAGTTCGTTCGTCAGGTTTTGAACGTCAAACTGAACGTTCATTGACACCCTATCATTCCGCTTCAAATCAGCGCCAATCGAGAAATCAAGGATCGTTCGGGGCTTCACCCTACCACGCTGAAAATCGATTTCGTTGTAAAGCCGCGGATCAAAGCCTTCCGCGACAAATTGAGCTAGAGTTGTGCCTGGCTCAACATCGGTCGGAACGCCGGAATCATAACGTCCTGAGAAATTGGCATACAGCCCTGATCGGCGATGATTGTAAGCAAGCAGAAATTGCGCTTCATTCCGCTGATCGTGGTCGTTAGCGAACTTCAAGCCTGGAACAAATAAGTCCTGCGGGTTCTCCCCTAGAAAGAGTCCACCATTTATCGGAGTGACGCCAAACGCTCGTGCGTTTGCATATGAGCCCGAAAATTTGAAACCCCGAATGTCAGTGGTTTCCAACCGCATTTCCTCGCCGGTGACGCGACCGGAGGCTATGGTGATCGGAAAGATCACACCTGTCTCGAAAAATTGGTCCTTGTCTGAGAAGTTCTTGATCCGCTTTTGATAGACGGTCAGATTTAAGCGCACGTATTTGCTGAGCAATTGTTGCGCTCCCACTTCAAAGGCGTGTTCTTTATCGGGAAGGATCGGCTCGACCGTTGTGATGCCTTGCAACACAGCAATGGGAGAGATTGCCGCAGCTTCCGCAGAACTCGCCAACAGTAAATTCTCAGCTGGGGGAGGTTGGAAGAATCGGTTGTACGAAGCGTGAAGAGTTGTCTGAGTTCGGGGAATAAAATACGCAACTGCAAAACGGGGACTAAACGCCTGGTCGTGAATCAACAGTCGATAGTTGTCGTACCGCACGCCCGCGTCAAGAGTAAAGTTCTTGAAGACAGTAAACCGATCCTGTACATACGCACTCAAAGTTCTACCAGTTTTATTCCCGATGAACGTAAATGGGTTCGTTACGTTGAAGTTGTTTACCGGATTCGGAAACACATTTCCGTTTTCGTCCACCAGATCATCGAAGTGCACCGTTGGGTAAAAACTGAAGTTCTCCTTGATTGGCGTAACAGTGAACTGACCACCGAATTTTATGTTGTGGCTACCTCGAGTCATCGTTAGCGACCCGATTCCGCCGTAGTTATTCAAGGTCCTATCCTGAAAAGCGACTACAGGAGTCGACAGGGGATTACTGTTCAACTCAGCGTGACTTCCACGATGGAAGAACGAAAATTGAGCCAGTGTGTTTGGTGAAAAGATGTGTTCGTAAGTGATGTTTTGCGAGTTGTCTCGCAAACGTTGTCGTTGGTCCTGTCCCGCTAGTTCCTGCACAAGCCGGTTGGGGACCTGAAAATTCGAACCACCAAAAGTAAAAACACCTCGAACACTGTTGTTGGTGTCGAATTGATAATCCAGTCGGAAGAACCCCTTTCCGGTCCTACCGAAGTTATGGAAGTTATCAAGGGTCGGAGGATCGAGGAAACGTTGCGACGTGCTGCTTGAGAGGTTTGTCAAAAACCCGAAACGTTTTGTATGAGTCGCAAAATCAGCAGCGACTTCTCCAGTTGAAAAGCTTCCGCCCGAGAGTGAAATCCCGCCTTGGGTTGGACCTTCAAGGCCAGAGCGAGTGTTTACGTTGATCACTCCAGCGAGTTTATCTCCAAACTCTGCCGGTATCCCGCCCGTCAGCACTTCCACCGTGCGTAACGTGCGAGCATCCAGACTCGTAGAGAAAATTGCGGAGAGGTTATCCGTGACGGGGACTCCGTCAACGACATACTGTACCTGTGACTCGGAGCCTCTCGGATGCATTCGACCGTTGTCATCAGTTACAAAACCCGGTGCTGAAGCTACCATACTTTCGATAGCTCTAGACGGTGCAGCCCCCAGAGGCCGTTCGAGGATCGTTTGATTCAGATCCGTATCTGACGACGTACGATCAGGTTCGAGAATTGCTGAATTGTCCGTGCTGACTGTTACGGCAGCTGTCTCAGCGGTGACGGACAGCACCAGATCCAGATTCATTGGAATCGTACTTTCAACGTCGATGGATTGTTCAGTGGGCTGAAAATTCGCCGCTTCAGCGCGAACTTTGTAGGTATTGAATGGAACGTTAACTAACTTAAATTGTCCCTGAGAATCAGACTGCGTAGTTTGTTTGTAACCGGTAACCGGTTGAGTGATCACCACCGATGCGTTCGGTACCAACGCTCCGCTTGGATCTTTCACAGTTCCCTGGACAGTGCCGATCCTTGCCTGAGCAAAAATGAATTGGGAAGAGAGTGGAAAAACAATTAGGAGCAGAAAGAGCTTAATTAACCTTTGGCACTTCATTGCCTGGCCTCCATACTAATCGTTCTAAGCAGTAACGGAAATGCGGGTTGCTCACACGCAGTCCCATACTTCAGAGTTCGCACGATCGACTCATGCGAAGAGCTGCGACGTATTAGCTGGAGAAAGGAGGGGCTCGGCCGGTTTGAGGAGTGTTGTTTCGAGAGTTGACGGCAAGAGGTACCGTCTCAACATACTGTGGACGCAACGGGCGCGATGCATCAATCGCGCGAAGTATTATGACGGCGACAGAAAAATTCTGGTGCAGCTGACAAATGAGGCAGTCGCCACAGCCGACCAGGTTCAGCCCCGGGTTTTTCGCCTCTCCCGGGTCGGAAAGAGAAACACCGTAGACTTGTTTCGCGGCAGGGATGCCGCCATGCTTATGTGCCGCCTCAACCGTGGTGCCGTACACAATCAGGACGAGCAAAAGTACTGACAAAGCCCGCGAAAATGCAGAGCTTCTCGTAAAACTCGGGGTTGTCTGTGTACTGGTCACCATTGTTAGGCCGTGCTACAGTCCGACGAGTACTATAGAAGTCATCTTGTCACAGTGTCAAACGTAAATTTACGAGCGATTTTAGCGTGGCTGGTCCAACTCTAAAATCCAATTTTTCATACAATTGATCTACCGAATCCTAGTGCTCTCATTCATATCTTTTTCCTCCGCGGCCACCTTCACTGTTCATGCCCAGCAGGTGAAAGTTCACATCACTGTGGAAGGTGAAAACACTTCGCGTGCTGTGATTGTCGGGGAATACTCAGAACCGATATCGAGACTTTCGTTTTTAAATAGTTATGGCACCGCGCTTGGACTGGGAGATCGAATTACCCAAGTGGAAGTCTGGAAAGAAAACGAACAGCCTATCGCGGCCCAGAAAGTTGCGCCAGGCGAGTTTCGAGCCAGTACATCCGGCACACATTTTCGTTACGGCGTCACCTTGGGTTCGCCTGAAGTCGAAGGCGACATGGCCCATGTCTCATGGCTAGCTGCTGGAATGGGATATCTGATGCTGGCGGATCTGTTACCAGAGCTTGGCACCAACACATCACTGAGCGTGGACTTCACGCTGCCACCTGGTTGGAATGTATCTTCATCGACCCAACCGAGCGGCGGTCATTACGTAATCGATGAGCCTGCCAGGGCAGTCTTCTTTGTCGGCCAGTCTCTTCGAACGAAAACCAAGATGATTGGAGCGACGCAGATCACATTTGTCACGGCGCGCAAGTGGAGTTTCACAGATGATCAGGCGGTTGAGGTGATGGCTCGAATCATCAACTACTATGAAAGGAGTATTACCCCCGTTCCGCGTAAGCAAACAGCTTTATTTTTGGCGCCGTATCGAACTGTCGATTCTAACGCGCGTTGGAATGCGGAAACTCGTGGTGGTACTACCGCGATTGTTTTCAACGAGGGTGATCACCGAATCGCGCTGGCCCAATTGGGAATTGCTCTTACTCATGAGCTCTTCCATTTGTGGGTGCCGAATGGCCTTGCGTTCACCGGCGATTACGATTGGTTCTTTGAAGGTTTTACTCTTTATCAGGCGCTTCGCACAGCCGTCGAGCTCAGGTTTATCGATTTTCCTGAGTACCTAAGGACCATGTCACGCGTTTATCAATCCTACCTGGCTCAGTTCGATCGCGATCAGCTGTCGCTTATAGACGCATCTCGACGCCGTTTTACTGGCGGTTCAGCGGCAGTTAATGACAAAGCAATGCTACTTGCATTTATGTATGATCTGACGGTCAGAACCCAGAGCGAGGGAGCATTATCGATTGATGACGTTTATCGCTCCTTGTTTAAACAGCATGACGGCAAGCCACAGGACGCAAACCAAGTTATAATTAAGACGCTGAGCGCATACGGGGCGAATCAGCTCATAGAGTCGTACGCTGTTGGGAACGCCGCAATACACTTGGATGCATTCGTCAATCAGTACGGGCTGCGCATCCAATCACCTGGTTCGGATACACAATTGGTAATAAACCGCAACCTGAATTCCGCTCAGCGACGGCTCTTGCGTTCTCTAGGCTTCAAAGGTTAGCGCTTACTTCATGATGCAATTCGTAAATTCAACTTTTTCTGCACGCGCCGCTTTGCTCATCGGATTGTTGGCCCTATTCACGGGATGCAACACGCTTGCGAAACGAAACGATGGTGGTGTCGTCGTCGCACGCAGGGCACAGATTCGTAGTTCTACGGCGGTAGTGGCTGCAGACCTCCTCGAAGTGAACCGAGGAGATGCGGTCGAAATTCTCGAAACCACCGACGTGCCGGATCCAACGGACAATAGTAAGAAGGAACGGTGGCTCCGTGTGCGTGCACACGATGAGGAGAGCATCGAAGGCTGGATTGAGGCGCGTAATGTCATGCCGGATGACGTGTTGCAAACTTCAAAGAAGCTGGCTGACGAAGATAAAGAGGTACCCGCACAGGCGACCGGCCAGTTGCGCGCGAGTTCGAATTTGCGTTTGTCACCTGATCGCGGTGGAAACGAGAACATCATGATGCGTCTCGACAGCGGCTCTGCTTTTCAAATTGTTGGTTGGAAGCGAGTGCCCAAGCCGAAGTCCTCAGAGACAATTGAAAGCGATGTTGCCCCTAAAGCCGGCAGTGCTCAGCAGTCGAATACACGAGGCGGGCGCGTGGACGAGGATGAGAACCAACCTGAAGAGACCAACGAGCTCTGGTACAAGGTTCGACTACCCCCTTCGTTTTCACCGGCTCCTGCCGGATGGATTTACGGCAAGCAAGTTGAGCTAACTGTTCCGAGTGACATCATCTTCTATCGAACTGGTCGCGAGTTTGTTGCGTGGCAGAGACTGGATGGTGAATCGAGCGATAAGGAAGGTTCGGGGAAAGACAAAGACGCCGCGAAAGAGGCTAAGCCTGGGAGCTGGGTGATACTTGAGAAGAGTAGTTCCAGCCAGCCGCATACGCTGGATGAGCCGGACTTCGACAGAATATATGTGCTTGGTTATGACAAGCGAAACCAGGAGCACTACACCGCCTATCGCAGTCCAGATATCAAAGGTTACTTGCCGCTAAAAATTGAAGGCAGGGGTGACAGCAAATCCTTCACCGTGCGCGTGCAGGAAGGCAACGGTGAAATGAGAGACGTGCAGTATGGCGTCTACAAGGATGATAGAGGATTTCTCCGCGTGACTGCACCGCAAACCAGAGACAGACGACACCGATGATGCGGTGAGTGCGTTCAATGGAAAAGAAAATTATTTGACATTGGATATTGGAC